>DASPVJ010000241.1:0-7978 GCA_035622435.1 Xanthobacteraceae bacterium | reverse complement strand
CGCTATATCCGCGCCATCTCACACGCGGACCTTGGCTTCACGGCCGTCCGGTGGCCCGGCTCCAAGGCCGGGCTCACGGGTCCGCGGCGGCACAAACCGGAGAACGACATGGCGCTGCCCGACTATTCGATGCGCCAGCTGCTCGAGGCTGGCGTGCACTTCGGCCATCAGGCCCACCGCTGGAATCCGAAGATGGCCGAGTACATCTTCGGGGCCCGCAACAACATCCACATCATCGACCTCGCCAAGACCGTGCCGATGCTGCACCGCGCGCTGCAAGCGGTGAGCGACGCGGTCGCCGGCGGCGGGCGCATCCTGTTCGTCGGCACCAAGCGCCAGGCGCAGGACGCGATCGCCGACGCCGCCAAGCGCTCGGCCCAGTACTACGTCAACTCGCGCTGGCTCGGCGGCACGCTGACCAACTGGAAGACCATCTCCAACTCGATCTCGCGCCTGCGCAAGCTCGACGAGATGCTGGGATCGGGCGAGGCGCAGGCCTACACCAAGAAGGAGCGCCTCACGCTCACCCGCGAGAAGGACAAGCTCGACCGCGCGCTCGGCGGCATCAAGGACATGGGCGGGCTGCCCGACCTGATGTTCGTCATCGACACCAACAAAGAAGACATCGCCATCAAGGAGGCGCGCCGGCTCAACATCCCGGTCGCCGCCATCGTCGACACCAATTCCGATCCCGACGGCATCACCTTCGCGGTGCCGGGCAACGACGACGCCTCGCGCGCGATCACGCTCTACTGCGACCTCGTCGCCAAGGCGGCGATCGACGGCATCTCGCGCGCACAGGGCGAAATGGGCGTCGACATCGGCGCCGCCGAGAAGCCGATCATCGAGGAAGTGCCGGCGGAAGCGGCGCCGGCCGGCTTCCAGCCCCTGTCCGGGCCGCGCGGCGTCGCCGACGACCTCAAGAAGCTCGCCGGCGTCTCGCCGACGATCGAAAAGCGCCTCAACGACCTCGGCATTTTCCACTTCTGGCAGGTCGCCGAACTCGCCGGCGCGGACGCCCACACCATCGGCGAGGAACTGGGGCTGCCCGGCCGCGTCGAGAGTTGGATCGCCCAGGCCAAGGAGTTGACCGCCGAGAAGGATTGAGGCGCGCTTGCGCGCTCGCAGACGGGATTGCAGGCAATGGCGAAAATCTCCGCCCAGATGGTCAAGGAGCTGCGCGAAAAAACCGGCGCCGGCATGCTCGACTGCAAGGCCGCGCTCGAGGAGACCGACGCGGACCTCGAGAGCGCGGTCGACTGGCTGCGCAAGAAGGGCCTCGCCAAGGCCGCCAAGAAGGCCGGCCGCGTCGCCGCCGAAGGCCTGATCGGGGTCGCGCTTCATGGCCCCAAAGGGGTGCTGGTCGAGGTCAATTCCGAGACCGACTTCGTCCCGCGCAACGATCACTTCCAGGGCCTGGTGAAGATGATCGCGCAAGCCGCGCTCAAGGTCGGCCCCTCGGTCGACGCCATTCTCGCCGCCCACGCGGGCGCGGCGACCATCGCCGACGCCATCACCGCTTCGATCGCCACCATCGGCGAGAACATGACGTTGCGCCGCGCCGCGGCGCTCTCGGCCGCTCACGGCGCGGTCGCAAGCTACGTGCACAACAAGGTGGCCGACGGGCTCGGCAAGATCGGGGTGATCGTCGCGCTCGAATCCGCGGGCAAGGCGGACGAGTTGACGGCCCTCGGCCGCAAGCTCGCCATGCATGTCGCCTTCGCCAACCCGCAGGCGCTCGATCCGTCCGGGCTCGATCCCGCGCTCGTCGCGCGCGAGCGCGAGGTGCTGGCCGAGAAGTTCAAGGCCCAGGGCAAGTCCGCCAATGTGATCGAGAAGATCGTCGAGTCCGGCCTCAAGACCTTCTACAAGGAGGTCTGCCTGCTCGATCAGGCCTACGTGCACGAGCCCAACAAGAGCGTGGCGCAGGCGCTCAAAGAAGCCGAGGGCGCGGTCGGCGGCGCGATCCGCATCGGCGGCTACGCGCGCTACGCGCTCGGGGAAGGCATCGACAAGCAGGAATCCGATTTCGCCGCCGAGGTGGCGGCGGCGGCCGGCCGGCGCTAGGGCATGATCCCGAAAAGTGGGTACCGGTTTTCGGACAAGATCATGCCCAAAGAATAAACGGCCGGCGTCTTCCGGCGTCTGCGCGGGCCGGACGGAGCGAGCACATGGGGGATCCCCGCTATCGACGCGTCATCGTCAAGATCGGCGGCGAAGCGCTCGCCGGTGCGGACGGCGTCGGCGTCAACCAGGGCGCGGTCGACCGCGTCGCCGCCGACCTCGTGGCGGCGCGCGCGCTCGGCGTCGACCTCGGCGTCGTCAACGGCGGCGGCAACATCTTTCGCGGCGTCGAGGTCTCCGCCGAGGGCGTCGCGCGGGCGACCGGCGACGCCATCGGGATGCTGGCGACGGTGATGAACGCGCTCGTGCTCGAAGCCGCGATCGAGCGCGCCGGCGCGCCCGCCCGCACCCTTTCCGCGCTGGCCATGCCGGCGGTGTGCGAGACCTACTCGCGCCAGCGCGCGCTCAAGCATCTCGGCGCCGGACGCATCGTGCTGATGGCGGCGGGCACCGGCAACCCGTTCTTCACCACCGACACGGCGGCGGTGCTGCGCGCCGGCGAGGTCGGCGCCGAGGCGGTGCTCAAGGGGACCAAGGTCGACGGGGTCTACAGCGCCGACCCGATGAAGGACCCGCAGGCGCGGCGGTTCGAACGCCTGACCCATCAGGAGGCGATCGAGCGCGACCTCAAGGTCATGGATTCGACGGCCTTCGCGCTTGCCCGGGAAAACCGGATGCCTATCATCGTGTTCTCGATCCGCGAACCGGGAGCGGTCGCGGCGGTGCTCGGCGGCAAAGGACGCGCCACCGTCGTCGGGTGAGCCCTCCCGATCGGACGAGACGACCCGGACGCTTGAGAGACCCCGATGGCAACCGCGACGCACGATCTTGCCGAACTCAAACGGCGCATGCAGGGCGCCCTGCAGGTACTCAGGCAGGAGCTGGGCGGGCTGCGCACCGGCCGCGCCTCCGCCAACCTCCTGGAGCCGGTCCAGGTCGAGGCCTACGGCACCCGGATGCCGCTCAACCAGCTCGCCACGGTCAGCGTGCCGGAGCCGCGCATGATCAGCGTGCAGGTGTGGGACCGCTCCATGGTGCACGCGGTCGAGAAGGCGATCATGGCCGCCAACCTCGGGCTCAATCCTTCGACCGAAGGGCAGGTGCTGCGCCTGCGCATCCCCGAGCTCAACGAGGAACGGCGCCGCGAGCTGGTCAAGGTCGCGCATAAATACGCGGAAGACGCCCGCGTTGCCGTGCGCCACGTGCGGCGCGACGGCATGGACACCCTCAGGAAGCTCGAGAAGGAGCATAAGATCAGCCAGGACGACCACCGCCGCCACGACGGGGACGTCCAGAAGGCGACCGACCAAGCCATCGCCGAAATCGATCACGCGCTGGCGGCAAAAGAAAAAGAAATTCTCACGGTGTGAGGGAGCAGGGCGCGCGCCCGAGCAAAAAATGTCCGAGGCCGCAGCGCCGACGACCGCCCCGACCGCCGGTTACGGCGCGCCGCGACACGTCGCCATCATCATGGACGGCAACGGCCGCTGGGCGGCGGCGCGCGGCCTGCCGCGCAGCGAAGGGCATCGGCGCGGCGTCGAGGCGCTGCGCAAGACCGTGCGCGCCGCCGGCGAACTCGGCATCGGCATCCTGACCATCTTCTCGTTCAGCTCGGAGAACTGGCTGCGGCCGCCGGCGGAAATCCGCGAGCTGATGGGATTACTGCGCCGGTTCATCCGCCACGACCTCGCCGAGCTGCACGGCAACAACGTGAAAGTGCGGGTGATCGGCGAGCGCGAGGGGCTCGATCCGGAAATCAGGCGGCTGCTCGAGGAGGCCGAGGAACTCACCCGCGGCAACAGCGGGCTCGTCCTCGTCGTCGCCTTCAACTACGGCGCCCGCCAGGAGATCGCGCGCGCCATCCGGCGCATTGCCGAAGACGTGGCGCGCGGCGCCGTCAAGCCGGACGCGATCACCGCCGACATGGTGGCGAGCCGGCTCGACGCGCCGGACCTGCCGGATCCCGACGTGATCATCCGCACCAGCGGGGAGCAGCGGCTGTCGAATTTCCTGCTGTGGCAGGCGGCCTATAGCGAATTGGTGTTCGTGCCGATCTACTGGCCGGACTTCGACCGGGCGGCGCTCGAGCACGCGCTGGCGGAATATCGCCGGCGCGAGCGCCGGTTCGGCGGGCTGGTGGCGGAAGCCGGGTCTTGACCGTCGTGACCGATGCCGGACCGGCCCTTGCGCAGGGCCCGACGACCCCGGTGCCGCGGCCCGGCGGGCGCGAACTGTGGCTGCGCGTCGCCTCCTCCCTGGTGCTCGCCCCGCTGGCGGTCGCGGCGGCCTACGTGGGCGGCGGGTGGTTCATCGCGTTCTGGCTGTTCGCCGCCGCCGGCATCCTGTGGGAATGGCTCGCGCTCGTCGCCGGCGCGCCGTCGCTCTCGGGCACGGCGCGGGCCACCTGGATCGCGCTCGGCGCGACTTACGCGGGCGCCATGCTGGCGGCTCCGGTCGTGGTCCGCGCCGATGCGGCGCTCGGGTTCGTGGCGATGATCTTCCTGTTCGCGGTCGTGTGGACGACGGATGTGGCCGCCTATTTTGCCGGCCGGCTCGTCGGCGGCGCGAAACTGTGGCCGGCGGTCAGCCCGAACAAAACCTGGTCGGGGGCGATCGCAGGAGCGATGGCGGCAACCCTTGCCGGCCTCGCGGTCGGGGCGGTTGCCGACGTCCGCCGCGCCGCGCCGATCGCCGCGCTGAGCTTCGCGCTCTCCGTCTTCGCGCAGCTCGGCGACCTGTTCGAATCCGCCCTCAAGCGTCGTTTCGGCGCCAAGGACACGAGCCACGCGATCCCGGGCCACGGCGGGCTGATGGACCGACTCGACGGGTTCCTCGCCGCGGCGCTGGCAGCAGCAGTGATCGGGCTGCTGCGGGGCGGGGCGGATGGCGCGGCTCGCGGCTTCCTCCTATGGTAAGCCGATGACGGATCCCACCCCGCGCACGGTGACCATTCTGGGCGCCACCGGATCGGTCGGCACCAGCACCGTCGACCTCATTGCGCGCGACCGCGACCGCTATCGGGTCGAGGCGCTGAGCGCCAGGAACAGCGCCCCGGCGCTCGCCAAGCTCGCCCGCGACCTCGGGGCGCGGTTCGCCGCCGTCGCCGATCCCGGCGCCTACCGTGCGCTCAAAGACGGGCTCGGAGCCTCCGGCATCGAGGCGGGAGCAGGGGAGGACGCCGTCATCGAAGCGGCGCAGCGGCCGGCCGACTGGGTGATGGCGGCGGTGTCCGGCTCGACCGGCTTGCGCGCCACCATGGCCGCGGTCGAGCGCGGCGCCACCGTCGCGCTCGCCAACAAGGAATGCCTCGTGTGCGCCGGTGCGCTGTTCATGCGCCGGGCGGCCGAAACGAGCGCCACGGTGCTGCCGGTCGATTCCGAGCACAACGCGGTGTTCCAGGCGCTCGGCGCCGGCCGCCGCGAGGACGTGCGGCGCGTGGTGCTCACCGCCTCCGGCGGGCCGTTTCGCACTTGGCCGATGGAGGCGATCCGCGCGGCAACCCTCGAACAGGCCCTGCGCCACCCGAACTGGTCGATGGGGCCGAAGATCACCATCGATTCCGCGACGTTGATGAACAAGGGCCTGGAATTGATCGAAGCGCACCACCTGTTCGCGCTCGCTCCGGACGAGATCGATGTGGTGGTGCATCCGCAGTCGGTGGTGCATGCCCTCGTCGAGTTTCGCGACGGCTCGCTGATCGCCCAGCTGGGGCCGCCCGACATGCGCATTCCGATCTCCCATTGCCTGGGCTGGCCGGGCCGCATCGACTCGCCGGCGGCGCGGCTCGACCTCGGCCGTATGGCGACGCTGAACTTCGAGCCGCCGGACTTGGCCCGCTTTCCGGCGCTCGGCTTGGCGCGCGGCGCAATGGAGGCGGGCAACGGCGCGCCGACGGTGCTCAATGCCGCCAATGAGGTGGCGGTCGCGGAGTTTATCGCCGGTAGGTTGTCGTTCGGGGGGATTTCGGCCCTGGTGGCGACGGCCATGGACGCCGCTTCGGGGCGCGGCCTGATGCGGGAGCCGGCGAGCGTCGAAGAGGCGGTCGGCGTTGACCATAGTACCAGATTGTTAACCCTAAGCCTCTTGCCAGAAATTGCCGCAAAGGCATCCTAAAGGATTGCCGGGACAGGAATCGCGGCTCCACGGCCGCGGGGGACGAGGGTGGTATGGCGTTTTTCGGCAGCGTCGGTGCTTTGGGCGGGTTGTCGACCTTTTACTACCTGGTCGTCCCGTTCCTGTTCGTGCTGACGGTCGTCGTGTTCTTCCACGAGCTCGGGCACTTTCTGGTGGCGCGCTGGTGCGGGGTGCGCGTCATGGTGTTCTCGATCGGCTTCGGGCGCGAACTGGTCGGCTTCACCGACCGGCATGCGACGCGTTGGAAGATCGCCGCGGTGCCGCTCGGCGGCTACGTGAAGTTCTTCGGCGACGAGAACGTCGCGAGCGTGCCCGACCGCGCCTCGGTCGACGCGATGAGCGCGGCCGAGCGGCGCGAGAGCTTCTTTCACCAACCGCTCGACAAGCGCGCCGCCATCGTGGCGGCCGGCCCGATCGCCAATTTCCTCCTGGCGATCGCGATATTTGCGGCGGTTTTCGCGCTGTACGGCCGGCCCGACAACGTGCCTCGGGTCGACGGGGTGGAGGCCAACAGCGCCGCCGCAGCGGCCGGGTTCAAACCGGGCGACGTGGTCGTCGCCATCGACGGTCAGCCCATCAAGACCTTCACCGACATGCAGCGGTTGGTGCGCGCTCACCCCGATGAGAAAATCCAGATCGCGATCGAGCGCGATGGACAGACGCTGACCCTTGACGCCGTGCCGACCCTCAAAGAGGTCCCCGACAGCTTCGGCAAGATCCATCGTTTCGGGCAGCTCGGCATCCAGGGGCCCAAGGACCGCCTGAAGGTCGGGCCCTTCGAGGCGGTGGGGTATGGGGCCGAGGAAACCTGGTCGATCATCGAGGAGACGTTCTCCTACCTCTACCGCATGGTGACGGGCCACGAATCCGCCGATCAGCTGGGCGGCCCGGTCGGAATCGCGCTGATGTCGGGGGAGGCGGCGAGGCTCGGCTTCGACGTGCTCATCCGCTGGGTCGCGGCCATCTCGGTGTCGATCGGGCTGTTGAACCTGTTCCCGATTCCCCTGCTCGACGGCGGTCACCTTTTGTTCTACGGACTGGAGGCTGTGCGCGGGCGACCGTTGTCGGAACGGACCCAGGAAATCGGCTTTCGCATCGGCTTCGCAATCGTCCTGATGCTGCTGGTTTTCGCGACTTACAACGACATTCCGCGCCTGTTCGCGGTATTTCACAGGATCTGGTCGTGAAAGCGTGGCTTCCGAGCAACGCTTTGATGGAAAAAGGCAACTGAGCGGGCGGCAACGGTTGCCTGGGGGGTAAAAGCTTGTACAAGCGTCGAGACGATTCTTTCGGCCCGGGGGGCGGGGCGACCGTAGGGGACAAGGGCGCTTTCCGCATGAAATCGTGGGTACGGGCGTATCGAGGGCTGAGCGTTGCCTGCATCGTCCTCGGCGGAGCCTTGCTCGGCTCCGGTGCCGTCGTCATTCCCATGGCCTCTCCCGCGGCGGCGCAATCAGCCGCCACCACGATCGTCGTCGAGGGCAACCGGCGGGTCGAGGCGGAAACCATCCGCGCCTATTTCCGACCGGTGCCGGGCGAACGGCTCGACGCCGCCAAGATCGACGAGGGCCTCAAGGCGCTTTACGCCACCGGGCTGTTCCAGGACGTGCGCATCCGCGAGGCGGGCGGCAAGCTGATCATCACCGTGGTCGAGGCGCAGGTCATCAACCGGGTCGCGTTCGAGGGCAACAAGCGGATCAAGGACGAGCAGCTGAGCGCG
>DASPVJ010000240.1:0-2716 GCA_035622435.1 Xanthobacteraceae bacterium | reverse complement strand
GAGTTCGCGCGCGCTTTGCGCCGCGGTCTTGCCGGCGGTGTCGAGGGTGAGGTCGGCCTTGGCGTAGAGCGGCTCGCGGCTCGAAAGGATGGCGACGAGGTCGTCCATGGCGCGGGCGTTGTCGGCCATCGGGCGCAGGTCCCCCTGGGCGATGACGCGGGCCATGTGCTCGGTCGGCTTCGCCTTGACCCACACGGTCAGGCACGAGGCGAGCAGGAGTTCGAACGTGCCCGGCTCGGTGACGAGGCTGCCGCCGGTCGCCAGCACGACGCGTTCGTTGCCGGCGAGCGCCTTTTCCAGCGCCGCGCGCTCGAGCCGGCGGAAGGTTTCCTGGCCGAACATTTCGAACATTTCGGCAAGCGCCATGCCGCTCTGGCGTTCGATCTCGCGGTCGAGTTCGACGAACGGCACCTTCAGCTCCGCGGCGAGCCGGCGGCCGAGGGTCGACTTGCCGCCACCGCGTAGCCCGATCAGCGCGATGCGGCCGTTGCGCGTCGCGCTCGACGGGCCGCCGAACTGCGCCAGCAGCAGTTCGCGCGCCCGCGTCAGCTCGGCCGGCGCCAGGCGGTCGATGAGCTGGGCGAGCAGCAGGCTCTCCACCGGCCGCTCCGGCCGCTCGTCGATCAGTTCGGCGACCGGCACGCTCATGGCGCCGGCGATGCGCCGCAGCAGCACGATCGAGCAGTTGCCGGCGCCGGCCTCCAGTTGCGCGAGGTAACGCTCCGACACCTTGGAATGGCGCGCCAGCACCTTGCGCGACATGCCGCGCCGGCTGCGCATGGTGCGCACCCGCTCGCCCAGCCGCTTGAGGAAGGCGTCGAGGCCGTTCGCCTTGCCCGCCTTGCGCCGCTTCGCCATGGAAACCTCTCGCGATGTAATATAATGCATACTCCCGGCGCCGTCATTCCGGGGCCGCGCGAAGGAGCGCGCAACCCTCTCCGTTCCCCTCCCCCCATTCGCGAAGCGAATGGTGGGGAGGGGTAAGGGGTGGGGGGGTAGTTGAGCGCAACAAACGCTTGTCGTGCAGGGGATAAGAAACTCCCCCCACCCGGCCGCGCGCTTCGCGCGCGTCCACCCTCCCCACCGCTCGCTGCGCTCGCGGGGGGAGGGAAGGCGCCAGCCGGGAGAGGTGAAGAAAGCGCGAGGGAGGAAACGTCATGACCCAGGATTTCACCGTCCGCCGGCCGTACAACGCCGCGGCGGAGTTCGTCGACGCCAACGTCGCGCGCGGGCTTGGGGACAAGGTCGCGTTCGCCGACGCCGAGCGCACGCTCACCTACGGCGAGCTGCAGGCGGCGACCTGCCGCTTCGCCCGCGGGCTTGCGGCGCTCGGCCTCGAGCAGGAGAGCCGCGTCGCCCTCCTCATGCTCGACACGGTCGATTTCCCGGTCGCGTTCTGGGGCGCGATCCGCGCCGGCGTCGTGCCGATCCCGCTCAACACCCTGCTCGGCCCCGAGCAATACGCCTACATGCTCGCCGACAGCCGCGCCGAGGCGGTCGTGGTGTCGCCGGCGCTCGTGAAATCGATCGCGCCGATCGTCGGCGAACTCGACCGCCTGCGCCTCGCCATCGTGCCGGCGCCCTATCCCGGCCAGCTCGGCGCGCTCGACACCTATTCGTTGTCCGAGGTGCTGGCGAAGGGCGCGCCCGACGTCTTCGCCGCCGAGACGATTTCCGACGAGGTCGCGTTCTGGCTCTATTCCTCCGGCTCGACCGGCGCCCCCAAGGGCGCCAAGCACGTGCATTCGAGCCTGATGGCGACGGCCAAGCTCTACGGCGAAGGCGTGCTCGGCATCCAAACAAACGACGTGGTCTATTCCGCCGCCAAGCTGTTCTTCGCCTACGGGCTCGGCAACGCCATGACCTTCCCGATGGCGGTCGGCGCCAGCACCGTGCTGCTCGCCGACCGGCCGACCCCCGACGCGGTATTTGATATTCTCCGCCGCCGCCGGCCGACCATCTTCTTCGGCGTGCCGACGCTCTATGCGGCGCTGCTGGCGAGCGACGCCATCGGGCCGGGCGCCGGCTCCGACCGGCTGCGCCTGTGCGTCTCCGCCGGCGAGGCGCTCCCGGCCCACATCGGCGCGCGCTGGAAGGAGGTCGTCGGCCTCGACATCCTCGACGGCATCGGCTCGACCGAGATGCTGCATATTTTTCTCAGCAACCGGCCCGGTGATATCCGCTACGGCACCACCGGCAAGCCGGTGCCCGGGTACGACGCGCGCATCGTCGGCGAGGACGGCCGCGATGTGCCCGCCGGCGAGGTCGGCGAACTGATCATCCGCGGGCCGTCCGCCGCCGAGGGCTACTGGAACCAGCGGGCGAAGAGCCAGCGCACGTTCGTCGGCGAGTGGACCTGGACCGGCGACAAGTACATCCGCGACGCCGACGGCTACTTCCAGTGCTGCGGCCGCACCGACGACATGTTCAAGGTGTCGGGCATCTGGGTGTCGCCGTTCGAGGTCGAGGCGGCGCTGGCCTCGCACGAGGCGGTGCTGGAGGCGGCGGTGATCGGCCGCGCCGACGCCGACGGGCTCATCAAGCCCAAGGCCTTCGTGGTGCTCAAGCGCGGGCATCAGGCGGACGAACGTTTGTTCGAGGCGCTGCGCGAGCACGTCAAGAGCCGCGCCGGCCCGTGGAAATATCCGCGCTGGATCGACGTGCGCGCCGACCTGCCGAAGACCGCCACCGGCAAGATCCAGCGCTTCAGGCTGCG
>DASPVJ010000239.1:0-7125 GCA_035622435.1 Xanthobacteraceae bacterium | reverse complement strand
CGCCTGGAGGACGGGCTGATCATGCGGGTCAATTATGCCGCCCACAATGGCTTTCCCTATACGCCGGTCGGCCGCATCCTGATCGAGCGCAACCTCGTTCCTCGGGATGAAATGTCCATGGAGCGTATCCGCCAATGGATGCGCGACAACCCCGACCAGACCAAGGAGCTGCGCCGCAAGAACCAGGCCTTCGTGTTCTTCCGCATCACCGGGCTTGCCGACGAGAGCGAGCCTGCCGGCGGCGAGGGCGTGCCGCTCACCCCGGGCCGATCGCTCGCGGTCGACCATCCGTTCCACGCCTACGGCACGCCGTTCTTCATCGAGGCCGATCTGCCGGTCGACGGCGCCGCCCCGAAGACCCCGTGGCGGCGGCTGATGATCGCCCAGGACACCGGCTCGGCGATCGTCGGCCCGGCGCGCGGCGACATCTACTTCGGCGCCGGCGATGACGCCGGCCGTATCGCCGGCCGGGTGCGCCATCCCGCGCGATTTGCCATGCTGGTCCCACGGGCGCTCGATCCGGTCGAGGCGGGCGCGCGCATGCCGCTGCCGCGGCCCAAGCCCGTCCTGGTCGCCGCCAAGCCGGAGGCCAAGGGCGGCAAGCTGCGGCTCCGGGCGCGCTGGCGAGGCCGGGGAAGGCGATGACCTCCGACGACCGCAAACCCCGCCGTCCGCACCGCGCGCTCACCGCCGACGAGCACGCGCTGTGGGCGAGCGTCACCCGTTCGATCGCCCCGCTCCGGCGCGCGCGTCCGTTCCGCCCGCTTGCGCCCGACGCGCCCGAACCCGCGCATCACCCGCCGACCTCGCCGCCGCCCGCCCCCGCGATCACCATGCCGGCGAAGCCGCGCGCGCCGGCGCTCGCGCCGCTCGACCGGCGGCTGCGGCAGCGCCTCGCCCGCGGGCGCGAGCGGATCGACGCCACGATCGATCTGCATGGCCTCACCCAGGCCGAGGCGCACGCGGCGCTGGTGCGCTTCCTGCGCGCGGCCCGCGCGGCGGACGCGCGGCTGGTGCTGGTCATCACCGGCAAGGGGGGGCGCGACGGCGACTTCGCCGCCGAGCGCGGCGTGCTGCGCCGGCAGGTGCCGCTATGGCTCAAATCGCCCGAGCTGCGCGACACCGTGATCGGCTTCGATGCGGCGCACGCGGCGCACGGCGGCGACGGCGCGCTCTACGTGCGCGTGCGGCGCCGGCGGGATTGATCCCGCTCACAGCGCCGCCGGAATCCGGCACAGCCGTCCGGTCGCTTCCAGGTCGTGCACGGTCCAGCTGCCGCCGACGCCCGCGATCATCCAGCGCAGGATCGCCCACAGGTCGCGGTCGACGACGCTTTCATCGAGCGGCTCGAGGGCCGGAACCAGCGCGTGGATTTCGACGCCGGCCGGGAACGGCTCGCCGCTGCGGCCGATGAACACGAGGGCGTAGCAGGTTCCCGACGGCGCCGCGACGTAGCCGGGCTCGCTTAGCCCGCGGCGGTCGAGGTCGAAGGTATCGGCGAAGAAGCGGCGGAATTCCGGATAATGCCCGACCCGATCTTCGGCGAGCACTAATGCGCGCCGCTGGCCGTCGAGGCGCGGCCGGGCGATCGCCGTGACCTCCGTCATGGACGCGCCTCCGTTTGGGCGAGGCCTTCGAGGAAATCGACGATGCGGCCGGCAATCTCCGGGCCGGAATCCTCCTGCAGGAAATGCCGGCCGGTGACGAGGTGCGGGCCGTGCGCATGGGGCAGCAATTGTTTGAACCGCGCGGCGAAGGTCGCGTGGTCGAACACGTCGTCTTCGCGACCCCACACCAACAGCGCCGGCAATGTGCACGACGCGAGCTGCCGTTCGAGCCAGGCGAAGCGGTCGAACGCCCGCGCGTCCGCGTCGAGCGGAATCCAGCGCGGCCAGGTCCAGATCAGAAGGCGCGCCGCCGGGTCCGGCAGCACTGCTTCGTAGGCGGCTTGCGCGCGGTCGCGAAAGCGCGCGCGGTCGACCACCGAAAGATAGATGCCGCGGGTGACGAGCGCATTGTGCCGGCCGAGCAGATAGGGGCCGACGAGCGGCGCATGCATCATGCGCCAGGGAAACAGCCGCGTGTGGAATTCGGCCGGCGGCAGCGGCCACGCCCAGGTGCTCATCAGGACGAGCGCGCGCACCCGCGGGAGGTTGGACAGCGCGAAGCCGAGGCCGGTCGGTCCGCCCCAGTCGTGGCACACGAGGGCGATGCGGTTAAGGTCGAGGCCGCGCAGCAGCGCGGTGAGGTTGGCGACATGGCCGTCGAGGCTGTGGGCGTCCTCGCGCGTGGGCTTCTCCGACAGGCCGAAGCCGATCATGTCGGGGATGATCACGCGATGGCCGGCGCGGGTCAGCGGCGCGACGAAGTCGCGGTAGAGAAAGCCCCAGGTCGGATTGCCGTGCAGCAGGACGACCGGATCGCCGGCGCCTTCGTCCACGTAGTGCATGCGCCAGCCGTTCACGCGGGCAAAACGCGGCCGCCACGGCCATCGCGCAAGGACGGAGTCGGGGAGGGTGGGAACCAACTCGGGCATCATGGTTCGCGCGCCTTGATCGAACCGGATTAGAGTTCATCGCCGATAGGAAGTGGCCGAACCCGAATGCGGGCGTCGTCCAGTACGACGACGCTTCCCCTATCCAATGGCTCTTCGATCGCGGGCAGGTTCAGCAGCAGGAGAGCAATTTGCCTATCCAACCTGCGCGGTCCGCCTCGGAAAAGCAGAACGGAAGGCTTTCGCTCGGCGCGCAAGGCAAGCAAGGTTCCAAAATCGGTATCCGCCGACACTATGACTCGATCTTCAGCCTGGGCTCGTGCGAATATCGTGTCGTCTTCGGCCGCCTGAAGTCCGTACTCGCGCACATGGACGGCGTCGTGGCCGACTCGCTTGAGCGCTGCCGCAACAGCGGGCGAAAGCGCATTATCCACCAGGAATTTCACTGAGTGGCGAGCGGCAATTCGCGTTCACGCAGCGCGGCGGCCGCGTAGCGTAACGCCTCGTGAATATCCTCGTGTTCAAGGTCGGGATAAGCAGCCAGAATATCGACTTCGCTCATCCCCTCGGCGATCATTTCCACAACCGTCGCGACCGGAATGCGTAGTCCGCGGATGCAAGGCACCCCACCCATTTGTTTGGCATTTACGGTGATTCGTGCAAACTTCATTGCCCACCTCTAGCTCGCCGACAAAGCAGTTCCGGTTACGCTTCAGAATACATCATCATGGTCCAACTTGCGAACTGCCGCCCCCGCCTTGCTAAAGAATAAACCGGCTCAAGTCCGCGTTCTTGGCGAGGTCGCCGATGTGGCCCTTAACGTAGGCCGCGTCGATCTTCACCGCTTCGCCCGAGCGGTCGGGGGCGGCGAAGGAAATCTCGTCGAGCACGCGTTCCATCACCGTCTGCAACCGCCGCGCCCCGATGTTCTCGACGTTGGCGTTGACCTCGACGGCGATGTCGGCGATGGCGTCGACCGCGTCGTCGGTGAACTGCAGGTCGACCCCCTCGGTCTTGAGCAGCGCCACCGTCTGCTTGATCAGCGAGGCCTCGGGCTCGGTCAGGATCTTAACGAAGTCGTCGCGCGACAGCGGCTTGAGTTCGACCCGGATCGGCAGCCGGCCCTGCAGCTCCGGCAACAGGTCGGACGGCTTCGACACGTGGAACGCGCCCGAGGCGATGAACAGGATGTGGTCGGTCTTGACCGTGCCGTGCTTGGTCGAGACCGTGGTGCCCTCGATCAGCGGCAGCAGGTCGCGCTGCACCCCCTCGCGCGACACGTCGGCGCCGATGCGCCCGTCGCGCGCGCAGATCTTGTCGATCTCGTCGAGGAACACGATGCCGTTGTTCTCGACCGCGCGCAGCGCGTCCGTCACCAGCTGGTCCTGGTCGAGCAATTTATCGGATTCCTCGTTGATCAGGATTTCGTAGGAATCGCGCACCAGCACGCGGCGCGTCTTGGTGCGCCCGCCCAGCGCCTTGCCGAAGATATCGCCGATCGACACCGCCCCCATCTGCGCGCCCGGCATGCCGGGGATTTCGAACAGCGGCAGCGACGGCCCGCCCGCCTGCACCTCGACCTCGATCTCCTTGTCGTCGAGCTCGTTGGCGCGCAGCTTCTTGCGGAACGAGTCCTTGGTGGCGGGGCTGGCGTTGGCGCCGACCAGCGCGTTGATCACGCGTTCCTCGGCGGCGAGATGGGCGCGGGCGGAGACGTCCTTGCGCTTCTGCTCGCGGATGATGGCGATGGCGACTTCGACGAGGTCGCGCACGATCTGCTCGACGTCGCGGCCGACGTAGCCGACCTCCGTGAACTTGGTCGCCTCCACCTTGATGAACGGGGCGCCGGCGAGCCGCGCCAGCCGGCGGGAAATCTCGGTCTTGCCGACGCCGGTCGGGCCGATCATCAGGATGTTCTTGGGCAGCACCTCCTCGCGCAGCTTGTCGTCGAGCTGCAGCCGGCGCCAGCGGTTGCGCAGCGCGATGGCGACGGCGCGCTTGGCGTCGTGTTGCCCGACGATGAAGCGGTCGAGTTCCGAGACGATCTCGCGCGGGGAGAAGTCGGTCATGCGGCGACCTTGCGCGTCACAGCTTTTCCACCGTGACGTTGCGGTTGGTGTAGACGCAGATGTCGGCCGCGATGTCCATCGCCCGGCGGACGATCGTCTCGGCGTCGAGTTCGCTGTCGAGCAGCGCGCGGGCGGCCGCCAGCGCGTAGTTGCCGCCCGACCCGATGCCCATGACGCCGCCCTCCGGCTCGAGCACGTCGCCGGTGCCGGTGAGCACCAGCGACACGTCCTTGTCGGCGACGATCATCATGGCTTCGAGCCGGCGCAAGTAGCGGTCGGTGCGCCAGTCCTTGGCGAGCTCCACCGCCGCCCGGGTGAGCTGGCCGGGGTATTGCTCGAGCTTCGACTCGAGCCGTTCGAACAGGGTAAACGCGTCCGCGGTCGCGCCGGCGAATCCGGCGATCACGTCGCCCTTGCCGAGCCGGCGCACCTTCTTGGCGTTGCCCTTGACGATGGTCTGCCCGATGCTCACTTGCCCGTCGCCGCCGATGGCGACCGTCCCGCCCTTGCGGACGGTCAGGACGGTGGTGGCGTGCCAATGGTCGGGCTGGGTCGGCTGCATGGGCGTCGGACGCGGGACTGAGGCCGCAGATGTAGGCGCTGCCGCCCGCCGATGCAAACCGCCGTGATGGGAGCGATGAGGAACTTTCATTCACGCTGCGCCCCGCCGGCGGTGGCGAAGCCCGGAAACCCCTGATAGAACGCCCCCGGTTCAAACGGGAAGAAACGATGCGCACCGCCAAGGTCACGCGCGCCACCAAGGAAACCGACGTCGCGGTCGCCGTCGATCTCGACGGCACCGGCTTAAGCGCAATCGACACCGGCATCGGCTTCTTCGATCACATGCTCGATCTTTTGGCGCGCCATTCGCGCATCGACATCAGCGTGAAGGCCAAGGGCGACCTGCACATCGATCACCACCACACCACCGAGGACGTGGGCATCGCGCTCGGCCAGGCGGTCAAGCAGGCGCTCGGCAACATGAAGGGCATCGCCCGCTACGCCGACGTGCACGTGCCCATGGACGAGGCGTTGACCCGCGTCGCCATCGACATTTCCGGACGGCCGTTCCTGGTGTTCAGGACCAAGTTCGGGCGCGACAAGGTGGGCGCCTTCGATACCGAGCTGGTGCGCGAATGGTTCCAGGCCTTTGCGATCAACGCCGGCATCACCTTGCACGTCGAGACGCTCTACGGCTCGAACGACCATCACGTCGCCGAGTCGTGCTTCAAGGGCCTGGCGCGGGCGCTGCGGGCGGCGGTCGCGATCGATGCGCGGGCGGCCGGCGAGGTGCCCTCGACCAAGGGTCGGCTCGGCGGCTGATGCCGCTTTCCGGTTCCGTCAGTACGGAGAACCCCGATGGCAGTCTATACGGTGCACGAACCGCCGCGGCGCAACGCCGACGCGCTCGCCCATACCGAGCGGTTCGTCTTCGTGCGCGACGGGTTCTCGTGGCCCGCCTTCCTGTTCGGGCCCCTGTGGATGCTGCGCCACCGGCTGTGGCTGCCGCTGATCCTCTATCTCGCCGTCCTGTTCGCCTTGTCCGCCGCATTGCGGGTCGCCGGCGCCGGCGATGCCGTCCTCGCCATCGGCTTCTTGGTGTCGCTCCTCGTCGGCTTCGAGGCATCGAGCCTGCGCCGTTACGGGCTTGTGCGCCGCAAGTGGCACAGCCTCGGGGTCGTGGTGGGCGACGACCTGGAATCCGCGGAGCGGCGTTTCTTCGATGCCTGGACCGCGCAGCCGGGACTGCGCCCGGCGGCGCCGCCGCCGGCCGGCCCGGTCGCGCCCGCGGCCGGCGGGCCCATCATCGGCCTCTTTCCCGAGCCGGGAGCGCGGGCGTGACCGTCGCCATCGTCGACTACGGATCCGGCAACCTGCACTCGGCCGCCAAGGCGTTCGAGCGCGCCGCCCGCGAGTGCGGCCGCGATCAGCCGATCGTGGTCACCGCCGACCCCGACCGGGTGCGGCGCGCCGACCGGGTGGTGCTGCCGGGCGTCGGCGCCTTCGCCGATTGCCGGCGCGGGCTCGACCGGGTCGCCGGCATGGTCGAGGCGCTGGAAGAGAGCGTGCGCCGCAACGGCCGGCCGTTCCTCGGCATTTGCGTCGGCATGCAGCTGATGGCCGAGCGCGGGCGCGAGTACCAAGTCGTCGACGGGCTCGGCTGGATTCCGGGCGAGGTCGACCGCATCGAGCCCAACGATCCGGCGCTCAAAATCCCGCACATGGGCTGGAACACCCTCGACCCGCTCCGCCCGCACCCGCTGCTCGCCGGCATCGCGCTGGGGCCGCAAGGGCTCAACGCCTACTTCGTCCACTCCTATCACCTCAACGCGGCGAACCGCGATTGCCTGGTGGCGCAGGCGGACTACGGCGGGCCGGTCACCGCCATGGTCGCGCGCGACACCTGCGCGGGCACGCAGTTTCATCCGGAAAAGAGCCAGCGGCTCGGGCTTGCGCTGATCGCCAACTTCCTCAAGTGGGCGCCGTGATCCTTTTTCCGGCGATCGACCTCAAGGACGGCCTCGCCGTGCGCCTGGAGCAGGGCGACATGGCGCGCGCGAC
>DASPVJ010000238.1:0-62125 GCA_035622435.1 Xanthobacteraceae bacterium | reverse complement strand
TTGTAGGCGAGGATCGGGTAATCGGCGAAGCCCGCCTTGAGGCGCCCGGTGTTCACGTCGCGCAGGATGTCGGGGATGGTGTCGTAGACTTTGACCTCGGCGAACAGCCCGCTGTTCTTGAGCGGCTCGACGTAGACGGTGCCGACCTGGGCGCCGACGGTTTCGCCCTTGAGCTCGGCAAAGCCGACGTAGTCCTTGGCATCGGTCTTGGGCACCACCAGGCCCTCGCCATAGGAATAGACCGGCGCGGAGAAGTCGATCACCTCCTTGCGCGCGGGCGTGATGTACATCGCCGCCGAGATGATATCGATCTTGCCGGAGGTGAGCGCCGCGATCAGGGTGGAAAACTGCATCGGTTCGATGGTGACGGCAAAGCCCGCGTCCTTGCCGACCGCGGCCACGAGGTCGACCATCACCCCTTGGATGGTGTTGGTCTTGGTGTCGAGGAAGGTGAACGGGATGCCGGTCGGGGTCGAGCCGACCTTGAGCGCCGGCTGGGCGGCTGCCGGCGGCGCCAGCGCCAGGCCCGCGAGCGCGGCGATAGCGATGAACAGCCTGCGGACGATCATGACGGCCTCCCCTGCCCGGGTGCGACGATCCTGCCTCGCCGGATATCCGATCATTTCACGGCGGCGCCAGCAAGGGAAAGCCGCCCTCGGCGGAGCGCCCGGGCCGCCATTGAACTTGCGCCCCCGCTTCGCTATAGCACCGCTGCGCCAACGGACCCGGGCGGCGCTGCGCCCGCCGTCTGCGGCCGGGCGCAGGCTCCACAACCATCCAAGGGTTGCCGATGTCCTCGACTTTCGACACCGTCGCCGCCATCATCGCCGAGACCTGCGACATTTCCCGCGACACCATCACGCCGCAGAGCCACGCCATCAACGACCTCGGCATCGACAGCCTGGATTTCCTCGACATCGCCTTTGCCATCGACAAGGCGTTCGGCATCAAGCTGCCGATCGAGCGCTGGACCCAGGAGGTCAACGACGGCAAGGCCACCACCGAGCAATATTTCGTGCTCGACAAGTTGTGCGCCCGCATCGACGACCTGGTCGCCGCCCGGAGCGCGTGACCGCCCCGGCCATATGCGCCTCGAGTACTTTCAGCTGATCGACCGCATCCTCGCCGTTTCGCTCGAGGAGCGCACGATCCGCACCGAGGCGACGGTCCCGACCGAGAGCACGATTTTCCAGGGGCACTTTCCCGGGCTGCCGCTGATGCCCGGCGTGCTGCTGATCGAAGCCATGGCGCAGACGGCGGGCTGGCTCGTCATCGCGCGCATGAAGTTCGAGCGCATGCCCTTCTTCATCGGCGCCGACCGGGTCAAGCTGCGCCGCTTCGTGACGCCGGGCGAGGCGCTCGCCGGCGAAGCGAGCGTGATCCACGAGGGCTCCGGCTACGCGGTGACCAAGGCGCGGCTCGTCGGCGCGGGCAAGCCTGTGTGCGAGGCGGAGATCAGGTTCCGCACCGTGCCGTTCCCGAACGAGGAGTTCCGCGCGCACGTGGAGGCATGGGCGCGACAGCTCGAGTTCCCGCTCGGGGTCCCGACCCATGGCTGAGCGCGGGCGCGAAGCCTGGATCACCGGCATCGGCATCCTCTCGTCCTTGGGCGAAGGTCCCGACGCCCACTGGCGGCGGCTGATGGAAGGAAGGCCGGTTGCCGACGACAAAGCGATCGCGCCCTACGTGGTCCACCCGCTCGCGCCGGTCGATTTCGACAAACAAATCCCGAAGAAAGGCGACCAGCGGCAAATGGAGCCGTTGCAGCGCATCGGCACTTACGCGGCCGGGCTTGCGCTCGAGAGCGCCGGCATCAAGGGCAAGCCGGACCTCCTCGCCAAGACCGACATGATCGTGGCGGCGGGCGGCGGCGAGCGCGATCTCGCCGTCGACGCGGCGATCCTCACCAACCTGCCGAAGGCGGAGGATCCGCAAGCCTTCCTCAACGAGCGGCTGATGAACGACCTGCGCCCGACCTTGTTCCTGGCACAGCTCTCCAATCTTCTCGCCGGCAACATATCGATCGTGCACGGCGTCACCGGCTCCTCGCGCACGTTCATGGGCGAAGAGGCGGCCGGGGTCGACGCGGTGCGCATCGCGCTCGCGCGCATCCGCGCCGGGCAGAGCGAGATTGCGCTGGTGGGCGGGGCGCACAACGGCGAGCGCAAGGACTTGCTCGCCCAATACGAGTTCGGCGGATACCTGCTCAAGGGCGCGTACAAGCCGGTGTGGGAGCGCGCGCCGGCGGGCGGCTTCGCCGCCGCCTCGCTCGGCGCCTTCCTGGTGGTCGAAGCGCGCGACCACGCGCAGGCGCGCGGCGCCAAGCCGCTCGCGCGGTTGACCGCGGCGCTCTCCGATCGCTCGCACCGGGAGCCCGGCGCGGTGACGGCGAGCCTGCGGCGCCTGTGGGAGAAGATCGCGCCGGCGCTCGAGGAAGGCCGCTACGCGGTGTTCTCGGGCGCCAGCGGGGCGGAGCCCGCCACGGCCGAGGAACGGGCGTTCCTCACCGAGCTTTCCGGGGTTGCGGTGCGCGCCCCCGGCAGTTATGTCGGGCACGGACCCGAGCCGCAGTTTCCCATGAACGTGGCGCTCGCAGCGCTGGCCATCGCGCACGGCGGGCTGTTTGCGCCGTGCGACCGGACGGGCCTCGAAAAAGGCATGGACGCAACCCTCACCCAGGTGGTCGTCACCGGGGTCGGCCATTGGCGGGGCGAAGGCCTCGCCCTGGTCGAAGCGGTTAGAGCATGATCCCGAAAATGCCTGCCCCGCACGTGATGCGGGGTGGGTACCGGTTTTCGGAAAAGATCATGCTCCAAGGATAATCTGAAGGAGACGACGCGATGGCGGGAACGCAAGACAAGGCCGGACGGCCGATCGTCGTCGTCACCGGCATGGGCGTCGTCACCTCGCTCGGCACGGGCCTCGCCGACAACTGGCGCAAGCTCACCGCCGGGGAATCCGGCATCCACCCGATCAAGCGCTTTGCCACCGAGGGCCTCAAGACCCGCATCGCCGGAACGGTCGACTTCGTGCCGGTCGAGCCGTTCTGCGGGTCGGCGCTGTGCGAGCGCATGGGCGCGATGGCGGCGCAAGAAGCCGTCGCCCAAGCAGGCATCGGCGGCCGCGGCCGGTTTCCCGGACCGCTGTTCGTGGCGGTGCCGCCGAACGAAGTGGAATGGCCCCAGCGCCAGGAACTCGGCGAGCTTGCGCGCGCCAACGAAGCGGTCGACTACGACGACCTGTTGCGCGTCTCGACCGCCGGGGCTTTCAGGAAGTACGGGCCGCGCTTCCTGTTCGCCTCGGTCGCCGATGCCCTCGCCGACGCGTTCGGAACGGAAGGCTCGCCGATTTCCGTGACCACGGCCTGCGCCTCGGGCGCGAGCGCGATCCAGCTCGGGCTCGAAGCGATCCGCCGCGGCGAGACCGACGCCGCCCTGTGCGTGGGAACCGACGGCACCGTGAACCAGGAAACCCTGGTCCGCTTCTCGCTGCTCTCGGCGCTCTCGACCCAAAACGACCCGGCCGCGGCGGCGGCCAAACCGTTCTCCAAGAACCGCGACGGCTTCGTCATGGCGGAAGGTGCCGGCGCGCTGGTGCTCGAAAGCTTGGCGGCGGCGCGCGCGCGCGGCGCCAGGATCCTCGGGGTGATCGCCGGTTGCGGCGAGATGGCGGATTCATTTCATCGCACCCGCTCGAGCCCGGACGGCAAGCCGATCATCGCCAGCGTGCGCAACGCCGTCGCCGACGCCGGGCTTGCGCCCGACGACATCGGCTACATCAACGCCCACGGCACCGGCACGCCGGAAAACGACAAGATGGAATATCTCGGCCTCTCGACCGTGTTCGGCGAGCGCACCAAAGCGGTGCCGATCTCGTCCAACAAATCGATGGTCGGGCACACCTTGTCGGCGGCCGGCGCGGTCGAGGCGGTGTTCACTTTGCTCACCCTCGAGCATCAGCGCATCCCGCCGACCATCAATTATCTGGTGCCGGATCCGGCGATCCCGCTCGACGTGGTGCCGAACGCGGCGCGCGACGCGCGGGTCGATCACGCGCTGTCCAATTCGTTCGGCTTCGGCGGCCAGAACGTGTCGCTGGTGATGAGCCGGGACGCGGCGTAGCGCAGCGCCTTGGCGCGGCCGGCGTAGACCATCATGCGCGCGCTCACCCTGGTCGCCGACCGCAAGCTCGAACTCGCCGAGGTGCCGGCGCCGCCGCCGCCGGCGGCCGGCGAGGTTCAGATCCGCGTGCGCGCGGTCGCGCTCAACCACATCGACGTGTGGGGTTGGCGCGGCATGGCGTTCGTCAAGCGCAAGCTGCCGCTGGTGGTCGGCGCGGAAGCGGCGGGCGAGATCGCCGCGATCGGTCCGGACGTCGCCGGCTTCAATCGCGGCGATCCGGTCGTCATGTACGGCGCCCTCACCTGCGGGGTGTGCCGCGCCTGCCGCGAGGGACGCGACAACCTGTGCGAAGACGTGCAAGGCCTCATGGGCTTTCACCGCGACGGCTTTGCGCGCGAGCGCGTCAACCTGCCGGCCCGCCTGGTCGTTCCGGTTCCCGCCGGCGTCACCCTGCGCGACGCCGCCTGCGCGCCGATCGCGTTCGCGACCGTCGAGCACATGCTGTTCGACAATGCCAAGCTCGAGCCGGGCGAGACCATCCTGGTGCACGCCGGCGGCTCCGGCATCGGCACCGTCGCGATCACGATGGCGAAGGCGCTTGGCTGCACCGTCATCACCACGGTTGGCGACGAGGCCAAGGGCGAAAAGGCGCGCGCGCTCGGCGCCGACCACGTGATCAATTATCGCACCGACCGGTTCGAGCACGCGGTGCGCAAGATCACCGCCAAGAAGGGCGTCGACGTGGTGTTCGAGCACGTGGGCGCCGACACCTTCGCGGGCTCGCTGCTCTCGCTCAAGCGCGGCGGGCGGCTCGTCACCTGCGGCGCGACCTCGGGGCCGAGCGCGACGCTCAACCTGATGCAGCTGTTCCAGCAGCAGTACCGCATCATCGGCTCGTTCGGCGCGTCGCTGCGCAACATCCGCGACAGCCTCGCCAAGATGGCGGACGGCATCCTGCCGGTGATCGATACCGAAGTCGCGCTCGCGGATTTCGAACGCGGGCTCGCCCGGCTCGAAAGCCGGCAGGTGTTCGGCAAGATCATCGTGCGCTTCTAGAACCATGGCGTTCGACGTCGCACGGTTGCTTCGGCAGGCCGCCGTCCGCCTCAAGCGCGCCGGCGACGCGGTCATCGGCCGGGTGACCGTTTGGCTGCTCAAGGCGGTGCGGCTGATCGATCCTGATGTTCTGGCCGGGTTCCTTGCCGCGCTGATGCGCACGGTGGGGCCGTGGCTGCCCGAGCATCGCCTCGGCCGCGCCCAGCTGGCGGCGGCGTTTCCGGAAAAGCCGCCGGCGGAAATCGAGCGCATTCTGTCGGGCGTGTGGGACAACCTCGGGCGGGTCGCCGGCGAGTTCGCCCGCCTCGACCAACTGTGGGACTACGACCGCGCCCGCCCGGACGCCGGACGCATCCTGTCGACGCCGGAAATCGACGCGCGCTTCGACGCGATGCGCGACGACGGCAAGCCGGCGCTGATATTCACGGCGCATCTCGCCAACTGGGAACTGCCGGCGCTCGCCGCTCATGCCGACGGCCTCGACTTCGCGGCGCTCTATCGCCGGCCGAATCTGAGCGCGGCGGCGGACGCGGTGGTCGAGTTGCGCGCCGGCAGCATGGGCACGCTGATCGCCGGCGGGCCCGAGGCGCCGTTCCGCCTGGTAAGGGCGCTCGCGGCGGGCAGGCACGTCGGCATGCTGGTCGACCAGCATTACGGCAACGGGCCCGAGGTGACGTTCTTCGGCCGCCGCTGCCGGGTCAATCCGATGCTGGCGCGGCTCGCGCGCCACGTCGACTGCCCGATCTACGGTACCCGCGCGATCCGCCTGCCCGACCGCCGCCTCAAGGTGGACCTGACCGGACCGATCGAGGTGCCGCGCGATCCCGACGGCCGGGTCAACGTCGAGGGCGCCATGCAGGCGATCACGACGATCGTCGAGGGCTGGGTGCGCGAGCACCCGGAGCAGTGGCTGTGGCTGCACCGAAGGTGGCGGTGATGACGTCAGAGCCCCGTCTTCACCTTGGTCCACAGGCGGTTCATCAGCCGCTGGGTCTTCTGGTCGTGCGCCGTGATGGTGTACATGCGTGCCATCATGTCGGCGTCGGGGTAGATGCCGCGGTCGTCGAGTATTGCCGGATCGATGAACGGACGGCTCGCCCCGTTGCCGTTGGCGTAAGCGATGAAGTTGGTGTTCCTGGCCGCCACCTCCGGCTTGAGCAGATAGTCGATCATCGCATGCGCCTCGGCGACGTTGTTGGCGTCCTTGGGGATGGCCAAGTTGTCGAACCACAATTGCGTGCCGTCGTGCGGGATCGCGTAGCCGATCTCGACGCCGTTGTGCGCTTCCGCCGCTCGCTTCTGCGCCTGCTTGACGTCGCCCGAGAAGCCGAAGACGAGGCAGATGTCGCCGCTCGCCAGCGCATTGAGATATTCGGAGGAGTGGAACTTGCGCACGTACGGCCGCACCTTGATCAGGAGATCGGCTGCCCGTTCGAGGTCGCCGGGGTCGGCGCTGTTGGGGTCGAGGTGGAGATAGTGCAGCGCGGCGGGCAACACGTCGTCGGCGGAATCGAGCATGTAGACGCCGCAATCGGCGAACTTGGCGATCAGCTCGGGCTTGAACAGCACGTCCCAGGCGCCGATCACGGCGTCGAGCGCTGGCGCGCCGAGCGCGGAGCGCGCCTTGCCGACGTTGTAGCCGATGCCGACCGTGCCCCACATGTAGTTGATGGCGTATTGATTGCCGGGATCGTAGACGGCAAGCCGCCGCGCGATGTCGTCCCACGCGTTCGCCAGGTTGGGCAGCTTGGCCTTGTCGAGCTTCTGAAACACGCCCGCCTTGATCTGCCGCTGAAGGAAATACGCCGTGGGCACCACCAGGTCGTAGCCGGATTTGCCGGCGAGCAGCTTGGTCTCGAGAATGTCGTTGGAATCGAAGGTGTCGTACTGCACGCGGATTTTGGTCTGCGCCGTGAAATCCGCAAGCACGCTGGGCTCGATATAGTCCGACCAATTGAAGAAATTGACGACGCGGTCGGCGGCCGGCGCGGCGGCGACCCCGGCCCACGCGAAGGCGGCGATGATGGCGACGAGGGCGACGCGGCGCGCGCCGGCGCGCGGCTCGATGAACCGGGTCACGGCTCGGTCGGAAGGCCCGCCGCCCTCCAGGCGTTGATGCCGCCGGCCAAGTGCGCGTCGTACGGCAAACCGGCCGCCTGGGCGGCGAGCGAGGCGGTCACGGAGCGGTTGCCGGAGCGGCAGGCGAACACGACCTGGCGGCCGCCGGGATCCGGGATCGCTTTCGGGTCGAACGCGGACATCGGCAGCAGCACCGCGTCGGGATATCGCTCGACGTCGGTCTCTTTGGGTTCGCGCACGTCAACCAGCAGGATACGGCCCTCGGCGAGGCCGCGCGCTACGTCCGCGGGCGTCAGATCGCGCACGCTATGGCGGCCGAGCGGTTGCGACATCAAAACCACCGTAACGAGAGGGAGCCGGTCGCCAGTGTTTGCGGGTCCCGGCGGAGAAAATCAAGAGGCCAAGGCGCCGCGACCGAATCCCGATCGTCTCACCTGCTCGTGCTCACGGCTTGAAGCCGGCCGGCAGCGGCGGCTCCTCGCGCATCAACGTGATGGTGACGCGGCGGTTGGCGGCGATGTAGGGGTCGTCGGGAAACAGCGGCTGGGTGTCGGCGCGACCGGCGACCATGAAGATATGCGAAGTCGGCAACCCCTCCTCTTCGAGAACCTGGCGCACCGCATTGGCGCGGTCGGCGGAGAGTTCCCACGCGCCGTAGCCGGCTTGCGGCGGCAAACGGGTCGCCGCGGTATGGCCGGCAATGGACAGGCGATTGGGCAAGCCCTTGAGCGGGCCGGCGAGCTTGCGGATCACGCGGGCCGTACGCTCGTAAGGCGTCTTCGAGCCTTCGGCGAACATCGAGCGCCCGTCCTGGTCGACGATCTCGATGTTGAGGCCCTGCCGGGTCTCCTCGATCATGATGTGTTTCGACACCTCGGCGAGGTCGGGCAGGTCCTGCAACGCCTGGCGCAGCGAGGCGGCCGCAAGCGCGAAGCCGCGGTCCTCGTTGAGCCGGGCGCCGACTTGGCGGTCGTGCTCGCGCTGATCGAGCGTCGGCGTGTTCGAGGCGTCCTCGGGGCGGATGTGCTCGGCGTTCTTGAGTTTCGGCCGGGTCGGCAGGCCGTCGGTCTCGATCACGCCGGCATAGCGCACGTTTTGCACGCCGAAGGCGTCGCGCATGGAACCGGCCACGATCTGCAGCTTCTGCTGATCCTGGGTCGAGAACGCGACCAGCATGACGAAAAAGGCGACCAGCAGCCCCATCAGATCCGCGAAGGTGACGAACCAGCCGTGCCCGCCGCCGTGCCCTGCCTCCTTGCGCCGCGCCATGGTTGCGTCCGGTGGCGCCGCCTCAGGCGGGCACCGCCTCGGCTTCCTCGTGGCGATGCTTCTCGGGCAGATAGGCGAGCAGCATTTCGCGCACCAGGGCCGGGCTCTTGGCTTCGCGGATCATGAGGATGCCGTCGATGATCAGCGTGCGATTGACCTCCTCGTCGACCAGCTTGAGATGCAGCTTGTCGGCGATCGGCAGGCAGATCAGGTTGGCGAGCGCGGCGCCGTAGAAGGTCGCGAGCAGCGCCACCGCCATATACGGGCCGAGTTTCGAGGGGTCGGTCATGTTGGCGAACATTTGCACCATGCCGATCAGCGTGCCGACCATGCCGAAGGCCGGGGCGCAGTCGCCGACCGCGCGGTAGATCTTCTGCCCCTCGTCGAGGTGGGTGAGGAAGTTGTCGCGGTCGCGCTCGAGGTTGTCGCGGATGAAGGTGCTGTCGTAGCCGTCGGCCACGAAGCGGACGCCCTTGGCCAGGAACGGGTCCTCGATCTCGACCTTTTCCAGCCCGATCGGCCCCTGCTTGCGGGCGATCTCGGCGAGGCCGGCGATTTCGTCGACGAGTTCCCGCTGGCTCATCCGGCGCAGCGTGAAGGCGAACTTGGCGCCGAGCGGAAGGCCATGAAAGATCGAGCCCAGGGGGAAGCGGATGAGGGTTGCGGCGAACGAGCCGCCGAAAATGACGATGGCCGCGTGGGTATCCACGAACATCCTGAGGTCGCCGCCCATCAGGATGAGGGTGCAAAGCACCACCGCTCCGGCAAGCAGGCCGAGACCGGTTGAAATGTCCATCGAACGCACTCCGACGCGTACGAAACCGGCGCGCCGCCCCGTCGGCACGACCCCGCGGGAACCCTAGCGCCGACGTGCTTAAGGGAGGGTTACCGTCTTTTGTTTTACTTTCAGCGGGATACCTAACCAATGACGCCTGTCCCCTTGATTTTCAATGGCTTTTTTGCAAATGCCTAATGTGGGCCTCCAGAGCAAAGTGTGGCGGCGCAACAAAAACCACGGCAAGGGATGGAGCGGCCGATACCAGACGTTGGGAATAATTGAGAGGTTGCCCAGGTCTGCGGGCGCATCACGGCGGCTGTAATTTCGCGTCGAGGAACGCGCTTGCTTAGTCTAGTGGCCAATGGCCGCAGCACCACGGCCATCTTGTTGGCATCCTCCAGACGAAAAGCTATCGTCGCTGCAGTTGCTCATGCCAATCCTTCTGCTGCTTATCGAATGCAACGGCAGATATACCGGGACCATCGTACGCCTTGGCAAAATCAGACAGCGGGAAGATGTAGCTTTCCGTTTGCTTGTTTTGATTGATGAGCTGCAAGTCAAGCTTATCCCCTCCTCTGAGTTTCATCATTAAATCATCACTTATTGGATAGTCTACAATACAACCTTTGGAAGGGCACGCGAGCCATGGCGCATTAAGCCACTTGCCCCCATCGACGCTAAGGCGGGTACCTGGCGGAATTAGAACATCATTCGATTTAAACACGGTAATGCGAAGAGTATTTTGTTCCCCGGAGAGAGGTTCAAGGATTGCGGCTTCGCCGATAAACTGACCGGTCTCAAGACGCCCAATTCTAACCGTCCGACATCTTATGCCAGCGGCGCCTCCCTCTCCGCAGACCTTTGTCCACGGCGAATAGGCGAGGGGAACATGTTTTGCATTCGCTGCTACGACGGCCGGCGCGGGCGAGCCGGATCCTTTGGGTTTAGCAACGGATCGGGGACTGTCTTTGCTACATCGAATATGAACCGTGAACGGCCGGGCGACATCTCCCACGTCCGCAGGTGATAGCTGTCGGTTCGAAGGCGCAGTTTGGTAGGCAATACTGTTGCTATCTAAGAACGTCCGCGCTACCTGAGCCTTGAGTGCGAAGTTCACATTCTGAGGGATATCCCCAGTAGCCCGCGCCACGCGCGCTGCGTCGAGTTTTGCTGTTACGATTCCGACTATGTGACCGCTCCCGTCAAGTAGGGGTCCGCCGCTGTTGCCCGCCTGCACTGGTGCGCTAATCTGCAGATAACGCGTGTCATCACCTATTCCCGCCAGCGCGCTAACGGTCCCAACTGACAGATTGGCCGTAGAAGCAAGGAGTCCGGAGAGGGGATAGCCCAGCGCAATAACTGTATCGCCAGCGCGAATCGGCGTTCCTTCGCGAAATGCGGCAGGAACGGAGGACGGCGTTTTGGCGCGAATAACGGCAAGATCGTTTTTGCGGTCGCGTGCAAACAACGCAGCGGTTTCCGAATCTTGAGCGGGCATTTTCACAGTGATTGTCTTGCAATCCTCGACCACATGCGAGTTGGTGAGAATTTCACCATGAGCGCCAACCAAGATACCGGAACCGGACGAGATCTCGTCGTCTTGAGCGACGACAAACTGAAAGGAAGTTGACGTTAACACTGCGGTCACAAGTATTACGCGGAGCACCCCGCGAGTCGACGCAAACTCCGCACCACGCTTCCTTGCTGCCAGAATTGGCATAGCACTGTTGACCTTCTCGCACTTTCGCGCGCGGGCGACAATACAGGTAAGCGGCTACGCTACGACCGTTATTGCGCGGCCAACTGGGCAAACGACGCTCTCCCGTAACGCCGAATTGCTCGACTGTCTTCGTGTCTGGCGCAGTGACAATAGGCGCATACTACGGATCGGTCCAGCGCGATGCGACGGCCAGGGAAATTCGGTAGCGTGCTGCACCAAGGCGGCGGATCAAGCGCGGCTGGCGCAAGCTGCGATCGAACGCTTTCGGGGGGAAGAATTGAACGCCGGTATGCCTAAGGCAGGCACAGTCGGACAGCTCCGCTCAGCAACCCGTTGACGTTTCGAAAGGATCTCTGCCTAGATCATCTCGCGCAGCAGATCGGCGTCGGAACTCTTTTCCAGAAGCGTGCGAAGGTTCATGATCTCGTCGGTCATCGGTGGTTCTCCGAATCAGGTTGTGTGTCGCAACCCGACCTTACCGGGCGAATCATTGATGACCGACCGCGAAGCCGCTCGCTCGCTACAGCGCTATGGGGGGCGCGCTCCCGAGGCGGCTTCGCTACCGCCGAGCTACACCACCGCTAGGGACGTGACCTCTGCCCCCATCCCAAAGGTCGCGTTCGTGCCCGCTTCCCGAGTGGGGCCTAACGCGCTATCTGAGTTGGTCAGAACACCCCGACGGCCGGGCGCGGCGATCGGGCATAAACGGAGGACGCCATGCGCGAGATCGGCCACTTCACCGGCGGCAAGGAGGTCAAGGGCGCCTCGGGGCGGTGGGGGGACGTGTTCAACCCCAATACCGGCGAGGTGCAGGCCAGGCTCGCCTTCGCCAGCCGCGCCGAGGTCGACCAAGCGATCGCGGCCGCCGAGGCGGCGCAGCCGGCCTGGGCGGCGACCAACCCGCAACGCCGCGCCCGCGTCCTGATGAAGTTCCTCGAACTGGCGCACGGCGAGTTCGAGGCGCTCGCAACCCTGCTGTCGTCCGAGCACGGCAAGACGCTCGCCGACGCCCGCGGCGACATCCAGCGCGGCCTCGAAGTCGTCGAGTTCGCCTGCGGCATTCCCCATCTGCTCAAGGGCGAGTTCAGCGAGGGCGCCGGGCCCGGCATCGACCTTTACTCCATGCGCCAGCCGCTCGGCGTCGTCGCCGGCATCACGCCGTTCAATTTCCCGGCCATGATCCCGATGTGGAAGTTCGCCCCGGCGCTCGCGTGCGGCAACGCCTTCATCCTTAAGCCGTCCGAGCGCGACCCGTCGGTGCCGATGCGGCTCGCCCGGTTGCTGATCGAGGCGGGCTTGCCGGCCGGGGTGCTCAACGTCGTCAACGGCGACAAGGACGCGGTCGACGCGCTGCTCACCGACCCGCGCGTGCGCGCGATCGGCTTCGTCGGCTCCTCGGCGATCGCCGAGTACATCTATACGACCGGCTGCGCCCAGGGAAAGCGGGTGCAGTGCTTCGGCGGCGCCAAGAACCACATGATCGTCATGCCCGACGCCGACATGGATCAGGCGGTCGACGCGCTGATCGGCGCCGGCTACGGCTCGGCCGGCGAGCGCTGCATGGCGGTATCGGTCGCGGTGCCGGTCGGCAAGAAGACCGGCGACCTCCTGGTCGACAAGTTGATCCCGCGCGTCGAGAGCCTCAAGATCGGGGTGTCGACCGATCCGCAGGCCGACTACGGGCCGATGGTCACGCGCGCGCTCCTGGACAAGGTCAAGAGCTACGTCGATCTCGGCGTCAAGGAAGGCGCGAAGCTCGCGGTCGACGGCCGCGGCTTCAAGCTGCAGGGCTACGAAAACGGCTACTTCATGGGCGGCTGCCTGTTCGACGAGGTCAAGCCGTCGATGCGCATCTATCAGGAGGAAATTTTCGGGCCGGTGCTCTCGGTCGTGCGCGCCAAGGACTACGAGGAGGCGCTGCGGCTCCCCTCCGAGCACGAATACGGCAACGGGGTTGCGATCTTCACCCGCGACGGCGACACGGCCCGCGACTTCGCCTCGCGCGTCAACGTCGGCATGGTCGGCGTCAATTTTGCGATCCCCGTGCCGCTTTCCTATTACACCTTCGGCGGCTGGAAACGCTCCGGCTTCGGCGACCTCAACCAGCACGGCCCCGACGCGGTGCGTTTCTACACCAAGACCAAGACGGTGACGGCGCGCTGGCCCTCGGGTACCAAAGAGGGCGCCGAGTTCGTCATCCCGACCATGCGATGAGGAGCCCGACGCGGCGATGATGCCCGCCTTGCGATGGCTGGCGATCGGCATGGCCGCGGGGCTCGCGGGCTGCGGCAGCGACCGGCTCATGGGCTCGGCGAGCAGCGAACCGTCGCCGCCGCCCCCGCCCCCGCCCGTTCGGGCGCGCGCGTATATGCCCTCACCGCCGCCGGTCGACATGGCCGGCCGCTGGCAGCTCTCGTCCACCGCGGGCGGCGCCTGCGCCATGACGTTCGGGGCGACCCCGGGCAGCGGCGAAGGCACCATCGCGCCGGAAGGCGGCTGTCCAGGCAACTTCTTCACCAGCCGGCGTTGGGTCTACGACCAGGGCGCCCTCGTGATCCGCAACCACAATGGCGAGCCCCTCGCCCGGCTCGCGTTCTCCCCGCCCGCACGTTTCGAAGGCCAGGCGGCGCCGGGCGAGACGATATCGTTGACGAGGTAGCAGAGGACGGGGACGACAGGGGACAGATAAAGTTTTAATCTATCGTCCGTCATTTGTGATCTGAGGTCTGCTTATGGCCGAATATCAGCTCTACTGCTTTGCCCAATCGGGCAATTCCTACAAAGCCGCCCTCATGCTCAACCTCATCGGCGCCGACTGGACGCCGGTGTTCGTCGATTTCTTCAAGGGCGAGACGCGTTCGGACGCCTACCGCGCGAACGTCAACGAGATGGGCGAGGCGCCGGTGCTGGTGCACGGCGCAACGAAGCTCAGCCAATCGGGCGTGATCCTCACGTATCTCGCCGCGCGGTCCGGCCGCTTCGGCGGCGATACCCAAGCGGAGCGGCGCGAAGCGCTGCGCTGGATCCTGTTCGACAATCACAAGTTCACGAGCTACGTCGCGACCTATCGGTTCTTGCGGGCCTTCGCCAAGGCGGGCGATCCCGCCGTGCTTTCATTTCTCAAAGGGCGCATCGACAGCGCCTTCAACATCGTCGAGAAGCACCTCGCGGCCCGACCGTTCGTCGCCGGCGAGAAGCCCACCATCGCCGACCTGTCGATGTGCGGCTATCTGTACTATCCGCCCGAGGAACTCGGCTTCGACATCGCAGCCGACTACCGGGCTATCGCCGCCTGGCTCGAGCGCATCAAAGCGCTGCCGGGCTGGGAACATCCGCATAAGCTGATGCCGGGCCATCCGTTGCCAAGCTGAGTGGCCCCTGCGTCTATTTCGCCGTCAGCCCGCCATCGATGACGAACTCGGCGCCGGTGACAAAGGCGGATTCGTCCGACAGCAGATAGACGCACATGTCGGCGACCTCGGCCGGCCGCCCGAAGCGACCAAGCGGAACCTCGGCAGTCATGCGGGCGCGAGCGCGCTCCGGATTGCTGGTCTCGGCGATCAGCGCATCGGCCATCGGCCCTTCCAGGAAGGCCGGATGGATCGAGTTGCAGCGCACCTGCGGGGTAAGCCGCGCGCCATGCAGCGCGACCGACTTGGTCAACAGGCGCACGCCGCCCTTCGAGGCGTTATAGGCCGCGAGGTTGTGGCCGCCGACGAGCCCGGAGACCGAGGAGATATTCACGATCGCGCCGCCGTTGCGCCGCAGCGCCGGGAGCGCGTGCTTGCAGCCGAGGAACGTGCCGTCGAGGTTGACCGCCATGACGCGGCGCCAGGTCGCAAGGTCGGTGTCTTCGACGCTGCCGCGCGCGACGATGCCGGCCGCGTTGACGAGACCGTCGAGACGGCTGGCGGCGCGGTCGATGTCGGCGACGACCCGCAGCCAGTCGTCCTGCGACGTCACGTCGAGCGTATGGTCCATGCCGGCGCAGCCGGGGAGATCGGTCGCGATTGCCAAGCCCCCTTCCCTCACCACGGCCTCGGCGACCGCCGAGCCGACGGCGCCGGCGGCGCCGGTGACGAGGATGATCTTGTTTGCCAGGCGGGACATGGACCGGATGTCAGATGACGGATGCCGGATGTCGGATGTCGAATGCTTCAGGCTTTTCTGTCATCTGTGGTCTGACCTCTGACATCTGCCATCAGATGTCGGCGAAATCGCCGTGGCGGCCCTTGCCGGCGGCGAAACGGGCGGCGCCGGCGGCGCCCTCGGTCTCGACCACGCGCGCGGAGTTCGCCCATTCGGCGCGCAATGCCTCGCGCTCCGACAGCCCCTCCTGCAGCCACACCGAACGGCGGTCGGCGCGCATGCATTCCTGCGGGAAGCGGGCGATCTCATGGGCGAGCGCCTCGGCGGCTTGGCGGCTCTCGCCATCCGGCACCAGCCGCTCGCACAGGCCGATGCGATAGCACTCCTGCGCCGGCACCTTGCGGCCGGTGAGGATGATGTCCAGCGCCCGCCCGCGCCCGACGATGCGGGGCAGCCGCACGGTGCCGCCGTCGATCAGCGGCACGCCCCAGCGGCGGCAATAGACGCCGAAGTACGCGGTTTCTTCCATCACCCGCAGGTCGCACCACAGCGCCAGTTCCATGCCGCCCGCAACCGCCGGGCCGGCGACGGCGGCGATGACGGGCTTCGAGAGTTCGAGCCGGGTCGGACCGAGCGGACCGCGCGGCACCGGCCCGCCGTCGGTCGGGAAATCGAGGGCGGCGATCTGCTCTCTTGTGGTGAGTGTCGACACGAACTTCAGGTCCCAGCCGGCGCAGAACGCGCCGCCCGCGCCCCACAGCACGGCGACGTGTTGGGACGGATCGCGGTCGAAGGCGATGAGCGCCGCGTGCAGCGCGTCGGCGCTCGCCGGGTCCATGGCGTTGCGCGCCTCGATGCGCGACCGGATGATGGTGGTGACGGCACCGTTCCGCTCGACGTGAAGGCTCATTCGTTGCTCCGACGATGGTGTCCGTGCGCGTGATCATGATCGTGGTGACCATGGCCGTGATGGTCATGGCCGTGATGATGCGCGGCGTGGGCGGCTGAATAGGCGCCGCCTTCCGGATCGAATGGCGCCGCGATGACGGCGAGCTTGGCACCGAGCCGCACCAGCAGCGCTTCGATCGCCGGATCGCGTCTTATCCGCAGCCGGTTGGCGAAGAGCTGGACCGGCACGTGCCGGTCGCCAAGATGCCAGGCGAGCCGCGCCAGGGCGTCAAGATCCTTGGCGCGGGCCTCGACGAGCGGCTCCGCTTCGGCGACGACTTCGACCATGGTGCCGTCGTCGAGCACCAACAGGTCGCCCATGCGGAGCGCAACCGACTCGGTCAGGTCGAACTCGCAGCGGGTTCCCTTGACGCCGATCGCCGCGCCGCGCGGCGCCCGGCGTTGCGCGGGATCCAGGATGACCGTGTCGACGACGCGACCATCGGCCGATCCGGCGGCGACCACTTTGGTGACGCGCGGCATAAGGAACACCGAGCGATCACGCGCCCGGCTTGACCTAATTGAGCCGTGCCGGCCGGCCGCCGTCGCCCCGGTCGCGATGCACCGGCGGGTGAGCCCGCTCCGGCGGCTCCGGGGGCCGCGTCGCGGCGTCCGCGGACGTTTCGCCGGCGGCGCGCTCGAACCGGCGGTAGGACAGCCAGCCGAGCGGCAGGCACGCCAGGTAGGCGAGCGTGCCGAGGGTGAGCACCGGCCACGGGTAGCTGATGAGCAGCGCCACGAACAGCACCACCACCACGAACACCGGCAGCACCAGTTCGCGCGGCACCCGGGTGCCGAGCCGCTTGCCGGAATAGACCGGCAACCGCGATACCATCAGGATGGCGATCGCGAGGGTGTAGAGAAGGGTCAGCGGCGACGGGAAGGCTGTCCCCGGCAGCGCGAGGAATTGGAGATAGATCGGCAGCAGCACCGTGATCGCGCCGGCCGGCGCCGGCATGCCGACGAAGAAGTTCGCCGCCCAGGCAGGCCGGTTGGGATCCTCGCTGGCGACGTTGAAGCGGGCAAGCCTCAAGCCCGCGCAGGTCGCGAACACGATCGCGGCGATCCATCCCGCCGACTTGAGCTCCTTGAGCTGCCAGAAATAGAGGATCAGGGCCGGAGCCACGCCGAAGTTTACGAAGTCGGCAAGGCTGTCGAGCTCGGCGCCGAAGCGCGAGGTGCCCTTGATCATCCGCGCGATGCGCCCGTCGACGGCGTCAAGGGTCGCTGCGAACACGATGGCGTAGAGTGCAAGGTCGAGCCGATCCTCGACCGCCAGCCGGATCGCCGTCAGGCCGGCGCACAGCGCCAGCAGCGTGATCACATTGGGAACGAGCATGCGCACCGGGATCGGGCGGAAGCGCCGGCGGCGCGGCTCGTTGCGGTCGGGCTCGAAGGGCGGGAACAGCATGGCGCCAGTATAACGGCTTGCCCGCCGCCTTGCCATCGCGGCGGATGGACCCTCAGCGCCCCTCGTTCGCCTTCATCATGCCGACCACCTCCTGCGCCAGGTCGATTGGCGTCTGCAGAAACGTAGACAGCGCCTGGGCGGGGTTCGGCCCGCCGGCGCGCAAGCGGCGTCGCCGCAGGCGCAACACGGCCGAGAAACTGTTGGTGCCGAGGCCCGCGGCCCGACACAGCAGGGTCGCCGGCCCCGCCGATGGGGCGTCGAGCGCCCGCTCGACCGCATCGGCCGCCAGGTCGACCCGCCGCCCGACCAGCACCGCCAAGCCGGCGATCTGCCCGGCATCGGCAAGCGCGACGACGGCCTCGTCGAGCAGGACGTAACCCTGCGTCACCTGATCGATGAGGGCAGCCGGCTCTTCCGCGAGCGCGTCGGAGGGCGGCTTGCGCGTGGTCGGCGACATCGGCGTGGGTCCGGGTCGGAGCGCCGCCGGATCAAGGGAAGCCGGCAGCGCTCTCGCGTCGACCCTAACGCTCAAATGCGAACGATCGCGCTAACCCGACCGCAACCGCGCGGTTAAATGCCGTTAACGAAGATGGCAGAGCGACGCCGGCCGCGATCAGCCGACGTGGAACGTGCGGCCGGGCTCGCGCGCCGCGAGATCCGCGATCACGGTCTCGCCGGCGATCGCGGTCTGGCCTTCCGAGACCAGCGGCCGCACCCCTTCCGGCAGGTAGACGTCGACGCGCGAGCCGAACCGGATCATGCCGATGCGCTCGCCGGCGCCGACCTCCTGGCCTTCGCGCACAAACGGGACGATCCGCCGTGCCACCAGCCCGGCGATCTGCACCACCCCGATGCGCCCGCGCGCACCGGCGACGAGCAGGCAATTGCGCTCGTTGTCCTCGCTCGCCTTGTCGAGGTCGGCGCTGAGGAACTTGCCGGCGCGGTAGGCCATGCGCTCGATGCGCCCGCCGATCGGGCTGCGGTTCACGTGGCAATCGAACACGCTCATGAAGATCGATACGCGCGCCAGCGCGGCCCCGCCGAGCGCCAGCTCGGGCGGCGGCGCGGCGTTGGTCACCTGGCTGACCCGGCCGTCGGCCGGCGCCACCACGAGGCCGTCGGCGAGCGGCGTCACCCGCGGCGGATCGCGGAAGAAATAGGCGCACCACAAGGTCGCTACGGTGCCGAGCCAGCCGAGGGGCGGCCACAACAGGAAAAGGACGATGCTCAGGAACGCAAGCGCGCCGACGAACGGATAGCCCTCGCGATGGATAGGCACGAATTGCGCGCGGACGGACGCGACGATGGACATGGACTCCGACGAACTTTCGCTCGCTATTCGCGATCCTCCGGCCGGCGGCGGTAACGCCGATGCGACCGTACGGCGATAGGCATCTGCTGCACGGCCGTCACGACGCGGCCGCCCCCCTTCGGGCGAACATGAGGTTGTCCCGCGTCTGATAGATCAACTCGTATCTGTCGCGGCCGATGACATCCAGATGCGCATCGATCGAAGCTTGGCGCTCGACGCACAAAATTCGCGGGCCGAACGCCGTAAAGTCGATGCTCTTCAACACTTCGAAATCGACACCCTCGGCGTCAATCGAGATGAAGTGGGGCGCTCCATCCGAGAAATGCCTGTGCAGAATCTCGTTTGCCGGGAGCAAGGGAACCTCGAGCTTCTTGACGATCTTCTGCCTTTGGTTTGGCAACCACTTGGTCGATTGCTCGAGCGTCGTGCGCGCGTGATCGGCAGAGAACGTATTGAACAACGGGCTGGTGAAGAGCGTTATCTCCGAGCTCTTGCGCTCGTCGAACGCCACTCCCGCGGCGACCAGCACATCGCGCGGTCGCTTGGCCTGGATCCGATTGGCGTATCGCGCATCCGGCTCGACCAGGACGCCGCAACCGCCGAGCCGGTAGAACAGGTACGTATTGCTGAGATATACGGGATCGCCGGCGCCGATATCCAGGTAGCGAATCGCCGAGCGATCGATGCCCTCCATCATGATTCGGGTCAACGCAATGCGATCTTCGAATTGCGCCGAATAGGAGAGTTGGCTGGGGACCAGGATTCCGGCGACCGATCGCCGCATCGGCGCAGTCGCGGATTTTATGCGGCCAAGAAAATCAACCATGTCGCCGACCAGGAACGCCTCACGCGTCAGCATTGATGAAGCCGTCGAACAGGCTCTTGCCGATCGCAACAGCCGATTTCACTTTGCCGCCGCGCCTCACGCCATGGCTTCGAGGAAGAGGCTGATACGCTCTGAGAACCGGGGGTCGCCTTGCCAATTGCCCCCGGACCGCAGGTGAAACATACAGCCCTCGTAGATTTCCGAAAAGAACGTGCCGTTACCGTTATAGGGATCATTTACGACAAACGACCGCAGGGCGCCGTCGAGACTTTGCGGCATTTCGGCCAACCCCCAACGACCGCTGCTGAGGTGACCAAGGTATCTCACCGCAAGCTCCGGATGGTGGTCGAGATAGTAGGACAGCATTCCGCCAACGTCGGTGAGCTCGCCTTTGATGACGGCGCAGCTGAAATCGATCGTGGTAGCGTCCGGCAGGCGCGCTGCATCAAATATCAAGAGCCCATTCCACAAATACCGAACTTGACCTCGATGCTGAGCAATACCCGCGATAGCGTGGTCCGCAAGCATCTCCGCAAATGAAAATGGCGCGAACGGAAACATGTCGGAATCGATGATGACCATCGGCTGTGTCGGATACAGCCGTAGCGCCTTCCTAAAACCGAATTGCACTACATCGGCCGTGCGGATCGCTGGGTCATCCGCTTCGCCCCTGAAGCGCAACCATCCGTGGCGCCATTGCGGGTAACGATAGCACCGGATAGCAAGTTGGTCGGCCATGCGAGCAATTTGGCGATCGGTACCGGCGATCCATCGGTTGCTTGGCGCGGGCACACGCCTCGCATCATTGACGATGAGGACATCGAGCTCGTCGGCGCACCACTTCCGCAGCAGACGAAGCTGTAGCGCAAGGAACTCCGGCGTGCCGACGATCGGCACGACAATCGTGAAGCGAGGGGTCCTCGACGACATGGGCGCCTCCGATCCCTTACCGCCGCCGCAGCCCCGTTCGAGCGGCAAAGGGTCTGAAAACTCTCACTCCATGGCGGCGGCGGGCTCGACCGGCGATGCCGCGATCAGCGGGTCGTCGACCGCCGGCGGATTGCGGTTGGGCGTGCGCTCGTCGTCGGCGACGCGGGCGAGCTTCTCGCGCGCCTCCTCCGCCTCGCGTTGGCGGTTCCACATGCTCGCGTAGAGGCCGCGTTCGACGAGCAGCAGTTGGTGATGAGTGCCGCGCTCGACGATCTCGCCCTGGTCGAGCACGATGATCTCGTCGGCACCGACGATGGTCGAGAGCCGATGGGCGATGACCAGGGTGGTGCGGTTCTTCGACACCCGGTCGAGCGCGTCCTGGATTTCCCTCTCGGTATGGCTGTCGAGCGCCGACGTCGCCTCGTCGAGGAGCAGGATCGGCGGGCTCTTGAGGATGGTGCGGGCGATGGCGACGCGCTGCTTCTCGCCGCCGGAGAGCTTGAGGCCGCGCTCGCCCACCTCGGTCTCGTAACCCTTGGGGGCAAGGCGGATGAAGCCGTCGATCTGGGCGAGCCGCGCCGCTTCCTCCACCTCGCGGTCGGTCGCCTCCCAGCGGCCGTAGCGGATGTTGTAGCGGATGGTGTCGTTGAACAGCACCGTGTCCTGCGGGACCATGCCGATCGCCGCGCGCAGGGACTGCTGGGTGACGTCGCGGATGTCCTGCCCGTCGATGAGGATGCGCCCACCGGTCACGTCGTAGAAGCGGAACAGGAGGCGCGAGATCGTCGACTTGCCGGCGCCGGACGGGCCGACCACCGCCACGGTCCGGCCGGCCGGAACGTCGAAGGAAATTCGGTTGAGGATCTGGCGCTCCGGCTCATAGGCAAAAGTCACGTTTTCGAAGCGGATGGCGCCGCGCGGCACCGAGAGCGGCTGAGCGTCCGGACGGTCCTCGATTTCGGGCTTGAGCCCGAGGATCGCGAACATGATCTCGATGTCGATGATCGCCTGTTTGATCTCGCGGTACAGCATGCCCATGAAGCTCAGCGGCTGGTAGAGCTGGATCATCAGGGCATTGATCATCACGAAATCGCCGACCGTCTGGGTACCGGCCATGATTCCATAGGCGCACATCACCATGGCGGCGCCGAGGCCAACGGTGAACATCACCGCTTGGCCGGCGTTGAGCACGGCGAGCGACGTATAGGCCTTGACGCTGGCCTCCTCGTAACGCGCCATCGCGCGGTCGTAGCGGCGCGCTTCGCGCTCCTCGGCGACGAAGTATTTCACGGTCTCGTAGTTGAGCAGCGAGTCGATCGCCTTGACGTTGGCGTCGGTGTCGCTGTCGTTCATCTTGCGGCGGATGCCGATGCGCCATTCGGTGGCCCAATAGGTGAACCACATGTAGAGCGCGACGGTGCCGAGCACGACCAGCACGTAGCGCCAGTCGAAGGCGCGCAGCAGCACGACGACGACCAGGCTCACTTCGACGACGGTGGGCACGAGCTGGACGATCACCATGCGCACGATTGTCTCGATGCCGTTGCGACCGCGCTCGAGCACGCGGGTGAGCCCGCCGGTCTTGCGCTCAAGGTGGAAGCGCAAGGAGAGCTTGTGCATGTGCTCGAAGGTCAGGTACGCGAGCCGGCGCACTGCGTGCATCGCCACCTTGGCGAACAATCCGTCGCGCACTTGGCTCAGCACCGCCATCAGGATGCGCATGCCGCCGTAGGCGATGGTCATGGCGATGGGCGCCGCCAAGGTCCAGGCGAGCCAAGAGGAAGCGGCGACCGGGGCGCTGCCCTTGCCCACCAGGGCGTCGGTCGCCCATTTGAAGGTGAACGGAACCGCGATCGTCGCCAGCTTGGCGAGGAACAACAGCACCGTGGCGGCGAACACCCGCAGCTTGAGATCGAGCCGATCCGACGGCCAGATATAGGGCCACAAATGGGCGAGGGTGCCGAGCAACGTGCCCTGCCCAACCGCCGCGCGCGACACCGGAACGGGATTCGGAGCGGAATCTTGGTCGTTCATGGGCAGGCTCGGCGCGGAACTGGCCAGTCGGACCGTCGAACCGCTTTCATATAGCCCATATAAAGGGTTTTTCGCCGCCCGGCATCCCGCGGCGCCGGCGATCCAGTCCAGCGCAAACGTTGACGTTCGGGCTTAAACCATGACGCCCGGAAAACCCGTCCCGTACTCGATGCGGGATGGTGCCAGTTTTCGAAAAACATCATGCTCCAACGGAAAGCTGAAGCAGGATGGCGATTCGAAGAAAAGCCATCGCGCTTTAGGGCCTCTCACGGCCGGCGCGACCGGCGTCGGACGATACTTTGATTGCGAGGCAGCCCCAAGAGATCGTAGGGCGATTGGGCCAAGGTGGAACGATCCGCGTTACTTCAAACCCTAGATTTCGAACGAGCCGTTCGAGCGATGCTTCATTGGGAGCGATATTGTAATGGCCGCTGTCGCCGCCGTTCAGATGGATAATGTCCGACCACAACAGCAGACGACATCCCGACGCGGCATAGCTCGCAAGGTTGGACAGGACGATCGCCGGAAATTCGAGGTGATCGAGAGCATTTCTGCAAATGATCGCTCCATCGATGGCGCCGGCAAGTTCTTCAATAAATATTTCGGCCTTCTGCGCATAGCAACGGAGGCCATCGAAGGCGCTTTGACCGTCAAAAACTCGACGAGCCTCTCTGTCATAGGCTTCAATCAGCGGGTCGATCGCAATCCTTGGGGCCGCCCATACGAGGAAGCTTGCAAATGGTATCGGGCCGCAACCGACATCTAGGACAGCGCGGCCAGCGATATGGTCCGCGAATTGATCCCACACCCGGACATCGTCCTCAAAGAATTCGCGCATGATCACCGCGTGCGTAGGCGATCGATCGTCCGCCGACAAGTTCCGCAGCCGCTCCATGAGCGGCTGTCCCCGCTCCCGGATCCAACGAAGACCGTGAGCCGCCTCATAGTGCTGCGCGTCGGCATGATTCCACGACGGCTTGGGTCCGCTCATGTGCGCCACGAGACGACGTAATGCCCGAATGCCGTACATTGCCGACGCACCCATTCAATCCGAAACCCGGTACCCGCCTTTCGGCATTGCGCTTTAGCGCCCGTCGTGGGCCGGGTCGACCTGGATGATGCGCGCCCCGCCGGCGCCGGGCGGCGCGGGTGACGCCGATCCGCTGCGCACGACCGCAATCGGCGGGCCGCTGCCTTCGGCCGGCGCTGCCGGGATTTGCGCTTCGGCGGGGGGCGGCGGCGCCTCTCGCTCGGGCGGGAGCACGACCGGCTTGTCGGCCGGCACGGACAGGGGCACGCGGACGGACCGCTCCTCGGTGCGGGCGCTCGTCGGCGGGGCCGGTTCGATGACCGTCGGCCGGCCGGCCTTCGGCGCAAGCGTCGCTTGGGGCTGCTGCGCCCGAGCGGCGGGCGCAGGCCCGGGTTCGGGCGTTGCGGCCGCGGGAGACGCCGCCGGCGGCGGCTCGAGCGCCGCGGGCGGAGCCTCCGCTCCCTTCTCCGCCACCGGCCCGACGACGAGGCGGCTCACCGTTACCCCGATGGCCACGGCGGCGACTCCGAGGCCGAACATAGTGCCGAACATGGTGCCCTCGCGCATCCTACGGCTCCGCCGAACGCGGCATGCTGCGCCCGCGCCCCCTGCCTCGCGTGCGGCTTTTCATCCAATTCACCGCTCTCTCATACCGGAGGCGTGGCGCGAAGAAAATCCTCGCCACGGCACGGACGCACCGCGCGCTGCGGGCGGGTGTCCGATCAATGGGTTGTCGACGGCCGCAACTTGCGGGCGAACCGCGCCACCGCACGGAATGGCGCGGTGAGCCGTATGCTCTTTGACCGGTACAATTCGTTCAATTCCGCGCGCACGCCTTCGACCCAGTCATGCGAGTAGAACGGGACAAGGACCGGCTGGGGTGCGCGTGCGACCCATGCGTCCATCAGCGTCTCGGCATCGGCGACGGGCACGAATGCGTCGATGGGATCGTGGGCCGCGCGAGCGGCGGCAAGTCTGCGCAGGAAGTAATCGAGCAGCCATCGTCCGTCATTCACCAACGACTCCGGCACCAGATAGCGTTCCAGCAGCCAAGCCATGAATCCGTCGCGGCTCTCCGGCGCGGCCCGGCCGACGTTGGCGAAGAAACTCGCGGCATCGGTCGCGTGCGCCACGCTCGCGATATAGCTCGAGGCGGGCGATCCCAACATGCGCGCGAACAGCAATGCCTGAAAACCAAGGCCCGAGGACACGGTCCATACGCCATCCACGCGAGGAACAAAAAATTGCGATGACGTGTTGAACGAGCGAGACTGCGGGACGAAGATCATGTTCGGAAACGTCGCACGCAGGTAGTCGAAATTGCGGTCGGAGCCCCAGTCCTTGAGCACAACCCCAGCGCCGATATGTTCGGTGACGATCATCCCGACATCGCGCGGCGCCGCGGAAAGCACGTCGAACAGGAACTCGAATTGGGTGCGGTAAGCGGCCTGCTCGTCGAAGCCGTACCAATTGGAAACCTGAAGCGGCAGCAGGCAGACTCGGTCGAAGCCTCGACGGATGTCCGTAGAACGAAACGGATCGGTCGCGTCGAGCCCGGCAGCGACGCGAGCTCGAAAGGCGTCGAGAAGAGTCCGGGCGGCGTCGGTCGCCTGATAGCCGCGCAGACGGTCCCCGGCGCGGCCAATGATCGATCCGCCGTACGTGCCCAGGTGATCGAAAAACAAATTGCTGGTGAACGGATTGCGCGAAAAGAGCGACTCGGTGTGCAAGCGGAAAGTCCGCGACCACGGCTCGGCGAGAAAGCGCGTGGGCGTCGCGGGCGAGATCAACACGTCCGGTTCTCCGGGGCCGAATTTTCGCACGATCTCCTCGGCCAGCATTCGCAGGGCCGGATGGCCGGCGCGCTCCTCGGCGTAGACCAGTTTGTCGAACGCCGTCGGCGTCACGCCCAATGCGTTCGTCTGCTTGAACAGCGCGACTTCGTCGATTTCGACGACACGCAAATCGCGCAAACGCTCCGTCGTGCCCTCCCGCTTCGCCTCTTGGAGGAAGCGCGAGCCGACGATCAGGGTACAATCGCAGCCCGCGTCCCGGCGCAGCGTCTGCAACAGCCTCGCAGTTTCGAGCCAACCGTAATTCCACAAAGGGCCCAAGGAAATACAGCCGGGGTGAACATAGCCCACGATCTTCAAAGGACCGCTCCATCACGATCGATCTGCGGGGGACAACGAGTGACGACAGCGCAGAAGGCCAAGTCCGGCCCCGCACAGACACAATCCCGCCCCGGCCGACGGCGATCGGCCGGAAATCCGGCGAGGCAGGCCACTTCCACACTCGCGACGGCGCTAGTCAGGGCGCACTCCAAAGTGCTGGCGTACCGAGGCGCTCGGCCGTGCGCCGGATCGCAAAGGAGCCCCCGTTGCCGATCCCGGCGACGTTTGAATGCCGAAGTCGATCAATTCCTGCGGAAAAGAGGTCGGCCGGGCGGATGGTCTCGGGTCGACCGCAACTCCCGGATTGCAGCGCCTTGACGCCTCGGAACGGCGATGCCACATGCGCGGATGGCCTCGATTCGCGCGGTTTGCGTCTATTGCGGCTCCAGCGCCGGAGTCGACCCGGCGTTCGTCGAGGCCGCACAAGCCTTCGGCAAGATTCTCGCCGACAACGGCATGACGCTGGTGTTCGGCGGCGGATCCATTGGACTCATGGGCGCGCTCGCGCGATCGGTACTCGCCCATGGCGGCAGCGTGACCGGCGTCATTCCGGAATTCCTCGTCAACAGCGAGCGAATGCTCGCCGGCGCACAAGACATGGTCGTCACGCGCGACATGCACGAGCGCAAGCGCGTCATGTTCGAGCGGGCCGATGGGTTCGTTGCGCTTCCCGGCGGAATCGGGACGCTTGAGGAGCTGGTCGAGCAACTCACCTGGGCGCAATTGGGCCGCCATGCCAAGCCGATCGTGATCGCCAACATCGCGGGGTTCTGGGACCCGCTGCTCGAACTTATCGATCACATGAAGGCGCTCGGATTCCTCCACTCCTCGGCACGCTTTGGCTATTTGATCGCGGACAAGGTGGAGGAGATCCTGCCGGCGCTGCACGACGCCGCGGCGCGCGCGGCCGACGCCGCCGGCGAGCGCGCCGACGTGCTGCGGCGCCTGTAAGAAGCCTCAGAGCGCGCCGCCTTCCGGCGCCCCGAAATCGCGGTAGCTTTCCGACTCGCGCGGCCCCATGGCGCCCTGGTATCGGCCGGCGTAGAGGGAAATATCTCCCTTCACGCACCAAAAGGTCACTTGGCCGATCAACATGCCGCGGAATATGCGCACCGGCTGGACCGCGTGCAATTGCAAGGTCCACTGATTGTACGAGCCGATATCGATCAGGTCGGCGGTAATGTGCACGAACAGCCCCATGCGCGCCGTCGACGAGCGGCCGTGGATGATGGGAACGAAACGATCGCTCCCCATCACTTCTTCGGTATGGGCGAGATAGATCTTGGCCGAATCGAGCACCATGCCGTCGTCCGGAATGTCGATCGAGATGGTCGGCTGCTTGACCTTGGGGTCCAATAGGTCGTTCTTGTAAACTTTGACGGTCCCGCCGAGTCGGAAGTTGTAGCTGTTCGGATTGACCTGATCGACGTTGAAGGGATCGATGCGGATCGCGCCCAGTCCGCGCTGGCGGATGATCTCGGGCCCGGTCAGGATCATGATCGCGTTCCGCCGCAGGCTAATAAAGTTCGCGCACGTTGCCGGTCGGCCGGGAAAACCGCGTGTACGGACCGGAGTAGAACGCCAGCTCTCCGCTCGTTTCCCAGAACGTCAATTCGCCGATCAGCATGCGCGGGTAGATCATGACCGGCTGGATGCAGGTCAGCTCCAGCGTCCACCGATGCGCATCGCCGATGTTGCCAAGGTCGGCCGAGAGCTGGACGAACAATCCCAGTCGCCCGATCGACGGGCGCCCCATCAGCGTCACCACGTATTCGCGCGAACCGATCACTTCGTAGGTGTGCGACAGATACAGGCGGCCCGGCTGCAGCAGCATGCCCGCTTCGCCGATCGCGACGACCGCATCGGCCCGCTCGCCCGCGGCGGTCGACCTCGGCTCGCCGATCTCCAGGCCGAGCCGATAGCTGTAGCTCGTCGGGTTGAGCTGTGCGGGGCAGTAAGGGCTGATGACGATGCTGCCGTCGGCGACCCGCCGGTCTATTTCGGTTCGGCTCAGGATCATTCATTGCACCTCGGCAGCCGCGCCGTCACGGCCATCACGCAGACGCCGCATGAAATCGCTCGACAGCGCCGCATCTGCCGCAACTTCATGTCCAAACGCGTTCCAGTGGCCGTCATCGGGAACCTCGAACCTATCCGCACGCTGGCGATAGCGGGCGAAAAATTGCGGATCGAGATCGATGACCCCGTATCCCAAGGCCGCCGCCTTGGCAATAAAGGCCCGCCGCATGCGGTCGAAGTAGCCGCCGGCATTGACCGCGGCGGCGTTCGGATAATGATATCCATCCACCAGGAACAGGATGCGATCGGGCGGAAGATCGATCATCGCGTGCACGTCGCGGAAGAAGGCCTCGATGACCGCATAAGAAATGTTCAGGCGCCGGGCATCGGCGTCGTGCGCATCGCCGGTCGCTCGCGCCGGCGTCGCTGCGGCTTGCCGTGGAGCCGCCGAGCGCCACGACGCCATTGTTTGAAGGAAATACTCGAGCTTCAAGTTGATCGCGACATAGCGGGCGAGCGCGCTCTTTGACAGGATGGACCGGAGCGCGCTTTGGCGATATTCGAAGAACCGCAGCCGGAGCTGCCCGTCCGCATCGGCGACGTAGACCCAGTAAACCGGGCTTGTCCGGTAGGCAATGTAGCTTTCGTCGAAGTCGTTGAGGACGATATTGATGATGACCGCCCGCGCTCCATACTCGCGCACGGCATACTGCGCCCAGATCAAATACTGGCTCATTGGCGCACCGCTGGCCGCGAAGCTGTAGACCCTGAACTCCCCGTCGAGCGCCTTTGCCAGCCGTCCCTGCAACGTCTGCGGATAGGGAACCATGCGGGCCTCGATGAACGAATCGCCGACGACTGCAAGCAACGGTTTTGCGCCCTGGGGCTGATAATCCTGATCATTGACGAACCCCGCGTTGTTGATGCGCCCGCGGTTGACGTTCCGCAAATTCCACCCGGTCGAGAACGTGTATGGCTCGTTTGGCTGGAGATGGGCAACCGGAGCTTGCGCGGTGACCGGCGCCAGTCGAACTCCCGTTTGCACCGGGAGGAACCGCATCACGATTTCCAGCCCCGCGAGGCTCGCGAGAACGCCAAGCAGCACCGCGATCGACGCAAAGATGCGTTCCTTGGTTGTCACACTGCCCTCGTCTTCGACCAAGCGGCTGGGACAGCAATCGCGTCGACCCGGACATCTGCCGCCCGAGGGCCGCTCAGGGCTTTCATCGTTGCAAGCCCGCGCTCCATCGCAGGGCCTCCCATGCAAGCAGGTCGCCGGCAATGCGTCGTGCAATCGATTGATTGGCCTCATTGTCGATATGAATGATGTCGATGAAGGTGCCGGGCGCATTCTCGAAAAAGCCGGACACGTCGGTGAATCGACACCCCGGCCCGGCGGGATTCATCCGTGCGGCGACCGCCGGCGGCACCAGCTTGCGCTCCTCGCGCAGCCCCTCGACCATATCGGCGCCCCCCGATATTTTGATCTGGAGCGGGTCGAGCGTCGTGGAATATGGCAGCATGGGTTGGAAATAGGCGGCAAACAACGCACCGTTCGCCCGGGCAACCCGGCACATCGCGCCGATATTACGGGCATAAGCTTCGACCAGCGCGCGCTTCCACGGGTCGCTCACATAGCCGACGCTGCGCCGCAGGCCGTCGAGCCCGGTGCGAATGCCCCATTCCGTCGTCCCGGTCAGCGCCTGCAGGAGCGCGCTGTCCTGCACCAGGCTGGGAATGGTCTTCGATCTGTTTCCGGTATTGGAAAGCTTGTTGATCGCTTCCTCCCAGGCAATGAAATTGAACGGATATCCGGGCCGCGGATCGTACATCCACGGCGAGAAGAGGTCGTTTCCACCGTCGTAGGCTATGACCAAATCGGGCTTAAGGTCGGCAAGGTGGTGAACCAGCAAAGACAGCTCCTGCCCCGACAGAAAACTCGCCACGCCGAAATTATAGAGCCGCGCGCGCTGGAATCCGCCGGCGTGCAAAGCCGCCTCTATCGCGCCAGGGATCGAGTTCGCAAGCGGCGCGCCGAAAACGACGGTCGAGCCGCCTGTCACGAAAATCCGCAGTTCGTCGGCCGGCTTGGGAATAACGACGTCTCCCTCGATGCGAAATCCGTCGCGGTTGAATCGCATTTGGCGCTCGGCATCGCTGCCGCCCATTTGCGCCGGCGACAAGACGACGCGTCCGTTGGTGGGGCCGCTGAACATGAAGTACGGTTGCGGCTGTCGCGACTCGATATCGGTGCCCGTTCCGAACGACCCGGTCGCCCGCATCAGCAGTTCGGCGGCGATGCACGTTGCGGCGAAACACGGGAGCAGCCGGGCGTTGCCGCGGCGTCCAAGGACAAGCGACAAGTACCCGAAGATCGCCACGCATCCGAGCGCGAGCAGGCGTACCGTCAGGTTCCGCTTGTTGGCGACGCCCTCCAGCACGGCGAGCTGAAAAACGAGCCAGAACGCCAGCGGAGCAAGCACCAGATGATTGATCGGAAACAGGACGCCCTTGCGCGCAACGAGAGACCGCAGCGCGCCCGTCACCCTCGCCGGCATTCGCGCGCGACCCTGGATAGGCTTCACCCCGTCCATGACTTCGTCGTGGCCTTCGTCAGTCGAAACGATCGGTCGTCCCGAGACGGCCGCTCATTAAGTTGCGGCCTTCGCGTCCGTCAACACCGAGCGCCCGCACAATTGGGCCGCGCCCGCGGTTGCACAATCGTGCGCCGCTCCGCTCGGGGCGGGGGCATTGCGGCGGAACTGGAGCAAAAATTGGGCAGATTGCGCGATTTTCGCGCGAGCCAAGGCAACGAGCGGCGCCCGCCAGCTCGGCTAGCATGCTTGCGCGCGAAAAAGTTACCGGGCAGGTCGGGAGCCGGACACATCCGCGCTTCCAAGGAATCGAAAATGCCGATAGCATGCATTCCACTTGGGAAGCGGTCCCGAGCATCGCGGTTGCAGGGGTCCTCAGCAGCCGGCGAGACGAAGGACGCTGGAGCTGTTGTTTTGTGTCCACGGCAGGTGGGCGATCGGTATAGTCGGTTATCTCAGGCGTAAGTAAGGACGTGTCTTCCAGCAGGGGCGGCAGCGTGTTCCCCGAGGGGCGCCAGACGGGGTTGCGATGCCATTTGATGGGGTCCGCAGAGCGGCTCCGCCGGACCGACGCTCGCACACGAAGCTCGTCCTGCCGCAAATCGACGGTTTGCGCGGCGTGGCGATTCTCGCCGTTATCTATCAGCACGCCTTTTCGCACGGCGTTGGCCCCGCGCTCGCGGCGCACGGTGTCATTCCCTACCTCCAGGGGGACGGATGGCTGGGCGTCAGCTTGTTCTTCGTCCTGTCCGGCTTCGTCCTCGCGCTGCCGTTCATCGGCGCGGAGGACCGGATGCATCGGTTGCCCGAGGCGCTCGCATTCTACGCTCGACGCGCGAAGCGGCTCCTGCCCTTGTTCGCGATCGGATGTTTCGTCGGCTATCTGGTCAATCGCACGACCCCCGCATCCCTGATTCTTTCGCTGACCACGCTCTCGATGTTCGATTGGAACGAGTTCTTTCCGCGCGTCAACGGTCCGTTCTGGACATTGATGCTGGAAATATGGTTCAGCATGCTGTTGCCGGCGCTGATGATCCTGGCCGCGCGTTTCGGTTACTGGCGCATCCTCGCTGCCGCGCTCGCGGTCGCGCTGGCGACTCGCATCGTCGGAGCGCAGTTTGCCTATATAAGCGTGACAATAAATCCGGTGAAGGATTCGGTGCTGGGAAGAATCGACGACTTCGTGATCGGCATTGTCATTGCTAAGCTCTACGTCGACGGCCGGCTGCGCGAAGTGCCGCGATGGCTTTGTTCCTGCGGCGTCGCGCTCGTCGTCGCGTCCGCCCTCGGCTGGGACCTGGCCGCGCAGGGAATTTTGCCGACCACCACGCGGGCCTTCCTGAATCTGCCCACGTCCGTCGGGTTCGCGTGCGTCGTCATGTCCTGCCTCGCCGAACGCAGCCGGATCGCCGGCGTCGTGACCTTGTGGCCGCTGCGGGTGGCCGGAGCCATGTGCTACTCGCTTTACTGCTGGCACTATTGGGTGATGCAAGCGACCGGTCCGAATGCGCTTACGCTCGGGACGGTGGGCCGGTTTTTGTTGATCACGGCCGCGGTGTCGCTCCTGAGCTACAGGTTCATCGAATTTCCGCAGGCCGCCTGGCGATTTCTGCTCAGGCTCGAGGATGGAGCCAAACTTGCGCTCATGCCGCGGGCCGCCGTTTTACAGGGCGGCGATCAAGAGGCCGGCGCGCGGTCGTGATCGGTGCCCCATCGTAACGCACGAAACTATCGCTTCCGAGCCAGGCGGCCGTACTCGATGCATCGATCGGACCCGCGGATGCTGGCGCCGTTCTGAATGATGTCGAACCCGAGGCCATCGAGCATCTTGTCGAGGACGCTCGCGCTTCTTGTTATGTTGCGATGGCCGACGTCGCCGCCGTCGATGTGCCAGATATCGGTCCACAGCAGCAGGTAGCACCCGGAAGCCGCATATTCCGCGATGGTTTCGATCGCCGCGAGCGGATCCTCCATGTGGTCGAGCGCATTGCGCGAGACGATGCAGCCGTCGACGGCGCCGCGCAGCTGCTCGATGATCTGCTCGGCCGGCACGGCGTGGGTTTCGATATCGGCGGTCCAGAACGTCTTGCCGAAGCGCTCGAGCTGATAGGCGCGATATCTGTCGATGAGCGGGTCGATGACGACGCGCCGTTTCATCCAGTAGCACGGCGCAAGATAGCCGAACGGCCCCGACCCGATCTCAAGATTCGTCCGTCCCTTGACGTGCGCGACGAACCTTTCCCACAGGGCGGCGTCGTTGAGAAAAAATTGATTGTCCGCTGACTGCCACAGGCCCCCCTGCGCCCGCTCGCGTTCCCAGGCGGAATAAAGCTCGGGGAACGCGCGCCGCATGGTCCCCCGGGCACTCAGCATTTCGTATTGTTGCGCGGATCGATGGCTGAAGCCGCCGACCAGGATCGTCCATGCCGTGCGGACCGCGCGCTTGAGGGAATGGACGATCATGCGCAGCGTCGATTGCTCGTGTTGCGCCCGGACGTCACCGCCCCGCCAGGTTGCGGCGGCGCAGTTCGGCGGCAACCACGTCCGCAACGATCGTGCTGCCGAAGACGCCGTAGTGTCCGTCGCAGTTCTTCGGCTCGACGTAAAGATCGCAGTAGCTGCGACCGCGCAACTCCGTCAGCAAGGCCGGCCCGGAATCGAACACGTCGACGCCCGCCGCGGCCAGCATGGCGACAAGCGGCGCATATTCGAAATTTCCGTACTTCGCCTGCCCGCGGAAGCTGCTGGCACCGGGAAGCATGACGACCAGCGCGTTTTTACTCCGCTGCTTCGCCTCGTGCGCGAAGGCCTCGGCGATGGCGGCGGTCAAAGCGAGCGCGCCGGAGGGATGGCCGGCCTCATAGAAGGCGCTCCACGACGGTCGGCCGGTAAAGCGCGCCCACAGGCGGGGCTTGAGCGCGACGCGCGCAAGCGTCCACGTGTATGGGAAGCGCATGGTCACCGGCCCGTCGCGCGTATCGGGCAGCAGGTACTCGTGCGGCATCACGGCGGCGGGCATGCGGTTGAGCTGGACGAATCCGTCCGCGCTCAGGCGCGGCCGCGCGACCCATGTGAGGCGCCCCGCCGCGTCCAGCACAAACCGCCCCTTGAGATTGACCGGATGCTCGCCATAGCCGAGGAAGGCGCGGTACTGATTGACGTTGCGAACGACGTTCTCGGGAAATATGCCGATGAGGGCGAGCGGCGCTTCATCGGCCGTCATGCGGCGGAAGCGCTGGTAGGCCTGGTCGGTGCCGTAGCCGGACACGCCGTAATTGGCGACGCGGCAGCCGAGCCGATGGGAGAGTCGTTCGACCCATCCGTCGGCGGGCGGGATCTCCTCTCCCCAGGTGAAGGAATCGCCAAAGGCGGACGCGCAGGCGCGGCCCGGCTCGGGAAACTCGGCGTTGAACTTCGCGCCGGTTGGGTCGCGCGGCAAACTGGTCGCCTGCGACGGACGCGGCCAGCCGAGTTCCTCGTCGACGTCGGCGGCCGCGGCGATCCAGTTCGCCCGCGCCGCGTCGAGGTCCGGGTGCCACAGCAGGAAGCTGCCGTGGGACGACAGGACGAACAGGCAGGTCGCCGCGGCAGCGCCCTCGACCAGCCCCAACGCCAGGACGATCAACAACGCCCAAAACGCCAAGCGGCGATTGGCCGAAGGCTGCGCAATCATGGCAACCGCGGCACCGCACCGGGGTAGCCGATCGCCACTCGGCCGGTCAGTGGTTTGGACGATCACTCTCGGCCGTCATTGTGGACGTCGAAGCCGCGTCGCTTCAGTTCCAGCGTATGCCGCGGACGAACTTCGACGGATCGATCCGGTTGCGGTAGCGCATGACGACCTGCATCATTCCCGCCAGCACGTCCTCGGTCAGCGGGTGCGGCTTGAGGCCGAGTGACAGCAGGCCGACGTGCACGGGGTTGTAGTAGTGCTGTTCGGCCTCCCTGCGCGGATTGCCAACGGATTTGATCACGACGTCGATGCCGACTTGGCGCCCAGCCGCGGCAACGCGCTGGGCAATCTCGTTGACGGTGAACGTTTCGACGAATTGGTTGAACACGCGCAACTCGCCCGTGGCGGGGGGATTCGCGATCGAAAGTTCGATGCAACTGAGTGTATCGTTGAGGTTGAGAAAGCCGCGGGTCTGGCCGCCCGCCCCGTAGACGGTCAGGGGGAAGCCATGCACGGCCTGCACCACGAACCGATTGATCACCGTCCCGAAGATCTCGTCGTAGTTCAGGAACGGACAAAGGTTCGCGTCGCCTTCCGCTTCATGAGTTTCGAACCCGTAGACCGGCCCCTGCATGAGATCGGTCACGCGCAGGCCCCAGACGCGCACGTAGAGCCACAGCAGGTCGGTATCCATGACCTTGGTGGCGTGATAGAAGCTGCCTCCTTGGCGCGGAAACAGGAAGCGGTCCTTGCGCCCCTTGTGCTCGATCTCGATCCAACCTTCCTCGATATCGATGTTGGGGGTTCCGTACTCGCCCATGCTGCCGAGCTTCACGATGTGGCAATCGGGCGCGAACTCGCGAACCGCGTAGACCACGTTGAGGGTGACGCCGAGGTTGTTCTGCAGCGTCAGCATCGCGGCGGAACGGTCGAGCATCGAAAAGGGCGCCGACGGCTGTTCCGCGTAGTGGACGAGTGCGTCCGGACGGAACGACCGGAACACCTCGGAAATGAACGCCCAATCGTTGAGGTCGCCGATGCCGACCGCTATCTCGCGCCCGGATTTTTCGCGCCACGCCCGGGCGCGCTCCGGCAATTCCCGCACCTCGAACAGCGGCTCGGCGGAGTATTCGCGGCATAGCTGGCGGCGAAGATAACTGTCGACCGCCATGACCTCGTGGCCAGCTTTCGACAGCCGCATGGCCGTCGGCCAACCGAGGTACCCGTCTCCCCCGAGGATCAATACCCGCATGCCCTCCGCCTCGAGCCCACGGTGGGCCGGGAGAGCGCAAGAGACCCCGCCCTTGAAGCTGACCGTCCACGAGCCTTACCTAAAAACCATCGATCCCGTGAAATCCTGCGCCGCGAGGCTGATGCTCACGCCAGCACCCCAACTGCGCGGGGGTGACCGATACTGATCGGGCCGGTCGTGGCGGCCTACAGGCTGCGCGTGGCGGCTGCGGCCGAGTTGCAAATGGAGCGCCCGGCGCGCGTCCCAGGCGCGCGCTCACCACGCCAGGCGCCTCGTAGCCCGATCGAAGACGATGGCGCAGACGTCCGCCAAAGCTGCGGAGTGGCAGGTGGCAGCACGCCAAAGCCACTTCGCCGCCAACAGCGGGCGATGCCGCCGGGCAAACCCGTAGCCGACCGCCAACATGGTACGAACAAGCGGCGAACCCGGCACCCTCGCCGCATCGACCTCGCCGAGAAGCTCGACTGCCTTGTCGAACGCGCCCGGCGCGTCCAGGTTGGTATCCGCCGCCAGCAGCGCATCGGCGAGTTCAAGCGGGATCGCAGCCCTCTCCTCGGGCGAGAGATCGAAACGGTCGATGTCCTGGCGCGAGAGGGTGGTCAGGCCTTCCGTGGGATCCGGCTGGCCGGCGCGGCGGCAGCGCGCGGCAAATCGGGCGATGATCGCCGCAAGCCTTTGCTCGAGCGCCGAGGCGATGGAAAGCTTGTCCCGTCGTTGTCGATAGAGCAGCAAGCGGTCCGGCAGATTCGCGAGCGCATATTCTTCCGCCATTCGCAGCCACAGATCGTAGTCTTCCGCGTGTTGATACGCCGGCCGATAGCCGCCGACGGCAATCACCGCCGCGCGCCGCATCATCACCGCGGGGTGAGCGAGCGCTGATCCGGTACGCAGGAACTCGGCGATCGCGGCGGGGGTCTCCGGGTATCGCACGTCGCGGATGGCGTGCCCGCGTTCATCGATCAGCGTGACCGACGAACCGACCACCGCCACGTCGGGATGTGCGTCGAGAAACTCCACCTGACGCGCAAACCGATCGGGCTGCGAAATGTCGTCGTGGTCCATTCGCGCGATGAACTCGCCGCGCGCCAGCGTCAGTCCACGGTTGAGCGCGGCAATCAACCCCGCGTGGTCCTGACGGACGCAGAGCATCCGCCCGTCCCCCCGCGCCCATTGTTCGAGCAGCGCGAGGGTCTCGTCAGTCGAGCCGTCATCGACGGCGATCAACTCGAAGTCGCGGAAGGTCTGCGCCAGGATGGAATCGACCGCCGCGGCAAGATACCGTCCGCCGTTGTATACCGGCAGGATGACGCTCACCCGCGGGATGTTGCCTCGGCCGGCACTCTCGTTTGAAGTCGCGGCTGCTTCAGTCACGCTAGACCAGTATCCACTGCGCCGGGTAAAGGTCGCAGGTGTTCTTGCTCCGCAGTTCATCGGGGGCGAACCACGCGCGCGGCGCGATCACGGTTTTGTCGGGCTTCGGATCGAGCCAGGCGCCCCACCAGCTGAACGAACTGTTGGCGATCACATGATGGCGGCAGCGCGCCATAAGCGCCATGTCGTCCCACGGACGCTCGGACGTCCCGTCGACGACGACCAGCTGTCCGGCGGTGGGCAAATCGAGCATTTCCGCCGCCGCGGCCGGCTCGTCGGAAAACAAAAACATTGCGAGGTCCACGCCGTGGAGCGCCGTCATCACCTCGAGCGCCCGCCGGTAGTAGTCGCGCCCGAGCGCGCCGTGGAACCGCGCGGTCGTCGGATCGGAGATGTAGTCGCCCCGCCGCACGTGAACCGAAACCGACGCGGGGGCGCGGTCGATCATCGCTGCGACGCGCACGGCCTGCGATCCAAACGGCAGCGCCGGCCGAAAATGCGCGCGCAACGCGTCGGCCACGGACGTGAAGTACCGCTCGCTCTGAAAATGTCCGAGCAACGCGATCGGCGGCTTGAGGTCGAAGAACGCGGGATCGAAATGAAAGTGCGGTTCCCGGTACACCCCCCTCCCCGCTGATTTGATCGGCCGTTTCAAGCGGCGCAGGATCCTTTCGATCAAGTCGAGGCCGTTCGACCGCCGCGCCGGAATCAACGGGGTGACGCCGTCGGCCGGAAGATACTCGGCGGGAATGCTCAGCTTGTCGAGTTGATAGGGCCGCCTACGGTAGGTCCGAAATGCACGCGCGTCGACCTTGAGACCCGTTCCGCACCGACGCGCCAGCGCCAGCGCGGCGGCATACTGGAACATCTGGTTTCCCAGCCCGCCGATAACTTCGACGCTGATCATACAGACACAAAGAGCCGGACGGCGCGTCTCAATAGGCGGCCGCGGAAGGCTGCTTTCCGGTTGACCGTTGAATTTGGTCGGCGACCGCGAGGATGACGGATCGAACGTACATGCGACGGGTCGGGAACAGCCGCCGCGCCAACGGCACGTCGCTTGCGTGCAGACGACGACGCAGCCCCAAGCGCGGCGGGAACCGCAGCAGGGCATTCTTGACGCCGACGCGGACGGCTTCGATCCGGCATCTGTCGAGGATGCGGCCGTTGTCCGGCACCAAGTCGATCCATTTGCCGACGATGCGCAGCCGCTCGATTAGAAACAGTTCCGGTCCGCTCCGCGCCTTCCGGCGCTGCCCCCTGCCGAGCGGATGGACGCGGATGCCGGTCAGCGCATCGGCAACGAAGTCGACGTGGCTCAACTTCGCCATCCTTATCCACAGGTCCCAATCCTCTCCATGGAACAGCGACTCGTCGAAGCCTCCGGCCGCCGTCACGAGGTCGCGCCGCGCGACGACCGCCGAGGCCGATCCGGAGAGCGCGTAGCCTTGCAGCAAATCGACGAAAACGTCGCCTCGCTTGCGCGGCGGGATCAACCGGCCGGTACTGACGCGCCGGCCGTCTTCGTCGATACAAAAGTACGCGCAGTGCACGAATCCGACTTGCGGGCGATCCGCTGCGAACAGGGCCATCTGCTTCGCCAGTTTGTCCGGACGCCAAATGTCGTCGCTGTCGAGGAAGGCCACGAACGGCGCCTGGCTGGCTGCCAGCCCCAGGTTGCGGGCGTGCGACACGCCGCGCGGATCGCTGCGGATCACCTGCAAATTCGACGATCGCCGTTGATACTCGGCCAGGATGCGCGGCGTTTCATCGGTCGAGCCGTCGTCGACGGCGATGACCGCTCGCGCCGGCAACGTCTGGGCAAAGACGCTGTCGAGGCAGGCCGGCAAAAATCGCGCCCCGTCCCGCACCGGAATCAATACGTCGACGTCGAAAGCCGAAATCATTCGCAGAATTTACCGCGGTGAAATCTCAGGCCGGTCACCGCGGCCACCGTCATTACTGCACCCCAAGCCGGTGCCGGTAGCGTTCAATTTGCCGCGTCGTCAGCGCGTGCGCCGAGGCCGCATGCGCCTGGAAGTCGCGATACCACTCCGCCGTGAGCGTCACGGCCTCGTCGAATTGAAGCGGCGGGCGCCAACCGAGAAGTTTGTGCGCCCGGGTGCTGTCGAGATGAAGATGGTGCGTCTCCACGAAGTTTCCCGGTGTTCGTGTGATTTCAGGCCGCAGCCAGTTTGCTGCCAGGCGCTCGACCAGCGCCTGGACCGAGATGGCTTCTTCGTCGGCGGGTCCGAAATTCCAAGCCGTCGCGGCATCCGCGCGCCCTTCCAGCAGGCGGCTTGCCAACTGCAAATAAGCGTGCACCAGGGCGAGGACGTGTTGCCACGGACGCACGGCCGCGGGATTGCGCAAAGTCAGCGGCTTGCGCGCGCTCACCGCGCGCACGAAATCCGGCACGATTCGGCCGGCCGACCAATCGCCGCCGCCGATAATATTGCCCCCGCGCGCCGTTGCGACCAGAAGCCCGTTGCCCCGAGCGGCCATGCTGCCGCGATAGCAATCCGCGACCAATTCCGCACAGGCTTTCGAGGCCGAATAGGGATCGTTGCCGCCGAGGCGGTCGGCTTCTCGGTAACCTCGCCGCAGATGCTGATCGGCGTACACCTTGTCCGTAGTCACGCAGACAATAGCCCTGACGCCCGAGACGTTCCGCGCCGCCTCGAGCACGTTCGCGGTTCCGATCACATTGGTCGCGAGTGTCTCGAGCGGAGCGGCAAATGAGCGCGACACGAGCGGCTGCGCAGCCAGATGGAAAACGACGCTCGGCCGTGCTTCCTCAATCGCCTGCGTGACGACCGCAGGGTCGCGAATGTCGCCGATCCGCGATTGCACGCGGCCGCCGACGTCGGCGACGGTGAACAGATTGGGCTCGGTGTTCGGCGCAAGCGCCAACCCGGCCACATCGCACCCGAGCGCATCGAGCCACAGGGCCAGCCAGCCGCCGGTGAACCCGGTATGGCCGGTCATAAAAACGCGCTGGCCGGCGAGCGCCGTTTCGAAATCCAGCGCGGGGCCGGGCGGGCCGTCAGTCGGCTTCACGGCGGGCCGTCTGCTGCTCCGGCAAGGATCGCCGCGTAGCGCGGCGCGATCGCTTTCCAGGTGAAACTTTCGCGCCATCGCGCCTTGCCAGTCGCACCCAGGCGCGCGAGAGAATCGGGATCGTTCATGCAGCGCTGCATTTCGCGCGCCAGCACCGAAGGGGCCACCCGCGTGTACCCGTAGGCATCGATCGGCGCCGGACAAATCATCCCGCCGCCGGTCCAGCGCGCAATCTCCTCGGCATTGCCCACCGGCACGGACAGGAACGGCGTGCCGGCGGCCGCCGCCTCGAACAGGACGAGCGGAGAGTACTCGATGTTGGAGGCGAGGACGAACAGGTCGGCGGTCTTGAAAGCGTCGATCAGGTCCGCACGGGACAAATTCACGCACACGACCCGTTTGCCGGGCTGGGCATTTGCCCGATTAATCCAGCGACGAAGCTCGCGCCACGAACGGCGAGGCTGCATACGGGCCTGCCAGTGCGCCCGAGGCCCGGCCCAGCCGTGGCGACGAAGCGCTTGGCCGGACCGATAGATCAGGCCGGCGATCGCCCGAGCCGCTAGCCATATCCGCAATGACATCGTCGCGTCGGGTTGGACCCGGCGCTCCCGGTCCGGGAGTGGCCTTGGCCGCGGCCAGCTCGCGTTCAGTATCAAGATCGCGGGCCGTCCGTGAGTTTCGAGTCGGGCGAACGCCTCGGCCACTTCCCTGTGTCCCTTCATGGCAATCGGGTTGCCGATCGTCAGAAAGACGAACTCGGCATCGGAAGCGCCCAACTGCGTTCGGATGCGCGGGTTGTGCGGCCTGTCAAACTCCACTTCGCTCGCGCCGTTCGGCACAACCGACAGCTTGGTGAGGCCGTGCGCCCTCGCAAAGTCGATATCGCGATACTTCTCCGCGTAGAAGACGAGACGATCGAACTTGCGCAGAACCTCGGGCAGCCGCCGGAAGTATGCCGCGTATGCGGGATCATGCAGACCGGAAAACCCGCAGGGAATGAATACCTTTCGCCCCGGTATTCGGTCGAGCACTGGCCACAGAGCGTCAAACGTCCATTGCTGCGCCGCTTTGATGAGAACGGCATCGGCGGCGAATCTCACGACAAAGTCGCGGTAGCGATCGACCTCGCCCCGGATGCCCCGCACGAGACTTCCGCCGACCTTGAACTCGCAGATGCGAACGCCGTTGAGCTTTTCGAAATTGCGTTCGTCCATGTGACCGGTCGCCACCGTCACGTCATGGCCGGCGAGCACCATGCGCTCGGCGATCTGGCGCATCACCTCCTGCACGCCGCCGCAGCTGGGGTGATAGAGCTCGCAGCAAAACAGCAAACGCATGGGCTCGTCCGCCCGGCGCCCGTATCCGCCCTAGGACCTCGAGGCCTTTGGCCGTCGCCGCAGTTCCCGCATGCCGGAATAGCGCCATCCAAGCCGGGCGACCGGCCAAACCGGACCCAGAATTTTCCAGCAGCGGCATTGGATGTACTGGCGGCGCAACATCTTGATCCGCTTGGCAGCGCGCCGCGGCACGTCGGAGCCGGGCGCGTTTGCGTGGATGCGGGCGCCGGCCTGCTCGACCGTCCGGCACATGCCATCGATGTCCGATTCGTGCGACATCAGAGCAAAGGCTCCGTGGGTCAACGCCGCAATGTCGCGGTGGAGGCGGGCCGGCGCTGTTTCGCCTACCGCGGCGGCAAGGTTCTCGGCGGAGATCAGCACTACCTTCTCTCGGAACGGGCCTCGCGGCGCGCGCGACATGCCCCCGGCCGTCTCGCGGTAGATGGTCAGGCGCTCGGGCAGGTTGGCGACCTGCCAGTGTCGCGCCAAGCGCGACCACAGCTCGTAGTCCTCCGGCGGCTGGCGCGCCGGGTCGGTCGAATAGCCGCCCGCCGCCTGGACGGCCGATTTGCGCAGCATGACCGAGCTGTGGACGAACGGATTGTCGAAAAGAAGCTCGAACCGGAGCGCTGCGTCGTCGGCAGGGTGGTCGTGGAACCGGTTCCCCGGCCGGTCGTCGACCCGGATCTCCGCGCGCGTGCCGACCAAGGCGCACCCGGGATTGGCCTCCATGAACGCCACTTGGCGCGCGAGGCGCAGCGGCATGGCCAAGTCGTCGTGGTCCTGCCGCGCAATGTATTGGCCGCGCGCCAGCGCGACGCCGCGGTTCAGCGCCCGGGCAAGACCCATCTCGTCTTGGTGGACGACGCGCACGCGCGGATCGCGCACGCGATCGAGAATTTCCGCTGTACCGTCGGTCGATCCGTCGTTGATCGCGATCAGCTCAAAATCCGCGAAACTCTGTTGCAGGATGCTGGCAATAGCGTGCGGGAGCTCCGCAGCGCCGTTGCGGACCGACAGCACCACGCTCACCTGTGGAGCGGTCATGATGCAGCCGCTCGTCGCGGCCGCACGGTCGGGCCGGCGCGTTGCGCAACGCCGACGCTGGCGTCGCGAACCCGAAGTGCGCATCGATTGCCGCAAGTGCGTCCGCGAGCCTCGGATTCGGAGGCGGCGCTACGATCACCGATTTGCCGATGTCCCGATTTCGACGTTCGCATTAGAGAATTGCGCATGGCTTTAAAGCGAACTTTCGGAATTGCGACGCGAGTGCTCACGCCCACACCTTCCACGGCGCCCGCCCCGAGCGCCACAGCTCCTCCAGCTGCAGCTTGTCGCGCAACGTATCCATCGCCTGCCAATACCCGAGGTGCCGGTAGGCGCGCAGCTCGCCGTCCTTCGCCAGCTGCTCCAGCGGCTCCCCCTCCCACGAGGTGAGGTCGCCGTCGATCCGGTCGATGACGCCGGGGTTCAGCACGAAGAAGCCGCCGTTGATGAAATTGTTCTCGCCGCGTGGTTTCTCGATAAAGGATCGGACCTCGTCCTCGCCGATCTCGAGCGATCCGTACCGACCGGGCGGAACCACGGCCGTTACCGTCGCCAGCCTGCCATGGGTCCGATGAAAGGCAATCGATCTCCGAATGTCGATGTCGGCAAGACCATCTCCATAGCTGAAGCAAAATGGCTCGGCCGGATCGAGATACTGGCGCGCGCGCTTCAAACGTCCGCCGGTCAACGTCTGCTCGCCGGTGTCCACCAAGGTAACCCGCCACGGCTCGGCGGCGCTCTGGTGGTAGACGACGCGGTTCTGCATGGCGTCGATGGTGACGTCGGAGTGGTGGAGCACAAAATTCATGAAATACTCCTTGATCACGTAGCCTTTGTATCCGAGACATATGATAAAATCGCACAGTCCATGATGGGCATATATTTTCATGATGTGCCACAGGATCGGCCGTCCGCCGATCTCCACCATCGGCTTGGGTCGCAGCGCGGTTTCCTCGGCGATCCTGGTGCCCATTCCCCCGGCGAGCAAAACGACCTTCATATTTTGCACGCTCCTCAGCGACGTTCGGTGCCGCCGACTGCCGGCTGCGGATCAAGCATGAACATCAAATTGTGCGGCGTCTCGCAGATGACGCGATAGCCGCGAGGGACCAGCAAAGCACCGAACTCCGATGGCCCGCGGAACTTTTCGACGCAAATGATCCACGGCCGAAATCGACCGAAATCGAGGGACCGCAAAATCTCGAAATCGACCGACTCGACGTCGATCGACAGGAAGTGCGGAGCGACGCCGCCAAGATGGCGTTCGATGATGTCATTTATCGGCACGAGCTCGACCTCAATGCGTCCCAGCACGGCCTGCCGCGAGCCCGATTTTGCGGTGTACCTGACGACTTCTTCCGCCTGTGTCTCGGAAAACGTATTAAAGACGCTTGAACTGAAACGAATCAGCATGCCCGAGCGTCTTTCATCGAAAGCCACCGCGGCATCAATGACGAGGTCCCGGACGCGCCTCGCTCTGAGCTTCTTGGCCATCTCCATGTCGGGTTCGACCAGCACACCCTTCGCGCCGTGTTGGTACATCAGCATCGTGTTGCTGAGTGCAACCGGATCCGACGCGCCTATGTCGAGATAGCGAATATCTTCGATTTGGACGCCTGACTCGAGAAGCCAACCGAGGGCAACGCGATCCTCGCCGAAGACGGAATACGACCAGATCGCCCCGCGCTCCAGCGCGGGCGATCGATATAGCGAATGGGCAACGACCCGACGCAACTCTCGAGTCTCAGTGCGCAACATTTCAAGCGCGTTTTTCATCACGACCTTCTCGGGCTAGTCCAAAATCGCCGGCTGCGGGATCGGCACGATGAATTTCCCGCCCCAGTCGCGGATGCCCGCAAGCTGAGTCATGATTTCCTCACGCAGATTCCACGGCAGAATCAACACGAAGTCCGGTTTGAATGAAAAGATCGCGTCCGGATTTCGGATCGGGATGTGCGTGCCCGGGAGCAGCAATCCTTGCTTATGGGTGCTTCGGTCGACGGTAAAGGTCAGGAAGTCCGGGCCGATCCCGCAGTAGTTAAGGAGCGTGTTTCCTTTCGCCGGCGCCCCGTATCCGAGAATGCTTTTCTTTCGACCGACCAACTTGATCAGTAAACTTAACAGGGACCGTTTGAGTGCCCGGACGCGCGCATCGAAGGCGATATAGGCTGCCGCGTCATTCAGTCCGGCGGCGATCTCCTCGGTCTCCAAATCGCTCACCCGGCGCGCGCGCGGGCCTGCGGCCTCTGCGTGACGGACGTAAAGTCGAAGCGACCCGCCATGCGTCCGCAGCCGCTCCGCGTCCACGATACGCAGCCCGTGGCGCTCGAACAACGGTGTGAGCGCGATGAGAGAGAAGTACGAATAGTGTTCGTGATAGATCGTGTCGAACTGTGTGTTACGAATCAGCTCGAGCACGTGGGGAACTTCGAACGTCGCGGTTCCTTCGGGCCCAAGGAGAATCTTAAAGCCGGCGACGAAATCATTGATGTCGGGAACATGCGCCAGCACGTTGTTCGCGATGAGCAGATCGGCTGCACCCCTCTGGTTCAACAGGCGAGCCGCTGTCTCGGTTCCGAAGAAGGCGACTTCGGTCGGGACGCGGCGTTTGTCCCACGCGACTTTCGCGCAATTGGCTGCCGGATCGACGCCGAAACACGATATGCCATGCTCGACGAAGTACTGCAGTAGGTACCCGTCATTGCTTGCGACCTCGACGACCCGGCTATCCGCGTCCAACGCAAAGCGCTCCACCGCGCCGGCAACAAACGCGCGGCAATGCGCCAGCCACGTATCTGAATATGCCGAAAAATACGCGTACTCGTCGTGAAAGTGAATTTCCGGCGACGCGTGACTCCCGGTCTGGACGAGCCAACACGCGTCGCAGACGCAAACCCTCAACGGGTAGAATTTTTCGCCAGCAGCCGCCTGTTCCGGGCGCACAAAGGCGTTGGATATGGGCATCAACCCCAGATCGGCGAGGAGGATCCGGAGCGGGCCTCCGCACGAACGGCAGGTTGGGCGCATTAACACCTCGGCCGACGCCGCCGACGCCACCGCTGGCGAAGCACGGCTTGGCCGCATGTTGCCGCGAACGCGCGTTGCGGCCCGACCTTTGCCGAACGTCATCGAGCCGCCGGCGGCAGCAACGGAGCCCTGCGGCGCAATTTGCCGGTGTGATACCCGACGTCGTAAAGCCACCGGGCACCAAGCGTTGCAGTCGTCAGCGCGACATAGCCGGTACCGCGGGACGCGGCAAGGTAGCTCCGAAAATAGCTGCGCGCTTCGCGCCACGGGTAGATCGACGCCCTAGGGTCGCCTGGATCAAGACTGCGAGCCGAGGTATTAAGTCTCTTCTTCAACACGATGTCGTCTTCAACGATAATTCTATGCCGACACAAATAACCGTAGACGAATGCCATATCCATGCCCCAGCTCGTCGACCAAGCCTTCCATTCATCCATCATTTCAACCAACGCCGCTCGTCGGAACAGCGCGTGCATCAAATTGGCCTTGCCCAGCATCTCCGGTTCCCACAGGAAACGGACGAGGTCGACGGCCTTGTGGCGTGTCGAGCTGAAGCGGCGAAAACTCGGAAGCGTACGGATCGGTTCGCCCGCCAGGTTGACGTTCACGACCTGACAAAACCACGCAGACGCCGAACAATCGCGCCGCAAGGCAGCGATCCCTCTCGCGAGGAAATCGTGCGACCAAATGTCGTCGTCTCCCGCCCACATGAAAAGCGGGCCCCGCGCCTGATCGTATACAAACGAGAAATTGGCCTGTGCCCCCCGGTTTCGGTCGTGGTAAAAACAGCGAACGCGACGGTCTTTATTCGCGGCGGCCTCGCACACCGCCCGAACTCGCGGATCGGTCGAAGCATTGTCGGATATGATCAACTCGAAATCTTGAAATGTTTGATTTTGGAAATTTTCAACCACGGCGCTGAGAAGATCCGGACGATTGAAGGTGGGAATGCCAATTGAAACGGCTGGCAAGCTCATGTTTCCAACTGCTATCGGCCTGTGCGGCGAAGAAAGGCGTCAGGCCAGTACGTGACGCGCTGGCTCACTTGCCCTTCGTTGAAGGCGAACGCGGGATCTTCCATCACGAACTCGGGATGACTCGCTACCCATTCCATCGCCGCCTGGCGGGGATTGTTATGTCCCCAATCAGGCGCGGACCGGGGCGCGCCCGCCAACTTAGCCATGATGCCGTCCATCACGACAACATAGGAATCGGGCGTCACCAAAGGAGCATAAGCGTCGAGTTCGGCGGTGACATGTGCCTTGCTGTGATGCGAATCGAGCATGACCATTGCAGTTTCGCCATGGCTCATGTTCGCCCGAACGTTCTGCACGGTCCTCGGCGCCGTTGAATTGCCCTCGATCAAGGTGATCAGCTCGAAAAGCGAATGTCCTTCCAACGCAGCGCGGTTATGCGGTCGGATTTCGATATCAACGCCGATGACACGACCTTTCCCGATCAGTTTGCACAGTCCGGCATAAAAGACCAGCGAGCCTCCATGGGCCACGCCGGTTTCAACAATCACATCCGGCTGGACCCGGAAAATGACCTCCTGCAGCCGGAACATGTCCTCTGGCAGTTGGATGATCGGGCGCCCCAGCCAGGTAAAGCTGTAGACGTATTTGACGTCCCAACCGGCCCGCAGCCAGGCCTCCGAAACAAGCGCGAAAGCCTCGGGGCTGGCAAGCGAATGCGACCGGCGCCCTCTGTCATCCTCGGCAGTGACCACGCCGGCCTCGGTATCAACGCTCAGTTTCATGCCGGCCTGTTACTCCGCCGGCCGGCGCGCAAATATGAACGAACCTCTCGACGGGTCATTGTCGCCGTCCGATTTCGCGCAACGGATTCCCCGCATAAACAGTATAGGCCGCGAGTTCCGCGCGCACGACGCTTCCGGCCGCCACCACCGCACCTTTCCGTATCACCGCTCCGTCCAGCACCACGCTGTTCGCGCCAATCCACACGTCATCCTCGATAATGATGCCTCCCCGACTCGCCTTGAATTTCTGCTCGACGATCGGAATATCGGCGCGCTCAAATTCGTGATTTGTCGGCGCCAAGGTGCAGTTGGCCGCGATCAGCACCCCCTTACCTATCGTCACTCCGTTCCCGGTATAAATGACCGTTCCGGCATTGATGCGGGAGGCTTCGCCGATATACAGATCGCCGACGCCGCCCGCCGGCTTTATTTTTACGAAGGAGTCCACGACAACGCGCGAACCGATCACAATCTTGGTGCCTCTGACCGAATCCTCGACATCGGCAAGCGGCGAGACGTAGGCGGTCGCGTCGATGTCAATCAACGCAGCATCTCAAGACGAGTTCAGCGTTGGCGGCAACGCGATTGCAGGAGCGGCCATACATTCGCTACCTGGCGGCGATAGCCTTGAGAATCCCCGGCAGCCGACCCGAGGGGGACACCGGGTCTATCTTGAACTCCCGGCTGAGCCGGGTGACGTCGACCCGCGGCGACCGGTGCGCCGATGCGGCACCGCGGAACGTGACGCGGCAATTCAACTCGCGTTCGCATAGCGCGGCGAGCTCGCTATTGGTGAACACGATTCCGCTGGCGACGTTGTATGTCGACTCGCGGCCGCTGAGGCCGATGGCCTCGATGGCGGCGCAGACGTCGTCGACGTGGACGTAGTCCCGGCCGGCCTCCGGGTCGGCATCGACTTCGAGCGCATCTTCCCGAACTGCCCGCTGGACCGTCCGACACAGAAAGTCGTCCTGATCGAGTTCATTGTCATAGACGTTGCCCAATCGCACGACCCTTGCCCTTCGTCCGACATTATGGGTCAGCGCCTCGCCGAGGCCTTTGGAGAAGTCGTAAACGTGCCGCGCGGTTTGCGGGTTGAGCCGCAGATCGCTCGTCTCGCTCGCGGCGTCCTCTAGGCCATCGTAGAGCCGAATCGAGGAGAGATAGGTCAAGCTGTCGAACCTGTCCGCGCGCAACAGCGGGATCAACGCGCAGACGTGCGCCTCTGCCGTATCGAGCGGACGCTTCCAATAATCCGTCGTAAGGCCGATACAAAAAACGACGTGACCCAGCGTGCGGTCGTAAGCGACGCGGTCCCGCCGCGACACCGCTACAACGTCATGGCCATTGCGCCGCAAGCGTTCCGCCAAATGTCCGCCGATAAAGCCGCCGGCCCCGAGCACCGTGAATTGCGACAACCGTCGTCTCCGATCGAATGTAGCAGCGCGCCGCTCCCGACGGAGCGCTATTCGAATTTGCAGGCAAGCCCGGAAAAAAACGGCAAATTCCTGTCGCGCTGCGAGATAACTTTTTCTTTTACCGGCCACGGAATCTTGAGGGTGCCGTCGTCAAACCTTATCCCCATCGCGGCGGCGGGCACGTAAGCCGGCGTAATTTCGTAATCGACCTGCGTGTCATCCTCGAGCGTCTGGAAACCGTGCGCAAATCCCCTCGGAACGTAGATCATCCAATAATCTTCCGCGCCCATTCTCTCTCCGTGCCAATGCCCATAGGTTCGCGAGCCCAACCGCAAATCGACGATCACATCGAATACCGCACCCCGAGTGCAGCGGACGATCTTGGTTTCGGCGGCGGGCGGCGCCTGGAAATGCAGACCGCGAAGCGTCCCGCGACGATAATTATGCGAAATCGACCGCTGAACGAAGTCGGTCTCCAGTCCATGGCGGGCAAATGTCTCGGCGCAGAAGCGACGCGCAAAAAAACCGCGATCGTCAAAGGAAGGAGTCGGACGGAGGCGAAAGGCGCCCACCAACGGAAGAGATTCGATGATCATCGCGCCCCCTGCTCGGCGCGGTCGAGTGCGCCTTCCCGAGCTTCGGGGCGCGAGCTCCAGCGCAGTACCGGCGCGATAACGCCGGGCCATGTGTTTCGCAGGTGCTGCGTTTCGTCGAGACCGCTTACGCGCAGAAATACCGAAGTTCGCGTCTGGTTGGGATGTACCAACCACTCCTGAGCATGGATGGCGCTCATGAAGTCGAGGCGAAACATCCCCTGGTTCAGGAGCGAGCGCGGCAAAGCGCACGTTAGAACTACATTTCCCGCGCCGATGCGCGGACAGTGTCGATGACCTGCGTCGTGGGTGGACGTCCAATACACGCACACCCCGGCCTCGTTCGTCAACGCATATCCAAAGGTGAGATTGGGATGAGGCTTCAGAATGGAGAGACCGATCTCGACCGTCGCGTCCACGTCATTGCGCACGGGAGCGTCGATCGTCCTGCCGGCGTGATCGCATACGCGAAACCAGTTCAAAGCGAAATAGTCGCTCGCCGGCCGCTCATGTGCCGACGGTCGCCACTCGGCGGCGGATTGCGCCTCGTCGCTGAACAGGTAACGGCTTGTCACCGCGCGAGTATCCGTAGAATCGTCGACCAAGTGCCCGCGGTCCAGCCAGAGGACCCTCCGGCACAGCTGATCGACCGTGGCCATGTTGTGCGATACAAACAGAATGGTGCGGCCAGCCTTCGAAATATCCTCCATCTTGGTCAAGCATCTCTTCTGAAATTCGATGTCTCCGACCGCAAGCACTTCGTCGATAATCAGTATTTCCGGATCGAGGTGTGCCGCAACCGCAAACGCCAACCGCATTTGCATGCCGCTGGAGTAGCGTTTGACCGGCGTGTCGATGAACGCCTCGACGCCGGAGAACGCCACGATTTCCTCGAACTTCTGCGCGATTTCGGCCCGGCTCATTCCGAGGATCGTGCCGTTGAGATGGACGTTCTCCCGCCCCGTCAACTCCGGGTGAAAACCGGTTCCGATTTCGAGCAACGTGCCGGTGCGGCCGTTGAGCCGCACTTCCCCGGTTGTCGGCGCCGTAATCTGGGAAATGATCTTGAGCAATGTGCTCTTGCCCGAGCCGTTGCGTCCGATGATGCCGACGACCTCGCCCTCTTCGATCGCGAAGGATACGTCCTTTAGCGCCCAGAATCGCTCCGTCTGGGCGGCCGCTCGCGCGGTCGGCGTACGACGGATGACCCGGGCGGCCCATTCGGACAGCGCGTCGCGCAACGTGTGGAGGCGCCGATAGTGCGCCGCGCCGCGCACGTACTGCTTGCCGACGCCTCGGGCCTCGATGGCAAACGTCATGGCTCAGATGCGGTCGACGAGGGTCCCCTCGAAGCGGCGGAATATATTGAGGCCGCCCCACAGCAGGAGCCCGGTCAAAACGAAGGCGAGGACGACGCCGCCTGCCGACGGCGGCTCGCTGCCCACCAGCGCCCAGCGCATCGTGTCGGCCATCACCGCGATGGGGCTCAGCCGATAGAGCCAGCGCACGCTCTCCGGCACGATGGCGGCGGGATAGGCGATCGGGCTCAGGTACATCGCGATTTGCAGCGCGAACGGCAGCACTATGCCGATGTCGCGATAGATCGCCTGCAAGGGCGCGAGGCACAGCCCGATGGCGTAACCGAACAGGCCGACGAACAGAACTACCAACGGCACGAACGCGGCGGTCCATTGCAGATCGGCCCCGAACAAAAGCGCCATGACGAAGAGCGCGGCCACGCCGAACGCGCAGTCCAACGCGGCCGAGCACGGCGCGATCAACGGTATGACGATCCGGGGAAAATACACCTTGGTGATCAGCCCGGCGTTGGTCACCAGGCTCAGCGTGCCGTCGGACACCGCGCGGCTGAAATATTGCCAGATCACCAGCCCGGCGAACGCGAACACCGGATAGGGAATATTTTGCGACGGCAAGCGAATAAAGACGACGAACACCAGCGTGAAAATTGCCGTGGTGACGATCGGCTGCAGCAGCGCCCACATGATGCCGATCGCCGCCTGACGGTAGCGGACCGCGATGTCGCGCATGACCAGCACCGCCAGGATGCCGCGACCGCGCCACAGGTCGGCGAGCTCCTCGACGAGCGTGCGGTCGTCGATCGGCTTGATGACTTTCATCGGGACAAGTGTCGCTTCCATCAGTCGCGCGGCAGCACCAGCCAGCCGCGGGGAAACAGGTCCGGCGTCAGGGTCGTCATCGCGAACCAAGGTTGCGGCCCGACCACGACCTGACGGTGGCCGGTCGAAAGCCAAGCCGCCCACCAACTCAACGACGAATTTGCGATCACGTGGTGCCGACACGCCGCCATCAAGCGCAATTCGTCCTGCACGGCGCCGGGGGCATTGGCGTCGACGATGACCGTGTCGGCCCCGGCAAGATGTTCGCGGCACCACCGCCAGTCGTCGGAAAAGACGAAGAATTGCGGGCCGGGCGCACGCTCGCGCATGAGCCGCATGGCGCGCCGGTAGTAATCCGCCGAGCACACGCCATGATGCTCGAAATGGGGACCCAGCAGGTAATCGCCGCGGCGGACGTGAACACACACCGCGTTCGCCGTCGAAATGCGCGCCAACCAGCCGGCATTCGTCGCGTTCGGCGCGCGCACGTAAGTCAGCTCTTCGCGGATCAGGTCGGCGACACCGGCAAAATAGCGTTCGCTCTGCCAATAGCCGACGAGATAAGTCTGTGCGCCGCGCCGGCAAAATCGCGCATCGAAATCGAAGCTTTTCTCGGTAAGTACAGAGAACGTCTTTTCTCGGGCTTCTCGACCGACCGGACCGATCGCCACGCGAAGAAGCTCCGCCGCGCCGTCGATCCAGCGATACCGCCGCGAGCGGGGAAAACGAATCACTCCCTTCACCGGCTGATGGGCGTATCCGGCAAAGCTGACCTCCGCCACGAGGCGGTAGCCGTCGAGCGCGAAGGTCCGCCGCTCCGTGGGCAGCGTAAAAGCCGTTGCGTCGAGAACGAGCCGGGAGCCGGTCTTGAGCGCAAGCGCCCTGCCCGCCGCGTATTGGAACATCTGGTTGCCAAGACCCCCGGAAAGCCGGGCGACGACGCAAGTACGCTGCTTGCCGGACAAGGCAATGGCGGCCGGACCTTGCGAGTTCGCGCTATCGATAGCCGTATCCATACACCATCGATCTCAACGACCGCGCACGATATCCGGCGGCGACCGATCGCGGTTTTCCCCGTGCAATGCCGCCCCGGCCCGTCCGAGACTCAACTTGTCGGCGGCGTGGAAAATGACCCTGATAAACGCGGTGATGCTTTCGGCCATGCGCTCTGCGGGACTCGTTTTAAGGCGTACGCCTTGCGCCAACAGGTGCACTTTGACCGACAGAAAATATCTCCGTTGGGCGGCGGGAAGCATATGGCGGAGCTTGTCCGGCGTATCGTCCAGCAATTTGCTGAAGTGCCTGGCCTCGGCTTGCAGCATGCGGGAGTGGTCGCGTGTCATGTTCGTGCCGTGCCGGCGGTATTTGACCAATACCTGATCGATGCAGTAGATCTTGTGATCCCACGAAAGCCGGCGCCACATATCCCAGTCTTCGCAGCCTTTCAGCTGCGGATCGAAACCGCCGAGCGCTCGAATTGCCGAAGCTCGAACCATCGCCGCCGACCCGCCGGAAAGACGATTTTCGAGCATGAGAGCTTCGGCGTAGCTCAATCCGTCGGACCTCGGTCCCAGGCCCGATTCGGCGATGTCGCCGTGCTCGTCGAAATGCACGTAATCGCACGTCACGAGATCCGCGCCGCTATTGTTCGCCGCGGCAAGTTGGATTTCGATCTTTTGCGGCAGCCAAATATCGTCGTCGTCGAGAAAGGCTATCCACTCCCCGCGGGCAAACGTCATGCCGAAGTTGCGCGCCGCCGCCAGCGTCCCACGCTCCATTGCCGCCACCCGGACCTTCGGGTCGGCGCTGAAGCGCTCCGCCATTTCGACCGTCTCGCTCGTAGCGCCGTTCAACACGACGATGACTTCGATCTCCGCATGCGTCTGCGCGAGCGCGCTCGCGATCGCCTCTTGCAGCAGCGCCGGCCGGTTGACGGTCGGAATGATCACCGAGACGAGGATCACGACGGTTGCGTCAGAACGAGCGGCATGTCAGCGCCACGAGTTGCCCGCGTGTGAACGGAAGTCCGCGTAGGCCGCGGCGAGCCCCTCGCGCAACGGGGTCGTTGCCCGCCAGCCGAGCGCGGTCAGCCTCGACACGTCGAGTAGCTTGCGCGGCGCGCCGTCGGGGCGCGACGTGTCGAAGGCGATCGCGCCGGCGTAACCCACGACCTCGGCCACCAGGCGGGCGAAATCCGCGATGGTAATGTCCTCGCCGGTGCCGATATTGAGGAAGCCGTCGTCGGAATAATGCTTCATCACGAACACGCAGGCGTCGGCGAGATCGTCGGCCGCCAGGAACTCGCGCCGCGGCGTTCCCGTCCCCCACACCGTGACGCTCGGCGCGCCGGAGAGCTTCGCCTCGTGGAAGCGGCGGATCAGCGCCGCCGGCACGTGGCTGTCCTCCGGGTGGTAGTTGTCGCCAGGCCCGTAAAGGTTGGTCGGCATCACCGAGATGAAATCGGCGCCGAACTGCCGCCGATAGGCCTGGCACAGCTTGATGCCGGCGATCTTGGCGACCGCGTACCACTCGTTGGTCGCCTCCAGCGGGCCGGTCAGGAGTTGGTCCTCGCGCATCGGCTGCGGCGCCAGCCTGGGGTAGATGCAGGACGAGCCGAGGAACATGAGCTTCTTCACCCCGGCCGCGTAAGCGCCGCGAATGACGTTGAGCCCGATCGCCAGGTTGTCGGCGATGAATGCCGCCGGATAGGCGCTGTTGGCGCCGATGCCGCCGACCCGGGCGGCGGCGAGAAACACCGCATCGGGCTTTACTCGTTTGAGCCATTGCTCGGTCTGCTGCTGGTCGGCGAGATCGACCGCGGCGTGGTCGACGGTGAGGATGTCGCAGCCTTCGCGGCCAAGACGCCGCACGATGGCCGAACCGACCATGCCGGTGTGACCCGCGACATAGGCGCGCTTGCCGACGAGATCGAACAGCAACGGCGGGCTCATGCGGGTTCTCCGCCGGCGTAATCGCGATACCACGCAACGAAGCGGCCGATCCCGTCCTCGATCGCCGTCTTCGGCGCGAAGCCCACGGCCGCGGCAAGGTCATCCACGTCCGCGCAGGTCTCCGCCACGTCGCCCGGCTGCATCGGCAGAAGCTCGCAGATCGCCGTCTTGCCGACCGCCTGCTCGATCAGGCGCACGACCTCGGTCACCTCGACCGGCCGGCTGTTGCCGACGTTGTAGACGCGCCACGGGGCGCTGCTCGTCGCCGGGTCGGGAGCATCTCCCGACCACGCCGCATCGGCCGCCGGCGGCTTGTCGATCAGGCGCACCACCGCTTCGACCGCGTCGTCGACATAAGTGAAATCGCGCCGCATGCGCCCATGGTTGAACAGCCGGATCGGCCGCCCCTCGATAATGGCGGCGGCGAACAGCCACATCGCCATGTCGGGCCGGCCCCACGGACCGTAGACGGTGAAAAAGCGCAGCCCCGTTGCCGGCAGCCCGAATAAATGGGCGTAAGCGTGCGCCATCAGCTCGTTCGCCTTCTTGGTCGCGCCGTAAAGGCTCAGCGGATGATCGACGTTGTCGCTTGTCCGGAACGGCATGCGCGTGTTGGCGCCGTAGACCGAGGACGAGGAGGCGTAGACGAGGTGTCCGCATCCGCTGCGGCAGCCTTCGAGCACGTTGAGGAAGCCCGCGAGGTTGGCGTCCGCATACGCGTGCGGATCGACCAGCGAATGGCGCACGCCCGCCTGGGCGGCGAGGTGCACGACCGCGGGGAAGCGGCGGGCGGCAAACAGCCCTGCCATGCCGGCGCGGTCGGCGAGGTCGAGCTTTTCAAAACGGAAGCGCGGAAACGACGCCAGTCGGTCGAGCCGTGCCTGTTTGAGCGTCGGATCGTAGTAGTCATCGAGGTTGTCCAGGCCGACGACCGTTCGGCCTTGCTCGGCGAGGCGGCGCGCAACGTGGAACCCGATGAAGCCCGCCGCGCCGGTGACCAGGATGGGATCGGCCGCCGTCATGGATCGGGCGGTCAGTCGCGGCGATCGCGGCGCGCATGCTCGCCACGCACCGCCTCGAGGTCGGCATCGACCATTTCCTCGACCAACTGCGCGAACGAGACCTTGTGGCGCCAGCCGAGCTTCGCCCGCGCCTTCGACGGATCGCCGATCAGAGATTCGACCTCGGTCGGGCGGAAATATTCCGGGTCGATCTCGACCAGCACCCGGCCGGTGCCGGGCTCGATGCCGCGTTCGGCCGCGCCCTTTCCCGTCCATTCGATGCGCCGGCCGACGCGGGCGAACGCCTTTTCGGCGAACTCGCGCACCGAGTGACTTTCCCCCGTCGCCAGCACGTAGTCGTCGGGTTCGGGCTGCTGAACGATGAGCCACATGCCCTCGACGTAGTCGCGGGCGTGGCCCCAGTCGCGCTTGGCGTCGAGATTGCCGAGGTAGAGCTTGTCCTGGAACCCCAGCTCGATCGCCGCGACCGCGCGCGTGATCTTGCGCGAGACGAAGGTCTCTCCCCGCGTCGGCCCTTCGTGGTTGAACAGGATGCCGTTGGAGGCGTGGATGCCGTAGGCCTCGCGGTAGTTCACCGTGATCCAGTAAGCGTAGAGCTTGGCCGCCCCGTAGGGCGAGCGCGGATAGAACGGCGTCGTCTCCCGCTGCGGAACTTCGCGCGCGACGCCGTAAAGCTCGGAGGTCGAGGCCTGGTAGAATTTGACGCGCTTCTCCATGCCGAGGATGCGGATCGCCTCGAGCAGCCGCAGCGTGCCCAGCGCGTCGGCGTTGGCCGTGTACTCCGGCGTCTCGAACGACACCAGGACATGGCTTTGGGCGGCGAGGTTGTAGATCTCGTCCGGCTGGGTCTCCTGGATGATGCGTATGAGATTGGTCGCATCGGTCATGTCGCCGTAGTGCATGAAAAACCGCACGCCCTCCTCGTGCGGATCGTGAAACAAATGGTCGACGCGTTCAGTGTTGAAGGAGGAAGACCGCCGCTTGGTGCCGTGGACGACGTAGCCCTTGCCGAGCAGCAGCTCCGCCAGATAAGCGCCGTCCTGGCCGGTCACGCCGGTGATCAGTGCGACACGCTCGCGCGCCATGGGGAAATTCCGTCGACTCCGTTCAGCCGCGGCGATAGACATCCTCGAGGCGGATGATGTCGTCCTCGCCGAAGTAGCTGCCGGTCTGCACCTCGATCAATTCAAGCGGAATCTTGCCCGGATTGGCGAGCCGGTGAACGGCGCCGATCGGAATATAGGCCGCCTCGTTCTCATGCACGGTCTTCTTGACGTCGCCGATCGTGACCTCCGCGGTGCCCTTCACCACGACCCAATGCTCGGCGCGGTGGAGATGCTTCTGCAGCGACAGGGTTCCTCCCGGCGCAACGACGAGGCGCTTGACCTGGAAGCGCTCGCCGGCGTCGACCGACTCGTAGTGGCCCCACGGCCGATGCACCCGGCGGTGCTCCGTCGCCTCCGGGTGATTCGCCTGCTTGAGCGTGGCGACCAGCTCTTTGACAGCTTCGGCGCGTTCGCGCGGCACGACCAACACGGCGTCGGGGCTCGCCACGACCATCAGATCGTTTGCCCCGATCACGGCGGTGAGGATTTCGTCGGCGTGGATCAGGCAATCGCGCGCGTCGAGCGCCGCCGCCGGCCCATGGGTCGCGTTGCCGGCCGCGTCGCGCTCGGCGATGTCGAAGATCGCCGCCCAATTGCCGATATCCGACCAGCGGAATCGGCTCTCGACGACGGCGGCGCGGTCGGTGCGCTCCATCAGCGCATAGTCGATCGACGTCTGCGGCGCGCGGGCGAACGCGTCGGCGTCGAGGCGCACGAAGCCGAGATCGAAGGTGGCGTTTTCGACCGCGGCGGCCGCGGCTTGCGCGATCGCCGGCGCGCAGCGGTCGAGCTCGTCGAGCAGGACATCGGCGCGGAACAGAAAATTGCCGGAGTTCCACAGGTAGCCGCCGGCGACATAGCGCGCCGCCGTATCGGCGTCCGGCTTTTCGACGAAGGCCGCGACCGCATGGACGCCCGGCTGCGCGAGGGCGGCCCCGGGGCGGATATAACCGTAGGCGGTCTTCGGTCCGGACGGGCGAATGCCGAACGTCACGATGCGGCCCTCGTGCGCGGCCTCGCGTCCGGCAAGGCACGCCGAGCGGAACAGTTCGGGATCGAGAATCACGTGGTCGGCGGCGAGCGTTAGCACGATCGCGGACGGATCGTCCCGGCGCGCGATCGTTGCCGCCGCCGCGATCGCCGGCGCGGAATCGCGGCGGACCGGCTCGAGCACGACGGTCGGATCGAGCCCCAGCTCCTGCGCCTGGCGGCGGGCAAAGAACCGGAAGGCGTCGGAGGTCATCACGATCGGCGGAGCAAACAGCGCCTCGTCGCTCACGCGCGCCAGCGCCTGCTGGAAGGTCGAGCGATCGCCGACCAGCGGCAGGAACTGCTTCGGCATGGTGTCGCGCGACACCGGCCACAGGCGCGCGCCGGTGCCGCCGGCGAGGATCACGGGGACGATGCGGGACGGCGCCATGACGACCTTAGGCCGCCGCCCGGTATTCGCCGCGATCCACGCGGCGCGCGCGGGTGGCGACAAGCAGACGATAGAACAGGCGGTTGAACCAGGATTCGGGCAGAAGCTTTGCCATGCCGAGCAGGCCGGCCGCCTTCAACGGTGCGATCTTGCTGGGCACGGCCCGATTGGCACGCCAAGCCGCAACGAGCGCTGGCAGCCGATAGAGTTCGCCGTGCTTGCCGCGGATGTAGCGCCAGATCGTCCCGTGCCTGCGCGCCGTGCGGCTCATCAGCGTACCGTCAAGGCTGACCCGATAGATGAGGAGCGGCTTGGCGATCTCGACGCCGCGGAAGCCGGCGCGCACCAGCCGGATGCTGAACTCCCAGTCCTCCCCGCCGTCATGCATCGCCTCGTCTTCGCCGCCGGCGGCGTCCCACGCCGAGCGTCGGATCAGCATGCAATAGGGCAGCTGATTGAGGAACAATTGGTCGAATCGGTTGAAATGCCGCGGCATCACCCCGTCCATGTCGCCGGCGAGCCGCATGTGGGCGAATACGAACCCGACCTCGCCCGGCGCATGGCGCAGGATCGCGACCGTCTCGGCGAGGAAGGACGGATCGAGCCGATCATCGCAATCGAGCGGCAAAACGAATTCGCCGCGTGCCGCGCGGACGCCGGTGTTGCGGGCCGCGGCCATGCGCCGGTTCTCCTGCCGCAGGACGCGGATCGCCGGTTCGAGGGAGGCGAGCTTGCGCTGGGTTTCGTCCTCGGTCGAGCCGTCGTCGACGATGATGGTCTCGAAGTCGCGAAACGTCTGCGCCGCGAGGCTCGCGCACAATTCATCAAGAAAATGCCCGCCGTTGTAACACGGCACGATGACGCTGACGGCAGGCTCGCTCACCCGCGCATCCGGTATGACTTGGGTTTGGCCATGCTACCGCACTCCGGGTGACTTGCGTCCCCGGCCGCACCGACAAGGCGCAGGCGTCAGGCGGCGCCGACGCTCGCCGGCGAAACGAACACCCGCACTTCGCGCCCGAGCAGTTCCAACAGGATCGCGACGCGACGATCGTCGGCGATCCGTTCGAGCACGCCCCTGGCGTCGGCGAAAATGCCGTCGACCAGACGCACCCGGCTGCCCGGGCCGACGCCGGCGGGAAGCCCGAGCGTAACCAAGCCATCGCCGTTCTCGCGCTGGCGAATCTCATCGACGATCCCGTCCGGCACCGGCAACGGCTCCTCTCCGGCGAGGACGAGCCGACTGACGCCGAAGGTCGAGTGGACGGCACGCCATCGGTCGCGCGCGAGGTCGAGGGCGACGAACAGGTAGCGAGGAAACAGCGGCCGGGCCACCGTCTCCTGCCGGCGCGCATGGCGGCGGCGGCGCGCGTAGCGCGGCAGATAGGTGGTGAACCCCTGGCGTCGCAGGTTGAGATCGGCGCGGCCCTCGCGGTTGGGTTGGGTGTGGACGACGTACCAGCGCGCAGCGGTCATGCGGCTTCTCCGGGACGCGCCGCCGCAGGCGCCGGCATCCGCACGCGCAGGATCGCGGGAACGTAGACCCGGTCGCTGCCGAAGGCGCGCAATGCCGCTTCCAAGGCGCCGCGCGGGTCGACCAGCGCCGTCACCATGATCGCATCGACCCGATCGATGGCGGCGAGGTCGGCCACTGGTTGCCCCGATTCGCCTGCCGCGATGACGCCGACGATCTCGATGGGGTGCTCGCGGGCGACAAGGCTCGCGATTTCCGCGAGATCGCCGTGTCCGAGCAGGGCCAAACGACGTTGCCCACGGGCTGCCGCAAGGGAGAACAGGTCGCCGCATTGGGTGCGCGCCTTGCGAAAGAACGAGAAGGAATCCGACAAATAGGTCGCGGTCAGGCGCGATTTTTCCGCAAAGCCCTGGGGCGTCAGGTAATAGGCATAGCGCCGCCGCGGCACCTGGCTCACCTTGATCAGGCCCTTGCGCACGCAGCGCCGGAGGTATGCGTTGGCGAGGCCAAGGGCGATGCCGAGTTCGCGGGCGACCGAGCGCTGCGTGACCGACGGGTCGCGCTCGACCGCGTCGAGCACGCCGAGCACGATCTCGTCATCGGCCGCGTCCCGCCCGGCTGGGGTCTGCATTGCCGCCGGCTCCTGCACGCTGGCTCCTTGGGTTTGCGGCTGGTATAATGTTCACGGCATGAACAGAGCGGCGGTTTTTGTACCGCGTTCACGGCATGAACGTCAATGGCCAGGTTGCGCAGGGGCATCCGCCTTCGCGGGTTTGCCACGCGTGAGATGAGGAAGCCGCCAGAATCCGTTGGCCGGAGGGCGTGATGCCCAGGGCCCCTGTTGCAGCGTTTGCGGCCGGGCTCGCCGTGGCGGGCTGTGCCGTGGATTCTCCGACCCTCCAGCAGGCGCTCGTCATGCCGTCGGCGTACGATCCGCTGACCTGCCCGGAGGTGGTGGCGAAATACAAGGCGGCCGACGGCCGGGTGAAGGAACTCACCGCCCTGATGGAAAAATCCGGCAGCCCCATCGCCAACGCTCTGGCCTATGACTCCGAATACGCCCAGGCGCGCGCGAACAAGCGCTTTGCCGAGCAGGCGGCCGAACGAAAAAACTGCGACCTCGGTAATAAGCCGCCGACGCCGACCGAGCCAACGTCGCTGGCGCCGCCCGCCGCGGCGCCAGCGGACGCCAAGAAGCCGTGACGCAACTCACGCGTCGCGCTTGAGGAACGTCACCGCCTCGACGCGGTTGCCGTCGAGATCGCGCACGAACGCGGCGTAGTAGCCCCTGCTGGGAAGCCCGCGCAGGCCCGGCGCCCCGTCCGAGCCGCCGCCCGCTGCGAGCGCTGCCGCGTGGAACGCGTCGACGGCCGCGGCGGTGGGCGCACGCAGGCAGACGTGGATGCCGCTGTCCGCGGCAACGGCCGCTATCGTCGGGCGCAGGTTGAGCCAGAACTCCGGATAGCGCTTGCCGAAGCCGATCGTCGCCGGCCGCACCTCGAGCTTGGCGAAACCGATGGCGCCGAGCACTTCTTCGTAGAACCGCGCGGCACGGTCAAGGTCGGCGACGGCGAGCGAGACGTGGTCGATCATGCTCTACGTCGGCGCGCCCGACCGCACCAGCTTATAGACGATCGAGTCCATCAGCGCCTGGAACGAGGCGTCGATGATATTGGCCGACACGCCGACCGTGGTCCAGCGCTCGCCGGTCTCGTCCTCGCTCTCGATCATCACCCGGGTCACCGCTTCGGTGCCGCCGTCGAGGATGCGTACGCGGTAGTCGGTGAGCTTGAGCCCGTCGATGAAGCGCTGGTACTTGCCGAGGTCCTTGCGCAAGGCGAGGTCGAGCGCGTTGACCGGCCCGTTGCCCTCTGCCGCGGAAATCAGCTCGTCCTCGCCGACCTTCACCTTGACCACCGCCATGGTGACGGTGACGCGCTCGCCTTTGGCGTTGATGCGCTGCTCGACGTTGACGTCGAACTGGGTCACATCGAAATACGCCGGTACCTTGCCGAGGGTGCGGCGCGCCAACAGCTCGAACGACGCGTCGGCGCCCTCGTAGGCATAGCCCCGCGCCTCGCGCTCCTTGACGATTTCGAGCAGGCGGCCGATGCGCGGATCGTCCTTGTCGGCGGCAAGGCCGATGCGCTCGAGTTCGGCGAGCACGTTCGAGCGTCCCGACTGGTCCGACACGAGGAGCTTGCGCCGGTTGCCGACCGCTTCGGGCGGCACGTGCTCGTAGGTGGCCGGATCCTTGGCGATCGCCGACGCGTGGATGCCGGCCTTGGTGGTGAACGCGCTGTCGCCGACGTAAGGCGCGTGGCGGTCGGGCGCGCGGTTGAGCATCTCGTCGAGGATGCGCGAGGCGTGCGCGAGGCTCTTGAGCTTGGCGTCGGTCACGCCGATGTCGAAGCGCTCGGCGAACTCCGGCTTGAGCTTGAGCGTCGGGATGATGGAGACGAGGTTGGCATTGCCGCAGCGCTCGCCCAGCCCGTTGAGCGTCCCTTGGATCTGGCGCGCGCCCGCACGCACCGCGGCAAGCGAGTTCGCCACCGCCTGTTCGGTGTCGTTGTGGGCATGGATGCCGAGGTGGTCGCCCGGAATGCGCGCGGCAACCTCGCCGACGATCGCCGCGACCTCGTGCGGCAAGGTGCCGCCGTTGGTGTCGCACAGCACGACCCAGCGCGCGCCCTCATCGAACGCAGCTTGCGCGCAGGCGAGCGCGTAGTCCGCGTTCGCCTTGTAGCCGTCAAAGAAGTGCTCGCAGTCGACCAGCACCTCGCGGCCCTTGGCCTTGGCGGCGCGCACGCTGTCGCGGATCGAGGCCAGATTCTCCTCCAGCGTGGCCTCGAGCGCGACGCGCACCTGGTAGTCGGAAGCCTTGGCGACGAAGCAGACGGCGTCCGCCTTGGCGTCGAGCAGTTGCACCAGCCCCGGGTCGTTCGAGGCCGAGCGGCCGGGCCGCCGCGTCATGCCGAAGGCGGTGAACGTCGCGGCGAGCGTGCGCTCGCGCGCGAACAGCTCGCTGTCGGTCGGATTGGCGCCCGGATAGCCGCCTTCGACGTAATCGACGCCGAGGTCGTCGAG
>DASPVJ010000237.1:0-3827 GCA_035622435.1 Xanthobacteraceae bacterium | reverse complement strand
GGTCGTCGGTCGGAATGGGGCGAGTGGCTGCCGGCCGCGCGGGGCGTGGCGCGGGCGGTGCGATCGAGCCGGTGACGAGCGGCCGGCGCGCGCCGGCGACGAGGTCGCCCGGGATCGGCGCCGGCTCGCAAATCGAGCGGCCGCTCGCGTGCCGCGCCAGATCCACGTGCATGTGGTCGTAGTGGAACGCGTTCGAGCCCGGCGCCAACACCGTCGCGAACAAACGGCAGGCGCTGGCGTGGACATCGTGCAGGAACGCCTGCTCCTCCGGCGGGCCGTGCCAGCCGTCGCGCACGGTGACCTTGCGGCCGTCCGCGAACGTGAAGGCGGCGATGTCGAGGGCGTTGCCGAAGGCGTGCTCGGAGATCGACGCGCCAGGCTGGTTGTTCATCGACCGGCACGAATAGGCGGAGATTTGTTTGATCTCGACCACCGGTTGGCCGAACCAGCGGCGCGCCGCCGGCTGCACCGCGCTCGCCATCCAGGTGTCGAGCGCCGAAACCAGCGGGCAGGCGAGGGTGGCGGCGGGCGTCACCGACACTGGCGCAGCAAGCCCCATGTCGCGGGACGGCGCCAGCGGGACGGTCTCGATCGGCTTGGACGGCTGCGCCGGATAGGTGGCGGGCGGCGCGCCGTACGCCGGCTGCTCGGGATAGGGTGCATAGGGCCCGTCGGCGACGGGCTGATCGAGTTCCCTCGGCGTGATCGGCATCGGCGCGCCGGAAGCGGCGGCCGGCGGATCCGGCGCCGGCGTTCCGTAGGTCGGCGCCGGCGGCGCGGGCGGCCCGGGCGGCGGCGAATATTGCGGGATCGTGCCGGGCGGACGCGGGTCGTCGGCAAAGCCGAGCGGCCCGTTCTCGCCCAGCGCGGTAACCCGCAGGGGAAAATCGGCGCCGCAGATGCCGGGACCTTCGATCGGCCGCAGCTGGGTGATGCCTGCGCCCTCCTTCACCGCGCCCGACTTGAGGCACGCGACTTCCGCGTCGTGCCGCCACGGGGGGCGCTCCGCAAACCAGCTGCGGGCGCAGGCGGCGAGCATCACGAAAACGATGGAGACGAGGAGATACTTGGCAAACGTACGCGCCATGGCGCGCACAATGCGGGCTATTCCGTTAAGGATTGCTCAATAATCAGGGCTCCCCGGATGCGGTGCAGCGCGGAGCGAAGTGGAGCGGTGCACCGCTGGTCCGGGGCCCATTCTGAGGTGTAGACCCCGGGTCTGCAGCGCACCACTTCGTGCTGCGCTGCGCCCGGGGAACAGGCAAATTCACCCCGGCACGATCGCGACGGCGCGGGTCCAGCCGGCCGAGGCGCGATGCACCTTGACCGGAAAGCAGACGACCTCGAAGCCGTCGGGCGGCAGCAGCTCGAGATTGTGCAGCTTCTCCAGGTGCGAGTAGCCGATCTCGCGGCCGGCGCGGTGGCCTTCCCAGATCAGGCTCGCGTCGCCGGTCTCCTGCACGCGCCGGCGGGTGAAGGAAAACGGCGCATCCCAGCTCCAGCCATCGGTCCCGACCAGGCGCACGCCGCGCTCCAACAGCCACAAGGTCGCCGCCTTGCCCATGCCGCAGCCGGCGTCGATGAAATCCGCCTCGCCGTAGCGGCTGCCGGCGCGGGTGTTGACCACCACGATCTCGAGCGGCCGGATGGCGTGGCCGATGCGCTTGAGTTCCGCTTCCACGTCGGACGGCGTCGCCACGTAGCCGTCCGGCAAATGGCGGAAGTCGAGCTTCACCGCCGGCTGAAAGCACCATTCGAGCGGCACCTCGTCGATGCGCCACGACGGCTCGCCGCCGGATTTAAGCGCGTGGTTCATGGTCGAGAAGTAATGATAGGGCGCATCGAGGTGCGTGCCGTTGTGGGTGCTGATGGCGCAGCGCTCGACCGCGGCGAACTCGCCGTCGGGAAACTGGTCGACCCGCACGCCCATGTACTCGGCCATTTGCGGCGCGGTCGCGTGGTGATCGTCATAGGCGATCTGCGGCAGCATGTGCGGCGGATCGCTGGCGATGCCGGCCCGCAACGGAACGCTGATGTCGATCAATCGGCGCGGCATGCGTCTCTCCTCCCTGGGGCGGTCCCGCCAGTTTTTCGGCCGGCTCTTGATTGCGCAAGCCCGTTCGGGCCACATCGCGGCGGAACGGGCTGCCGTAACGAAGGGACATCCTGATGCTCGCTGCCCTCGACCTTGCCCGGCGCATCGAGGCGGGCGAACTCGCGCCCGCGGCCGTGCTCGACCTGTGCGCCGAAGCGATCGCCGCGCGCGAGAGCGAGATCGGCGCCTTCATCGCCCTCGACATGGAGGCGGCGCGCCGCCGCGCCGAGGACCCGGCGGTCGCGGCCGCACCGCTGCGCGGGCTGCCGGTCGGCGTCAAGGACATTCTCGACACGGTCGATTTTCCCACCGGCTACGGCACCTCGTTCCACGCCGGCTTCCGGCCGGCGTGCGACGCGGCGCTGGTGTCGATGATCCGGCGCGCCGGCGGCATCGTGCTGGGCAAGACGGTGACGACCGAGCTTGCCCACATGCGCCCCGGCAAGACCCGCAATCCGCACAATCCCGCCCACACGCCGGGCGGCTCGTCGTCCGGCTCGGCGGCGGCGGTCGCCGCCGGCATGGTGGCGATCGCAGTCGGCAGCCAGACCGGCGGCTCGGTCATCCGCCCGGCGGCCTACTGCGGCGTCGCCGGCTTCAAGCCGTCCTACAAGCTGCTGCCGACCGTGGGCATGAAATGCTTCTCCTGGCATCTCGACACTGCCGGCCTGTTCGCCGCGGGCGTCGTCGACGTGGCGTTCGCGGCGGCGGCGATCACCGGGCGCAACCTGCGCATCGATGCAGGCGCGCCGGCGGCGCCGCGCATTCTTCTTGCGCGCACCCACATCTGGAACGAGGCGAGCGACGACATGCGCGGCGCGGTCGAGACCGCGGCGCGGGCGGCCGCGGCAGCCGGCGCCAAGGTGATCGATGTCGAGCTGCCGCAGATCCTCATAGATGCGTGGGATGCCCACGGCACGGTCCAGGATTACGAGGCCTATCGCGCGCTCGCCCACGAGTACGAGCACCACCGCGACCAGCTGGGGCCGCAGTTGCGCGCACTGCTCGACGCCGCCGCCGACATCGACGCGGACACCTACGATGCCGCCCGCCGCATCACCAAGCGGGCGCGCCAGGCGCTGGTCGAGCTGATGGCGGACGCGGACGCGATCCTCACGCCGTCGGCGCCGGGCGCGGCACCGTTCAGCCTCGCCTCGACCGGGCCGGCGATCTTCAATCGGCTGTGGACGCTGATGGGGACGCCCTGCGTCAACATTCCCGGGCTCGCCGACGCGACCGGGCTTCCGCTCGGCGTGCAGATTATCGGCCGCTTCGGCCACGACCGCGGCGCGCTCGAGGCGGCCCGGTTCGTCGAACTGGCGCTGGCGGCGCGGCCGTGAACGTGAGCGCGACGGAATTACCCGAACGCCCGGTTCGCCTGTTCACAGGGGTTCGCCGCGCGCGAAAAATAAATTTTGGCCGCAGCGTCAATCGCTTAAACCGCGCGGTCGGAAGCGGGCGGGAACCCGCCGCAGTGCAGCACGTTTGGTGCTTCGGACCACGGGGCGCCTGTGGTAAAATGTGCCCATAAACCAGGGAGGCACCGGACGTGGACCTTGCCTTGAGGCTCGATGTCCTGGCGGTGTGCGCTGTGTTCCTGTTCGTCGGCGCCGTCCTGCTGGGGGCGTTCTGAGTTCGAGAGAAAGTCCAACGACAACGCCAAAGGCCGAATAATCGCCGCCGCAGAAGCGCGGCACCGGACACCGGGGAGCACGCTCCCCGGTGTTCGTGT
>DASPVJ010000236.1:0-2852 GCA_035622435.1 Xanthobacteraceae bacterium | reverse complement strand
TTCGAGCCGCATCCGAGCGTGGTGCTGCGGCCGGGCCAGCCCTTGTTCCGGCTGACCGACGCCCAGGCGAAGCTGCGCCTGTTGGCCACGACCGGGCTCGACGGCGTCCTGGTGATGACCTTCGACGCGGCGCTCGCCGGGCTCACAGCCGAGACGTTTATCCGCAAGGTGCTGGTCGAGCGGCTCGCCGTCGCCGGGGCGACCATCGGGTTCGACTTCCATTTCGGCAAGAACCGCGGCGGGTCGCCGGCCTTCCTCGCCGAAATGGGGCGCCGCCTGGGGTTCCCGGTCGACGTCATGCCGCCGCTCGAGGACGAGGGGCGGCCCGTCTCCTCGAGCGTGATCCGCGCGGCGCTCACGGCCGGCCGGGTGGTCGAGGCCGCCGAACTTCTCGGCTATCCGTGGTTCGTCACCGCGACGGTGATCCACGGCGACAAGCGCGGCCGCGACCTCGGCTATCCCACCGCCAACCTCAAGCTCGATCCCGCCTGCGGGCTCAAGCACGGCATCTACGCGGTGCGGGTGGGCCTCGACGGCCGCGTCCTCGACGGGGTCGCCAACTTCGGCCGCCGCCCGACCTTCGGGGCCGGCGCGCCGCTCCTCGAAGTGCACTTGTTCGACTTTTCCGGCGAACTCTACGGCCGCACCCTCGATGTCGCCTTCATCGGCTGGATCCGCGCCGAGATGCGCTTCGACGGCATCGAGGACCTGATCCGCCACATGGACGACGACAGCCGGCTTGCCCGCGCGGTGCTTGCGCGTGCGGGAGACGCGTTCCCGCCGATTATGCCCGGTAGCCCGGATTGACCCTCGCGAAAGCGAGGGGAAATCCGGGGTGAAGCAAATCCCGCATTTCCGCCCGCCTTTGCGGGCGTCAATGCGGGCTACGAGCTTCGCTATTCACTATTAACGCTTCGCCTGATAGAAAGGGCCCCATGGTTGCGCGCACGTCATACGCTTCGGCGATTCGGTCGTCGGTCCGGCTTATCATTATCGGCCCGGCTTGCGCCTGACTGTCCGGTCGGGTGCAAGACCGGGAAAGCCGGCGCCCCCGATCGCAACCTAAAAGCCCGACCCGACCGCCATGACCGACGCCCGCGACTACAGCGCGACCCTATTCCTGCCGCAGACCGATTTTCCCATGCGCGCCGGCTTGCCGCAGAAGGAGCCGGAATTGCTCGCGCGCTGGCGGCGCCTCGACATGTATCGGCGGCTACGCCGCGCGGCGGCGGGCAAGCCGCGCTTCATCCTTCATGACGGGCCGCCCTACGCCAACGGCAACATCCACATCGGCACCGCGCTCAACAAGATACTCAAGGACGTGGTGACGCGCTCCCAGCAGATGCTCGGGTTCGATTCAAACTACGTGCCCGGTTGGGACTGCCACGGCCTGCCGATCGAATGGAAGGTCGAGGAGGAGTATCGCGCCCAAGGCCGCAAGAAAGGCTGGTCGAAGGACGCGCCGGGCGGGCGCGGCCACAATCAGGAGGCGGTGTCGATCATCGAGTTCCGCCGCGAGTGCCGCGCCTTCGCCGACCATTGGATCGACGTGCAGCGCGAGGAGTTCATGCGGCTCGGCGTCGAAGGCGACTGGGCCAATCGCTACGCCACCATGGACTATCCCTCCGAGGCGCAGATCGCCCGCGAGCTGATGAAGTTCGCCATGAACGGGTTGCTCTACCGCGGCTCGAAGCCGGTGATGTGGTCGGTGGTGGAGCAGACCGCGCTGGCGGAAGCGGAGGTGGAATACGAAGACTACGTCTCCGATCAGATCTGGGTGAAGTTTCCGATCGAGGCCAACAGTGCCGCGTTGGGTGAGGGCTCTCAGGACCTTTGGGGTTCTTCGATCGTGATCTGGACTACGACCCCTTGGACAATCCCAGGAAATCGAGCGATCAGCTATTCGCCCAAGATAGACTACGCAATTTATGAAGTGACGGACTCTCCCGAAGGGAATTGGGCGAAAAAGGGCGAGAAATTCATTCTCGCGAAAACCCTCGCGGGCGATGTGATGAAGCAAGCGCGGGTAACGACGTATCGTGAACTTCGAGATGTGTCGGAGCATAAATTGTGGCCGTTAGCCTGTTCGCACCCGCTCCATGGCGTTTACCCTGGTTACGATTTCACTGTCCCGCTTCTGAGAGGCGAACATGTGACTGACGACACTGGAACAGGATTCGTCCACACGGCGCCTGGGCATGGTCGGGAGGATTTTGAGGTTTGGACGGCTAATTCGCGTGATCTTGCGCGCTTGGGAATCAGTACGACGATCCCTTACACGGTGGATGCCGACGGACGTTTCACCGATCAGGCGCCGGGCTTCACTGGAAAGCGAGTGATCACCGACACTGGGGAGAAGGGCGACGCCAACGAGGCGGTTATCACGGCTCTGAGAGACGCGGGCATGCTCATTGCACGCGGCCGGCTCAAGCACCAGTACCCGCATTCGTGGCGCTCGAAGAAGCCGGTGATCTTCCGCAACACGCCGCAGTGGTTCATCGCCATGGACCAGGACATCGCCGGCCGCGGCGACACGCTGCGCCACCGCGCGCTGCGCGCGATTGGGGAGACCCGCTGGGTGCCACCCCAGGGCGAGAACCGCATCACCGGCATGATCGAGAGCCGGCCCGACTGGGTGATCTCGCGCCAGCGCGCCTGGGGTGTGCCGATCACCGTGTTCGTGCGCGCGCGCGCCGACGGCACGGCGGAAGTCCTCAAGGACGAGCGGATCAACGCGCGCATCGCCGACGTGTTCGCGGTCGAAGGCGCCGATGCCTGGTTCGCCCCCGGCGCCGCCGCCCGCTTCCTTGCGCCCGACTACGATCCGGCCGAATGGGTGAAGGTCGACGACA
>DASPVJ010000235.1:0-9169 GCA_035622435.1 Xanthobacteraceae bacterium | reverse complement strand
TGCCGTTCGGCCGCGCCGCGACGCCCGAGGAAATCGCCAGCGCTGTCGCCTTCCTCGCTTCCGACCGCTCCGGCTACGCGAGCGGATCGGTCGTCACCATCGACGCGGGGATTTCCGCCCGCGCCGGCGGCCAGTGAGCTTAATCCGCGAGAACCGCCATGCCGCACCTGACCGCCGACGACGGTGTCAAACTCTATTACGAGGAGACCGGGAGCGGGACCCCGATCGTTTTCGTGCACGAGTTCGCCGGCGACCACCGCTCGTGGGAGCCGCAGGTGCGCTATTTCAGCCGGCGCTACCGCTGCATCACGTATAACGCGCGCGGCTATCCGCCGTCCGACGTGCCGAAGGAGCCCCAGCGCTACTCGCAGGACCGCGCCCGCGACGACATCCGCGCGGTGCTCGACGGGCTCAAGATCGACAAGGCGCACGTCGTCGGCCTGTCGATGGGCGGGTTCGCGACGCTCCACTTCGGCTTCACCTACCACGACCGCGCCCGCTCGCTGGTGATCGCCGGCTGCGGCTACGGTGCGGCGCGCGACAAGCGCCAGCAATTCATGGAGGAGGCGGAAGCCTCCGCGCGGGCGTTCGAAACGAACGGCATGGAAAAGCAGGCCGAGGCCTACGGGCTGGGGCCGACGCGCGTGCAGTTCCAGGACAAGGATCCGCGCGGCTTTGCCGAATTCATGCAGCAGCTCAAGGAGCACTCGGTCGAAGGCGCGGTCGGGACCTTGCGCGGCGTGCAGGCACGCCGGCCGTCGCTCTACGACCTCGTCGACAAGATGAAGACCATCACCGCCCCCGCCCTGGTGATGACCGGCGACGAGGACTGGCCGTGTCTGGAGCCCGGCATCCTGATGAAGCAGACGATCCCGACGGCGGCGCTGGTCGTGATGCCCAACGCCGGCCACGGCATCAACACCGAGGACCCCGGCGCCTTCAACCAGCACCTGGCCGACTTCTTCCACACGGTCGACATCGGCAAATGGCCGGCGCGCGACCCGCGCGCCCTGGTGCCGACGATTTTGGGCAACCGCTAGGGCGGCTTCTCGTGTTGGGTGCGCCTGCCGGCGAATAGGCGCTTTCGGTTGCCGATTGCGGCGGCGGCGAGCGGTTCGATCGTTTTGGCGGGTGCTGGCCGTGCCGGAATTGATCCGTGTCAAATGGCGGCAGCGGCGAAACCGCTAGGCTTGCGTCCCCGTGCGCAAGCAAAGCGGTTGCCCCATGCGGCTGACCCTGAAAGGCAAAGTGGCCCTTTATCTGACGCTCGCCCTGTCGGCGGCGATGCTGATGTTCACGCTGCTCGCCGCCGGCTATTTGCGCAACCAGCTCCAGGCCGAGGCGTCGGAAAACGTCGGTCAGCTCTCCGAGGTGATCACCAAGAGCACCCGCTTCGCCATGCTGCAGAACCAGCCCGCCTACGTCGATCGCATCATCCACGACGTGGCGAGCCAGGAGAAGATCGACAAGGTGCGGCTTCTCAGCAAAGACGGCCGCATCATCCACTCGACCACCGCCGCGGAAGTCGGCCAGACCCTCGACCGCAACGCCGAAGGGTGCGTCTCCTGCCACCAAGGCACGAAGCCCTTGGCGCAATTGCCCAAGAACGAGCGGACGTGGACGTTCAAAGCTGCCGACGGCAGGCGGCTGCTCGGCAGCATGGAGATCATCCGCAACGAGCCGACCTGCTACAATGCCGCCTGCCACCAGCATTCCCCCGACACGACGGTGCTCGGCGTCCTCGACATCGTCTACTCGCTCGATGATATCGACCAGAAGATGCGCAAGAGCACGCTTGCCATCGGCGGCCTGTCGTTGGGCTTCATCGTCGTCGCCGCGCTGTCGGTGGGCTTCTTCGTCCACCACCTGGTCTATGTGCCGATGCGCGACCTGGAGGGCGGCGCCAAGCGGATCGCCTCCGGCGATCTGGAACAGTCGATCCCGGTGCGCGGCGACGACGAGTTCGGCGAACTGGCCGCCGCGTTCAACGCCATGACCGCGGCGCTGCGCAATTCCCGGGCGGAATTGCGCGAGTGGGGACGCCTGCTCGAGGAGAAGGTGGAAAACCGAACCCAGGAGCTGCGCCGCGCCCAGGCCGAGACCGTGCGCGGCGAAAAGCTCGCCTCGGTCGGCCTGCTCGCGTCCGGCATCGCCCACGAGCTCAACAGCCCGTTGACCGGCGTGCTGACCTTCTCGCACCTGTTGCGGCAGAAATGCGCCGACGGCAGTCCCGACGCCGAGGACCTCGACCTGGTGATCCGGGAAACCCGGCGCTGCGCCGCGATCATCAAGCGGCTCCTCGATTTCGCCCGGGAAAAACCGCCGGAGAAGAAATTCGCCGATCTCAACGAGGTGATCGAAAATACGGTGCGGATCGTCGAGCGGCCCGCCCACCTGCATGACATCGAGATCGCGCTCGATCTTGACCGCACGTTGCCGCCGGTCTGGGTCGACGCCGATCAGATTCAGCAGGTCGTCATGAACATGCTCGTCAACGCCGAGCACGCCATCGACGAAAAGGGCAGCATCACCGTCCGCACCCGGCGCGCGCAAGCGCCGCGAAGCTTCGAGCCCGGCCAGCCGCCGGTCGCGATGGTGGAGATAGCGATCATCGATACGGGCTGCGGCATTCCGGAGAAAAACCTGCAGCGGATTTTCGATCCCTTCTTCACCTCCAAGGAGCCGGGCAAGGGCACCGGGCTCGGTCTGTCGGTGAGCCACGGCATCGTCAACGCCCATGGCGGCGGGATCGAGGTGGAAAGCGAGGTCGGCAAGGGCTCCACCTTCCGCATCTATCTGCCGCTCGCGCCGGTCGCCGACGGCCCTGCCGGCCGGGCCGAACCCGTCCACGCGCAAGTCGAGGGCGTCTGATGAGCGCGCGCATCCTCATCGTCGACGACGAAGAGATCGTCATCCGCAGCTGCCTGCGCATTCTCGGCGGCGATCACCAGGTCGAGGGCGTGCGCGACGGCGTCGAGGCCCTGCGCCGGATCGGCGAGAACCACTACGACGTGCTCATCCTCGACATCATGATGCCCAAGATGGACGGCCTCGAAGTGCTGGGCCGCGCCAAGGAGGCGCATCCCGACCTCGACGTCATCATGGTCACCGGCCTCTCCCAGATCGAGACCGCGGTCAAGGCGATGAAGCTCGGCGCCTTCGACTATCTGGCGAAGCCGTTCGACCCGGACGAGCTCAAGCTGGTTGTCGAGCGGGCGCTCGAGCGGCGGCGGCTGATGGAGGAGAACCTCAACCTCAAGAGCGAAGTGAGCTCGAAATACCGCTTCGAGAACATCATCGGGGCGAGCTCGCAGATGCAGAACGTGTTCCGGCTCATCGCCAAGTGCGCGCCCACCAATTCGACCGTCTTGCTCAGCGGCGAAAGCGGAACCGGCAAGGAACTGATCGCGCGCGCGGTCCACTACAACAGCCTGCGCAAGGACAAGGCGTTCGTCGCGGTCGACTGCAACGCGCTGAGCGAAAACCTCCTGGAAAGCGAGCTGTTCGGCCACGTCAAGGGCGCCTTCACCGGGGCGGTCGCCAACAAGCGCGGCATGCTCGAAGTCGCCGACGGCGGCACTTTGTTCCTCGACGAAATCGGCAATTTTTCCCTGTCCACCCAGGCCAAGCTGCTGCGCGTCATCCAGGAGCGCGAGTTCCGCGCGGTCGGCGACACCAAGACCCACGCCGTCAACCTGCGGCTCGTCACCGCCACCAACAAGGACCTCAAGGCGATGGTGGCGACCGGCACCTTCCGCGACGACCTCTACTACCGCATCAACATATTCCCCATCCACGTGCCGCCGCTGCGCGAACGCCGCGACGATATCCCGGCGCTCGCCTTTCATTTCCTCAAGGCGGTGAACGAGGAGCTGGGCAAGAAGGTGACCGAGTTCTCGGAAGGCGCGATGAGCGCGCTCGTCAATTACGACTGGCCCGGCAACGTGCGCGAACTGGAGAACACGGTGCACCGGGCCGCCATCCTCACCACCGACCGCGTCATTCGTCAGGCCCACCTCGTCAACATCATCGAAGCCGCCGCGCGGCCCGCGCTCGACGTTCCGCACACCAGCGACGACCTCAAGCGGGTGAAGAAGGCCGCGCGCGAGAAATCGGTGGAGGATATCGAGAAGCTGTTCATTCTCGAGGCGCTCAAGCGCAACGCCTGGAATGCCACCAAGAGCGCGGAAGACACCGGCATGCAGCGCGCCAATTTCCAGGCGCTGATGAAGAAGTACAACATCCGCCTGCGCGAAGGCGACCACGGCGCCGACCCGTCGGACCAATCGGGCCGGCCTTAAAGCATTTTCCGGAAAAAGCTCGCCCCGAACTTGATCCGGGGCGGGTACCGGTTTTCCGCAGAAAAAGCGACAAAATTAAAAAAAGCGCCGAGAGCGATACACGCGGAATCTGTTTTTTGGATCGTCGTGGCGAGGAGCCCGGGGTTCGAAACCGAACCGGACAGCGGCTATCCGCCTCCCGGCGCGCCCGGCGACGCGGCTTCCGCCGCGGGCGCCGCGCGATCGTCGGGCACTTCCTCGTAGCCGCTGAACATCGCCTTGTAGTTCGCCGCGCGCGTCCTGCCCAGCGTGCCGAGGTAGGCGTGGATCAGGATATACGACACGAAGAAGATGAAGATCAGCACGTGGACCGTGTCGATGACGCGCACCCCGCCGAAGAACTTCACCTGGCCCGAGAAGCGCTCCACGTCCCACAGCAGGATGCCGGTGTAGAACTGGATCGGAACCAGGAGCAACATGACGATCTGGTAGAGCGTGCTCTGCAGCGGGTTGAATTTCTCGTAAGCGGTGACGTGGTGCGGGTTGGGGGCGCCCTTGAACATGCCGTAGCCGTAATAGAGCATCTGGTGCCAGCTGCCGAGATAATGCTTCCGCATGCTCAATTCCGGATGGTAGACCATGATCTTGTCGGTGAAGAGATAAAAGCAGAGCCAGATCAGGAAATTGGCGATCAGGACGAAGCCGATCCACTGGTGCAGCTGAACCGCGGCGCGGAACGAGATCACGTCGATCAGGCCGACGTAGCGAAGCTGCACGCCGGTGAGAACCATCAGAACGAAGCCAAGCGCGTTGATCCAGTGCCAGATGCGCACCGGCAGGGGATGGACGTAGATTCGTTGCACGGCGCGTTCCTCCCCTTGATCATGCTTGCGGCTTGGCGCCGGCGTCGCTCGGCGCGCCCGGCGGGGCGGCGGACCGCGCCGGCAGATAGCGGCGGACCAGCCAGCCCAAGGTCAGGTGTCCGACCGGCACCGCCAGGCCGGCGAAGACGGCGAGGATCAGCAGGAAATCCAGGAGCGTGATCCGCGTGCCGCCGATGGCGTAGAAGCCGCCGACCGAATCGATGGAGATCACCGAGCTGAGCACGTCGGCATCGGCGCCGAGCTTGATCCGCCGTCCGTCCGGCCCGAGCACCGAGACGGTCACGGTCTGGAACGGCTCCGATCCGCGGCGATGACAGAACTTGCAGTCGCTCACCGCCTTGCTCTTGTCGGCGAGCTGATGGGCCTCCGGCCCGCTGCTCACCTCGAGCCGGCCGCGCAGCGTGGTCTTGCCGGCCATGCCCTCGCGGTTGAGGGTGCGCAGCAGGTTCCACAGCGCCAGCGCGTCGAGCCCCTTGCCGTCGGCGGCCGAACGGGTGCCGGCGTCGAACAGCGGCACGCCCTTCTGCTCCGCGACCTGCGTCTGCGACCGGCTGTCGTAGAGCATGAGGTCGACCTTGCGCTTGGCTCCGGGCGCGTGGCAGGCGGCGCAGGACACGACCTCGAAATGCAGCGCCGCGTTGGGAAGCCATTGCTGGTGGGCCGCGAGCGCGTCGGCGTGGCAGCCCACGCAGGCCGCCCTCGGTCCCTCGCCGAGCGCGACCGGCTTCACGTCGTGGGCGCTGTGGCAGCCGGAACAGAGCGGCGCATAGCTCTGGTCCGAGCGCAGCCGCGCCTTGGCGTGCATGCTGCCGACATAGGCATTGTAGATGTCCGAATGACAGCCGCGGCAGGGCACCTCCTCCACGGTCGCGGCCGCCGCCTTGATGACCGCGTGCGGGCTGTGGCAGTCGGTGCAGATGGGCGCCGCCGGATTGCCGTCGCGCACCAGGGCCGCGTGGACGCTCTTCTCCCACTGCTCGAATTTGTCGGCATGGCATCCGCGGCAGATCTCGACCGAGGCGAGCGAATATTCGCGCGCGCTCTTGATGTCTTTTGCCGACGGCGGATGGCGGTTGAGATCGATATCGCTGTGGCAGCCGGTGCAGCCGATCGCGTTGTGCACCGACCTGGCAAAATCCGACCCCGGCACGTAGAGCGACAGAGTTTCGTCATCGCTCAGCTTTTTCTCGAATCCCTCGCTGCCGTGGCAGGCGAGGCACTTCGGCGCGGCGGAGGAGGCGTCGTCGGCAGCGTGCGCCCTCCCCGCCGCGCCCGGCAGCAGAGCAAGCGAGGCAAGGAGCGCCGCAATGCACAGGGCCGCCACCGACGGCGTTTGCCCCGGCGTGCCTGCGCGAGCGGACATCTCCATATTGGCTCCGCGATTCGCCATAGTGCGGTCTAACGTCAGCCGGGGGCTTGCGCCCCCGGCCAGTCGCCGAAGCTTTCTCGAGCATCTTCCACCCCAATGGACACCACCTGCTTGCCGCCGAAAATGAGGTAGATCAAGAAATACCAAGAGTCCGGTCGGCGATAAAAAAGCCGGGGGACATGCCCCCGGCGAAGTGGCCATGACTTGTGTACAGCGGCTGGCGTGCTCTTACCCTATTCCTTGCCGCCGCCGAGGGCCGCCCGCACCACGAGCCACGCCAGCATCCCAAGCCCGATGAAGGGGAACAGGGCGAAGTAGGCGAGGCCGATGAAGGGTGCGGCGACGGCCATGCCGCAGTGTTTGGCGATGACACCGATCTTGCGCGCGGTCGCATTGCCCCTGACGGCGCGGAAGGCGAGCCACGCCAGCATGCCGAGCCCGACGAACGGGAGGGCCATGATGTAGGCAAGCCCGATGAACGGCCCGGCGAAGAACAGCGCGACATTTTTCAGCGTGCTGCCCTTGGCGGGCGGCGCCTCGGTCGCGGCCGGCAGTTCGGGCGCGAGCGTGGGGGCCGCGACCGTCGCCGCGGCGGCAAGCGCGTTGGCGCTGTCTTCGATCGTCTCGGGCGACAGCGGCTTGTGCAGGAAGCCGGCGACCCCGGCCGCCTTGGCGCGCCGCTCGCTCTCCTCGGTGCCGTAGCCGGTGACGATGACCACCGGCGTCCACGGACGCTCGGCCTTGACGCGCTCGGCGACCTCCAGCCCGCTGATGCCGGGCATCTTGATGTCGGCGTAGACGACATCGTAGTCCTCGTTCGCGAGCTTGCGCAGGGCCTCCTCGCCGTCCTCGGCGGTGATGACCGCGTAACCCTTGTTGGAAAGGACACGGTCGAAGCTCTTGCCGATCACCGGATCGTCATCGACAACGAGCACTTTGCGTAATGCTGTCATGGCTTTCTCCTTTTCGCTTTATCTCGTCTCGGCGAGACGAGGCTTGTTTCGCCGACCGGTCAGTGGGCCGGCCCTGTTGCTCCTGCACGCTCCTCGCGCAGGGTCCATCGTTTCTTCGTCATGGCGCCGTCGGCGGCGTTGATCACTTCGGCCGGACCGACCGGCTTGGCGAGGTAGTCGTAGGCGCCGAGTTGCACCGCCTTCTTGGCGGTCTCGATGCTCGGGTAACCGGTGATGACCACGACCTCGACCTCGGGCCATCGCTCCTTGATCGTCCCGAGCACGCTCATTCCGTCGGTGCCGGGCATGCGCAGGTCGAGCAGGACGACGTCGAACGGTTTGGTCTCCATCGCCCGCACCGCCACGTCGCCGTTCCAGGCGGCTTCCACGCTGCGGCAAGCGCCGCTGAGCGATCGCAGGTAGCTGAGGCGGACCGTTTCATCGTCGTCGACGATGAGGATTTTGGCTTTCTCGCGCATGACACCTGGCTCGGGTTTCTCGGTTGCGGCTTTCGCCTTGTTAATACGCAAGGGCCGTGCCAAGTCCGCCCGCCGCGATGAAATCAGCAGCAGTTTCAACAGGTTCTTTTGAAACTCGGGGAATCGATGCGGCGTTTCACGTCCGCGGCAACAGCGTCGAAGTATGTTTGCGATGTACAGGCGTGGCGGGACCGCCGCAGTTGTTGTTTGTTTTACAACGACATAGGAACGGTTCGACGGTGTATGTTTTTATCATACAGCCGCCGCTCCGCGCCCGGCGCCGGCCGATAGCGGCCGGACAGGAGCGCGGCGCTGCTTCGTCGAGAAAATCCGTCATGCTATCCCTTCCTCGTCTTGCGCCATGGCGCCACGGTGGTTGCCGATATTGGCAAAATTTGCCATACTCGCTGTTCGCACAAGGACCTCGATCATGCCGACCCGCAACATCAGCCTGACGCCCGAGCAGGACGACTTCGTCGAGAGGATCGTCGAGGCCGGCGAGTATCAAAATGCGAGCGAGGCGATCCGCGACGCGCTTCGCGCCCTGCAACAGCGGCGAAAGGAGGACGCCCTCAAGCTGAAGGCTCTCCGCCGGCAGGTCAAGGCCGGCGTGGACGCGCTCGCGCGCGGCGATTTCGTTGAAATTGAGGACGGGGACCTCGAGGATTATTTCGAACAGCTGAAGGTCGCACCGGGCAAAGCCACGCGTTAGTCCGATGGCGCGCCTTCGCCTTTCCGGCCCGGCCAGGGCGGACGTCGCGCACATCCTTGCCACGAGCACTGAACGGTGGGGCGTTGAGGCCAGGCGCCGCTACGCCACAATCCTTATTGCGGCAATGCGGAAAGTGGCCGCCGATCCAGAGGGACCGGCGACGCGCGAACGCGCCGATCTTCTGCCCGGCGTCCGCAGCTTTCACATCCGACACGCGCGAGGGCATGATTTGGAAGTGCGGGTCGGCAGGCCAGTTCATGTTCTTTACTACCGCGTCATCAAGCCGGGATTGGTTGAAATTGTGCGTGTATTGCATGATCGCATGGAGCCTAGTCGACACCTAACCGGCTAATCTTACTGCGTCACTAACCATTTGGCGTTTTCCGTGTGAAGGCGCGTGCGCAGGTTGGACAGCGCGGCAGGCTTCGGGCGAGCGCGACGAGGAGCCTGCGATGCATGGTGGCGATGGAGTCTGGAACGTGACGTTCCGGC
>DASPVJ010000234.1:0-3154 GCA_035622435.1 Xanthobacteraceae bacterium | reverse complement strand
CGCCACCGCGGTGGTGCGCATCGAGGCCGGGCGGATCGCGGCGATCGGCGGCCTCGAGCTGCTCGACGCGGCGGGGCCGGCGTAGGCTTACGCCCGGCGCCGCAGGCGCGAGCGCAGGCGCCGCACCGCGGCTCGCATGCGACGAATCCGCCGGCGCAAGGGCGGCGCAACCGGATCGGGCGCGGCGAGCTGCAGGCCGACCGTGGTCACCCTTCCGTCCGCGACCGCATGGGCGATCAGCGCGACCGCGCCCAGGGCCAGCCGGTCGCCGGCATGCGCCGCGTGCCCGAGCCGCGCGGCGAAGTAATCGGCAAGCGAGGTCGCCGCGGCGCCCGGCTCGACCGGCAAGCCGTAGATTTCCGCGAGCGCGCCCAGCGTCGCCTCGGCGGAAACGAAGAAATCGCCCAGCAGCCGCGGATCGGGCACCGCCGGCGGCGGCATGTCGACGAAGAACCGGTCGAGCGCCTGCGCTTTTTCGGGCGGCGCCAGCAGATAGACGTAATCGCCGTGGTGGATGGCGCCGGCCTCGGCCGCGGTGAGCACCGCTTCGTTGCGCACCACCAGGGTCGGCTTCGCCCACGACGGGACGATGCCGCGGCGCAAGTACGGACTGTTGGTTTCGACCGCGTAGCCGACCAGCTCCTGGGTCAATTGCCCCGGCAGGTCGAGCTCGACCCGGTGCGCCGCCGGATCGGTGCGCGGGAGCGCGACGTGCAGCCGCCGGGCGGCGGCCGCGAGGGTCCAGCCCTGCACCACGAGCGAAGCGAGCACCACCACGAACGCCACGTCGAAATAAAGCTGGGCGTCCTTCATGCCGACCAGCAGCGGGATCGAGGCGAGGAAAATGCCGACCGCCCCGCGCAACCCGACCCAGGAGATGAACAGCTTCTCGCGCAGGGAGAAGCGGAACGGCGCCAAACAAATCATCACCGCGGCCGGCCGGGCGATCAGCATCAGGGTCGCCGCCACGAGCAGCGCCGGGCCGGCGGAGAGCGCCAAGCGGCTGGGCGACGCCAGCAGACCGAGCAGCATGAACATCACGATCTGCGCCAGCCAGGTGACGGCGTCGAGGAAGACGATCACCGTCTGGTGGGCGCGGGTGCGCCGGTTGCCGACGACGATGCCGGCAAGATAGGCGGCGAGAAAACCGGACCCGTGGATGGCGGCCGCGACGCCGAACACGGCGAGCGCCGCGCTGGCGACGAACGGCGCGTGCAGTCCCTGCGGCAGATCGAGCCGGTTGAGCACCCAGGCCATGGCGCGGCCGCCGAGGATGCCGACCGCCGCGCCGAGGAGCCCCTGCTCGGAGAGCGTGAGCGCGATCGCGGGCCAGGGCTGGTCGCCGAAGTTGAGAATCTCGATCAACACGATCGCGAGAAAGATCGCGAACGGATCGTTGGTGGCGGACTCCACTTCGAGCGTCGCGCCGACCCGCGGGCGCAGCCGCAGGCCGCGGGTATGGATCAGGAGGAACACGGCGGCGACATCGGTTGCGCCGACCACGGCGCCGACCAGGAAGGCTTCGAGCCAGCCGATGCCGAGCGCCGCCTTGGCGACCGGCGCGGTGAAGGCCGCGGTCAAGAGCACGCCGACGGTCGCGAGCACGCCGGCCGGCGCCAGCACGCTGCGGATCGACGACAGCCGCGTGCGCAGGCCGCCGTCGAACAGGATGAGCGCCAGCGCGATCGAGCCGACCAGGTAGGCCGACCGCAGGTCGTCGAAGCGGATGCCGCCGGGGCCGGCCTCGCCGGCGATCGTGCCGATGACGAGAAACACCAGCAGCAGCGGCGCGCCGAAGCGCAGCGCCGCCAAGCTCGACATGATGCCGGCAAGCACCATCACGGCGCCGAGCAGGATCGTCAGGCTGACTGCGTCGAGCGATGCCATCGGGCTCCATCCTACATCCCTCCCCCGCAGGGGGAGGGTGGCTACGCTCGCGAAAGCGAGCGGAGCCGGGTGGGGGCGGGTAGTGCTTACTGGGGAGAAGAACCCCACCCGGCTCGCTTCGCTCGCCACCCTCCCCCTTCGGGGGAGGGATAAGGGTCACCCCTCCGGCTGCGCCTTTTTGTGCGCGCGCAGCGCCGCCAGCCGCCGGTCGCGCCAGCGGGTGCGCGCCGCGAGTGCGGCTGCGCTCGGCGGGCCGCCCCACTCCGCCAGGATGCGGGCAACGTTGGCGTCGCCGTAGACCTCCGGGCGGGCGGGCGCGGCCTGCAGCCGGCGATAGATGCCGGCATAGCGGGCGCAATAATCGGCGATGCCGCCGGGGGCGTTGAGTTCGATGGTCTCGAACGGCCCCATGAACGACCAGCGTAAGCCGAGCCCGTCCTTGAGCGTCTTGTCGAGGTCCTGCGGCGAGACGAACCCGTCGCCGACCAGGCGGAACGCCTCGGCCAAGAGCGCGCCCTGCAGGCGGTTGAGCACGAAGCCTTCTATCTCCCGGCGCACCACGATGGGAACCTGCCCGACCGCGCGGTAGACCGCCCTCGCCCGCTCGACCGTGTCGGGGGCCGTCCACGGGCTGCCGACGAGTTCGACCAGCGGCACCAGGTGCGGCGGGTTGACCGGATGGGCGACGAGGCAGCGGTGGCGGCCGGCGAGGTTTTCGGTGAACAGGCTGGCGACGATCGAGGAGGTGGAGGACGCGAGAATCGCGTCGGGCGCCGCGTGCCGGTCGAGTTCGGCGAAGATGGCGCGCTTGGCCGCGACCGTTTCGGGCACGTTCTCCTGCACGAAGCGCGCGCCGTCGACGGCCGCCGCAAGACTGGCGACGTTGACCCGGGCGGCGGCACCGGCCGGATCGTCCGCAAGCCCATGCTCGGCAAGCCCCCGCAGGCCCTCCCCGATCAGGCGGAGGCTCGCCTCCGCGGCCCCCGCGACCGCATCGTGCAGCCCGACGTCCCAGCCCGCCCGGGCGAACACCATCGCCCAGGCGCGGCCGATGAGGCCCGCCCCGATCACCGCGACTTTGGCCATCGTCGAATCCTCCCTTCGGCCGCTTAGCGCCGTAACTATTTGACATGAATAGATAAATTCTATCGCAGATTCTTTTGAACCGAGCGCCGGGATGGCGCGACCAATAGCTGTCGCGGCCGCCCCGGGCCGCCTGTCAACGCGAAGGACACCCTAGGTCGGCGCGTCCGCCCCCCTTCCACCC
>DASPVJ010000233.1:0-5937 GCA_035622435.1 Xanthobacteraceae bacterium | reverse complement strand
CGCGGCACGCTCGGGTCGAGCGCGAGGCTGCGCCGGTTGATCCAGGCGACGGTGAGCCCGAGCGGCTTGGCGCCGACCATGTCGGTGAATTGCGACTGCCCGGAATGCAGAATCTCGTCGATGCCGGTGCCGAACCGGCGCCCGGCGTGCGCGATCAAATAGCGGAACAGGGTGCCGTCCGGCTTGTAGCCGCGGGCGCGCTCGGCGGTGCACACGAGGTCGAACGTGCGCCCGATCGGCGTCGCCGCCAGGAGGTCGTCGTCGATGTTGGAAACGAGGGCCAGGCGGTACGTCCGCGCCAGCCGATCGAACGTCGGCAACACGTCGGGATAGAGCACAAGGCGCGGGTAGATGTCGAAATAGCGGCCGATCAGGCCAGGGTCGCCGTGCAGGCCGAAATGCGCGAACGTCTCGCCCAGCGAGATTTCGCAGATGTCGTGGAAGCGCCGGTAGGGCTCGCGGTAATGGCCGATCTTGCGCATCTCCCAGTGCTCCCGGAACGCGCTGACATCCACGCCCGCGCCGCCGGCGTCGCGCAGGATGCTGGCGAAGGCGCCGTACGACACGGAGTATTCGTCGACAAGGGCGCCGAAAACGTCGAACGACATGAGTTTGGGTCGCATGGGATCGCTCCGGATGTAGCGAGTGGCGAATAGCGAATGGCGAATAGTGAGTCGCATGCATCTTTACTATTCGCTATTCGCTACTCCCTATTCGCTTTTCCAATCAATCCCGTCGGAACACGACCGAGGCAAACCAGCCGGTCAAAAGGGCGAGCCCCGCGGTCGCCAGCCCGTACAGCACGCCGTGGTCGTGCGCGCTGCTGGCGATGAACTGCTCGAAGCCCACCTTCTGGATATCGATCCCCGACCTGCTGGTCGAGAGCATGACGCCGTCGGCGAACAGGCTCACGTCGACTTGGTAGTCGCCGACCGGGACGTTGGCGGGCACCCGAACGGCGGTGCGAAACAGCGTCGGGGTGAGGAAGGTGACCGCATCGTTCACTTCGCGGTAGAGCCGCTGCTCGCGGTTGATGCGCAGGAACGCCATGCGAAACGGGTCGTTGTACGGAACGTCGCCGATGTCCCCGGAGATCACTTGCGGGAAAACCATGTTCTCGAGTCCGATCCGGTAGCGCTTCAACACCTCGGGCCCGGCGATTTCGTTGAACGGCCGGTTGGACAGCACCGCGACAAAGCCGGGCGCGTCGAGGAACACGCGGGATTCGGTGTTGATCCAGATGCCGAGCACGCGGTCCTTGCGGCGCGTCACCTCCGTGTCCGGCGGGCCGACCACCCGCACGACGATGTCGTAGGGTGCGGCGCGCGTCGCGCTCTGGTCGTCGCGCTCGACCGAGCCGAACAGCACCAGGTCGGTTCCGACGAAGCTCGAGTTGATCTTCACCTGGTAGGTCGACAAGGCGACGACGAGGTGCTCGCCGCGGGCCGCGCCGGCCCCGCCGAGCCAGAGAACGAGCGCCGCTGCCGGGCCGACCAGCCGCCGCATCGTCACATCCCGCTTTCGAGCCGCCGCACCGAGAACAGCTCGTCCGGTTGCAGCACCAGGTCGTAGGCGAAGCGCAGCCCCACCAGGAAGACGAGGATGCCGAGCAGCAGCCGCAGCTGCTCGCCGCGGATCCGCTGCCCGGCGCGCGCGCCGAACTGCGCTCCGATGACGCCGCCGACCATCAGGATCAGGGCCAAGACCGCGTCGACCAAGTGATTGGTGGCGGCGTGCATCACCGTTGCCCCGGTCATGGTGACGAGGGTGAGGAACATCGAGGTGCCCACCACCACGCCGGTCGGCACGCGCATCAGATAGATCAGCGCCGGCACCAGCAGGAAGCCGCCGCCGATGCCCATGACGGCGCCGATGAAGCCGATGAGGAAGCCGATCACGCACACCGGAATGGCCGAGACGTAGATTTTCGATTGCTTGAATCGGACCTTGAACGGCAGCCCGTGGATCCAGGTGTGGCTGCCGCCGCGCCGCAGTTCGGCCGGCTTGCCTTGGCGCGCGCGCAGGATGGCGCGGACGCTTTCGGCGATCATCATGGAGCCGACGACGCTGAGCAGGGTCACGTAGGCCAAGCCGATGGTGATATCGAGCTGCCCGATCGCGCGCAGGAACGAGAACAGCCACACGCCCGAGGCGGTGCCGAGGATGCCGCCGGCGAGCAGCATGAGCGCGAGCGCGACATCGATCGCGCGGCGCCGCCAATAGGCGATGACGCCGGAGAATGACGAGGCGCTGATGTGGCTGGCGACGCTGGCGACGGCGACGGCGGGCGATATGCCGATGAAGATCAAGAGCGGCGTCATCAGGAAGCCGCCGCCGATGCCGAACATGCCGGAAATGAATCCGACCGCGAGCCCCATGAAGAACAGGAGGAACACGTTGATCGGCAGGTCGGCGATCGGAAGGTAAATTTCCACGGGCGGCGTCCGCCGGTTCGAGTTTCGTTGGCGCGGCGAAGAAACGGTGCCTGTCCGCGAGGCCGTGCAGGCCGGCGGGCGGGTCCGACACAACCGGCATGCGGCGGTCTGCAGGATTGCCTTGGCGGGGCGAACGTCCCGCCCCATCAAGGCAATCCAGCCGAGGACCGGCGCAGGCCGCTCCCGAGCGCGGCGTTCGCCGCCCTCGCGTTCGCTAGATTGGATGCGGCGTCACGCCATGTCCAGAGCGCGGCCCGCGCGCGTGCGGCCTACGTCGGTGTCAATTTACGCGGCGCGCCCACCGCCGGTTTCACCTTGGCGGGGCGAGGAGCCGCGACGGGCTTCTCCCATCCGCCCGGCGGCACCTTGACCTCGACCGCGTCCTCGGGCGGCACGTCGGCCGTCCAGGTCTGCACGGCGAGGCGCGCCGCGACCAGCGACTGGGCATCGAGACGCGCGGCCACGTCGTCGCGCTTCTTGACCGCGTCCTTGTCGCCGTGTTGGGCGGCAAGCGCGAACCATTTGTAGGACTCGGCGAGGTTCTGTTCGACCCCGATGCCGCGCGCATAGAGGATGCCGAGGTTGTATTGGCTGTCGGCGACGCCGTAGTCGGCGGCCTTGCGGAACCATTGGGCGGCGGTGCGATAGTCGGGATCGCCGCTCAGTCCCTCGGCGTATAGCACGGCGAGGTTATGCATCGCCTTGCCGTTGCCCTTCTCGGCGGCGGCCGTGTAGAGGCGGCGCGCGGCTTCGAGGTCCTTCTTAACGCCCTGACCCTTCTCGTAGAGGCTGCCGAGGCGGTACTGGGCCGGAGCGAGTCCGTGGTTCGCCGCGCGCTCGAACCAATGGACCGCCTCCTCGAGGTTGGCCGGAACGCCGCGTCCCTCCGCGTAGCGCAAGGCAAGTTCGTATTCGGCTGCAGGATTGCCGGCGAGCGCGGCGCTGCGCAGCCCCGGGCCGACGATCGACGGCGGCTTGTCGGGCGCGGTCGACGGCGCCGCCGGTGCCGCAGCGGCGGGAGCGACGGCCACGGTCGTCGGCGCGCGCGCGGTCGACCCGGTGACGTCGGTTGGCGTCGTCCCATCGGCGATGCCGGGAAGGCCGGGGATCGGCGCGACGATCGGGACCGTGCCGTCGACCGGCGCGCCTTCGCCTGCGCGCGGCGCTGGCGCATCGGCGGGCACGTTTTCGGATTGACGCTGGGGCGTCGGCGCGAGGTCGGTCGGCGCCGCCGGGGTGTCCGATCGCGGGGCGGGAGCCGCCGGTGCGCTCTCGCGCGGGACCGTCGTTTCGCTCGCAGGCCGCGGTTCGCCCGATCCCAGGTAATTGCTCACCAGCTGCAGGGTTCCGAGCACGAGCAGCACCACGCCGATCCCGATCATCAGCGGGCGGCGCCGCTTGGCGACCGCCGCCCCGACCGTTTTCAGCATCGAGCCGCGCGCGCGGTCCTCGGGCGACCGCAATCCTTCCGATGAGGCGTCGGCCGCCGCCGCCTGGGCGGCGCGGCGCGCGGCCGCGATGAAGTTCGCCTTGCCGGCTGGCTCCGCCGCCGGCTTCATCGGCGGCAGCATGGCCTCGGAAGCGGCGATCCGTTCGGCCGGCGTCGCGGTACGGCCGCGCGGTGCGCCGGTGCCGGGCTCGAGCGGGTGGTCCGCGGGCAGGCCCGCATCGATCGCACGGCGGTCGCCGACGAGCGCGGCGGCGGCCGTCATCGCGCGGGCGGCGGGCGTCACGACCGGTGGAGGAGGCATGGCGGCCGGCGCGGCGATGCGGTCGCGCGCATCGGCCTCGACCGCGGCGAGCCGGTCGACCAGGCGCTCGAGGGTGCCTTGCAGGACTTCCAGCATGTCCTGGGTGCGGCGGTCGATGTCCGCCTGGGCCGCCCGGAACTCGGCAAGCTCGTGCTTGAGCGCATCGACCTCGGACCCGGATCCGGCGGACGTGCCGATCATCTCGCGCACGGCGGCGCGGGCCGCTTGCTCGGCGGCGTCGAGCGCGTTGATGCGCGCATCGTGCAGCCGCTCCACCAGATCGGCGATGGCGTGCTCGATCGCCCCGAGGTTGCCCAGGCGCGCGTCGGCGGCGTCGAGCTTCTGGACGATCTGGGCGATCTGGCGCTCCAGCTGCTCGAACCCGCGCCGGTCGGCGGCGGCTTCGACCGTCTCCAGCTTGTCGGTGAGTCGCTTGAGGTGGGCTTCGATCTGCGTGCCGTCGGCGGGTGCGCTCGCGGCCGGGCGCTCTTCCAGCGCGGCGGCGAGCGCGTCGATGCGCCGGAGCAAATGGTCCAGCCCGTCCGGCTCGGGCGCCGCCGGGGTTACCCGGTCGAGCTTGGCGCCGATCATGCGCACGTCGTTGGCGAGCGCGGCAAGGGCGTCGCCCGAGGCCACCCGCGCTGAAACGTTGCGCAGTTCGGCGATCGCGGTCTCGAGATGCCCCAGGGTTTCGGCGTCCGGCCCGTTGGCGGCGATCAGATCGACCTTGTGCGCGAGCGCCTTCACTTCCTCGTCGAAACCTGCCTGGCTCGATGCCGGCGGGCGCGCGGCAAGGGCGTCGCGCACTTCGTTGAGGCCGTGTTCGATGGCCGTGAGTGCCGGGTCGTTGTCGCCGCGCGCCCCGCCGCGATCGATGCGCTCGGCGAGCGAACGCAACTCGGCCTGGATGGCGTCCAGGGCAGGCTGCGGCGCTGCCGCGGCAACGGTTCGGCCGATCTCGGCAAGCTCTTGCCGCAGGGCCTCGACCGAATCCTCGACGGCGCACGGGCGCCGCAGCGTGTCGATCTGATCGGTGATGTTGTGCAGGAGATGCTCGACCCGGGAGTGAGGCACGGCGCCGTCCGTCTCCGCGTCGAGCTCATGTTGGCGCGCGGCAATTTCCGCAATGGCGTCGTCGAGGCTGAACGAGGGTCCCGCGGAAGCGGGCGGCCGGGACGGCTCGCGGCGCGGCGCATCCGACGCCCGCGTGTCGGCGATCATTTGATCGAGTTGCTCGTCCAGGTGCCCGATGGCGTCGGTGAGCCGCTGCGGTTCTGGCTCGCCGCGCGGCTCGTCCTCGTGCGCCATGGCGGCAAGGCGCGATTCGATGGCGCGCGCGGCGGCGTCGACGTCCGGGCCGGGTTCGTCGGACGCTCGCGTTTTCTGCATCAGCCGGTCCAGGCGGGCGGCGATGTCGTCGAGGCGATCGTGGACGCGGGCGGAGCCGGTGCCGGCGGACGGATCGGCTTGAATGGCCGGCGGACGCGCGGGGGGACCGGAGGCGGCGGCTTGTTCGATCGCCGTGTCGATCCATTGACTCAGCGACAGGCCGGCACGGCGCGCCGCTTCGCGCGCCGTTTCGATCGCTTCCGGGCGGACTCCTCTCAGCTTGAGCTGAGTGTGGGATTTCATGCTCGCACCCGCAGTCGCGGACGGGGGAGGAGCGGGGCGGCCGGCGCAGCCGCCCCCCGTTAACAGATCATGCAGACCGATCGTCGTCCCCAATCCTCCCGGCGAACTTTTAATCTTTA
>DASPVJ010000232.1:0-5256 GCA_035622435.1 Xanthobacteraceae bacterium | reverse complement strand
ATACTTACAATCTACATCCAAGATTTGGATTAGGCTCGCAAATGGGCGGCCACCATTCCCTCATCGTCGAACTCGAAGACGCCATCAAAAGCGGCTCCCAGGACAAGCGCGTCGAAACGCTCAGGCGCGTCACCGACCTCTTTCTCGGCGACGCCGACCGATTGAACGAAGCGCAGATCGGCGTGTTCGACGATGTCCTGGTTCACCTGATCGAGCGGATCGAAACGCGCGCGCTGGCGGAGCTGAGCGCCCGCCTGGCGCCGATCGACAATGCGCCCACGGAGGTGATCCGCAGTCTCGCGCGCAGCGAGGAGATCGTGGTCGCCGCGCCGGTCCTGACCCAGTCCGCGCGCCTGACGACGAACGATCTGGTCGAGATCGCCCGGACCAAGAGCCAGGCCCACTTGCTGGCGATCTCCGGGCGCGCGCAGATCGAAGAAGCGGTCACCGATCAATTGTTGAGCCGCGGCGACCGCGAGGTCGCGCACAAGCTCGCGAAAAATGCCGGCGCCAGGTTTTCCCAGTCCGGGTTTACGGCGCTCGTGAACAGATCCGAGAGCGACGACAGCCTGGCGAAGGCGATCGGCGTGCGCCTCGACCTGCCGTTGCCGGTGCTCCGCGCGCTGTTGTCGAAGGCGACCGAGGCCGTGCGCGCCTGGCTCCTGTCCCATGCGCCGCCCGAAGCCGGGGCGGAAATTCAGCGCACGCTGGCGACGGTATCGAATGCGATCACCCGCGAGGCGGCCGCACCCCGCGACTTCACGCTGGCGCAGCAACAGGTGGCCGCGATGCACGAGCGCGGCGAGTTGAACGAGGCGACGACCCTGGGATTCGCAAATTCGCAAAAATATGAGGAAATGGTCGCCGCGCTGTCGGCCCAGTGCTCGGCGTCGATCCAGCTGGTGGCCGCCCTGGTGAAAAGCGAGCGAAACGAGGGGCTGCTCGTTTGCTGCAAGGCCGCGGGCCTCAAATGGCCGACGGTGACGGCGATCCTGCGCAATCGCTTCGCCCATCATACCGTTCCGGACGATGAACTCGCGCTCGCAAGAGCCGATTATCTTTCCCTTTCCCAGGCGAGCGCCCAAAGAACCTTGCGTTTCTGGCAAGTGCGCGCAAGTCAATGAAGTTGCCGGCGGACGATCGCCATGTCCACGATTCTCCGAAAAGCGCCGCGCAGAACCGTCAGCGCGGTCGCGTATCTGTACACGAACGACGGCTGGCCGGTCGGGGAGTGCCGATTGCGCGATGTTTCCGCGAGCGGCGCGCGCTTCGCCCATGCGATCGCCGACGAGTTGCCGGCCGAGCTTCTCCTGGCGTTGTCGAAGGACGGAAAGGTGCGCCGGCGCTGTCAGGTGGTGTGGCGCAAGGACGACGAAGTCGGCGTTCGCTTCCTCGCTTCGTAGCCGGCGATCCTGAAGTTAAACCGGCTGCGCCAGCAGCTGCCGCATCGCCTTGGGGTCGCGCTCGATCGCCAGCAACAGCGCACGCGCCGGCGCGTCCGGCGTGCTGCGGTGCTGCTCCCAGTCGCGCAACGTGGTGATGGGCAACTGAAACGCGGCGGCGAACTCGACCTGCGTCATGCCGAGGCGCTGCCGCAGCGACTTCACGCGCGGCACGCGGCGCATGCGCGCCCATTGCTCCGCGCTCGGCGGTTGGGCGCCCGGCTCCGACAAGGCCGCGGCGATGATCTCTTCGTCGCTCATGCCGGCGAGCCGGGCCCAATCGATCCGATCGGGCGAAAGACTCTCATGCGAGCGCCGGACAACCTTGGGCGTCTTGCCTTTGCGCATAGGCGTTTTGCTACCGGATATCGGTAGTCGACGCAACGGCCGTGCAGCCGATTTCGCGCACCGCCGCGACGCGGGGAGGCCAAGCTTCGGGAACTTCTCAGCCATCGCACCAGCCTGTAGCATGCGGCAAGCCGGGCGCGCGCCCTCAACCGTGCGCACATGGATCGGCGACCGTTCCAGGGGAGTGGCCGATGAAGCTTGCAGGACCTCTCGCGACCCTCGCCGTCGCGGCCGCCGTCGCGATGGCTGCGGCCGCCGCCGACGCCCAGGGCGGCAAGCTTGCCGGGCGCAACGTCAAGATCGGCTGCCTGGTGTCGTTGACCGGCAAGGGCGCCGAGTGGGGCCAGGCCGCCAAGGTGTCCATGGAAATCGCGGTCGAGGAGATCAACGGCGCGGGCGGCGTCGGCGGCGTGCCGATCGACCTGATCTGCTACGACACCCAGACGCTCGAGGCGGAGGCGCTCAAGACGGTGAGCCGCCTGGTCGAGCGCGACAAGGTGCTGGCGATCGCCGGCCCGTGCTTCAGCTCCGAGTTCGAGGCGATCGCGCCGCAGCTCGACACCCAGCTCAAGACCGTCATCAACTCCTACTGCTCGGCCAAGCCCGGTCTCTCGGCCATGAGCAAATGGGCGTTCCGCAACACGCTCACCAGCGACAAGCAGCTCAAGCCGGTGGTCGCGGCCTGGGTCGCCGAGTATCACCCCAAGAAGGTCGTGATCATCTACGACGCCGAGGACGCGGTGTCGAAGGCCGAGGGCGTGGGCGTGCTGCCGGCGTTGTTCAAGGAGCACGGCATCGAAATCCTCGACATGCTCAGCTACCGCACCAAGGACACCGACTATTCGGCGCAGATCACCCGGGCGAAGTCGCTCGGCACCGACGGCATCGGGCTCGGCTCCTGCTACCAGAACGCCGGCGCCATCGTGAAGGAGGCGCACAAGCAGGGCCTCGTCGTGCCGGTGGTCGGCGGCGCCTGCGCCAGCGCGCCGGGCTTCATCGAAATCGCCGGCAAGGACGCCGAGGGCGCCTACATGTCGACGGCGGCGTGGGTCGACGATCCGCGGCCCGAGGTGCAGGCCTATGTCAAGAAGGTGGTGCCGCGCCTCGGCGGCAAGCCGCCCTACAGCGGCCCGCGCGCCTACGACATCATCTATTCCTACAAATACTGCATCGAGAAGTCGGGGGTGACCAACAATCCCGCCGATCTCGAATCCGATCGCGACAAGATGCGCGAGTGCCTCAGCGGGCTCAAAGGCTTTCCGGGCATCGCCGGCGAGATCACCATGAACGAAGTGCGCGACGGGGCCGGCGCCAGCGCCATCCTCAAGGTGGTCAACGGCCAATACGTCAACGTCGCCAAATAACCGGTCCGGTCGGGAAAAAGATCATGCGCTTCGACGAATACCGCCGCTGCGATGCGGTGGCGCTTGCCGGCCTCGTCGCCAAAGGGGACGTCAGCGCCCAAGACCTGCTCGATGCGGCGATCGCCCGCGCCGAGGCGGTCAATCCCACGATCAACGCGATCGTGCACAAGCAATACGACCGCGCCCGCGCCGCCGCCGATAAAGGGCTGCGCGGACCGCTCGCCGGCGTTCCCTACCTGATCAAGGACCTCGGCATTTTCGATGCCGGCGAGCCGGCGCGGTTCGGCAGCAGCCTCTACGCCGACTTCGTCGCCGATCACGACAGCGCCTATACCGCGCGCTGCAAGCGCGCCGGCCTCCTCATCATCGGCCGCAGTTCGACGCCGGAACTCGGCATCAGCCCGAGCACCGAGCCGCGCCTGTTCGGCCCCTGCCGCAACCCGTGGAATCCGGCGCATTCCGCCGGCGGCTCTTCCGGCGGCGCGGCGGCGGCGGTGGCGGCGGGCATCCTGCCGGTGGCGCACGCGACCGACGGTGGCGGGTCGATCCGCATTCCGGCGGCGCAATGCGGGCTCCTCGGCCTCAAGCCTTCGCGCGGCCGCATCTCGTTTGCGCCCGACGCCGGCGAGGGTTGGGGCGGACTGTCGAGCAGCCACGTCGTCTGCCGCAGCGTGCGCGATTGCGCCGTCATGCTCGACTGCACGGCCGGGGCGGAACCGGGCGATCCCTATACGGCGCCGCCGCCGGCGCGGCCGTTCGCCGAGGAGATCAAGCGTCCGCCGCAACGGCTGAAAATAGCCCTGATGCGCAAGGACTACCGCGGCGACGCCGTACATCCGGAATGCCTGGCGGCGGTCGAAGGGGCGGCGCGATTGTGCGAGAGCCTCGGCCACGCGGTCGAGGAGGCCTATCCGGACTTGAACCTCGCCGACCTGCGGCCCAACAACCGGCTCGTGTCCAATGCCAACACCGCGCGCTCGCTCGCGCGGCGCTGGCAGGCGCTGGGCCGCCCGCCCAACGCCCAGGACGTCGAAGCCGTGACCTGGGTCGTGTATCAGCGCGGCCTGGAGGTCAACGCCGTCGCCTACGTCGAGGCAATCGCGGCGATCCACATGGCCGGCCGCAAGCTCGCGGCGTTCCTGGCGAACTTCGACGTCATCCTGTCGGCCACCCTGCCGGCGCCGCCGCCGAAGCTCGGTTATTTCGACATGAACGGCGACGTGGACGTATTCACCAAGCGCGTGACCGACTATCTGGCGGTGACGCCGCTGCACAACGCCACCGGCACCCCGGCGATTACGGTGCCGCTGCACTGGACGGCCGACGGGTTGCCGGTCGGCGTCCACCTTGCCGGCCGCTATGCCGAGGAGGCGACCCTGCTGCGGCTGGCGGGGCAACTCGAAACGGCCCAGCCCTGGTTCGACAAGGTGCCCGACCTTTGAGCCCGGCGTGGCGGCCGCTACGCGGCATCGAGCAAAGCCGGCTGCGCGCGGCGCGGCTTGAAGCCCACGACGCCGTGCAGTGGCTGGCGCGGGCGGCGCGTGCCTTCGTTGCCCCCCAGCCGGACGACAGCCACACCAATCTCGGTTGGGACGATCGGCTCGACGGTTTCTTCACCCACCCGCTGACCGGCGAATTGCGCCTTGGGCTGAACCTCGCCGGCCTGAGGCTCGAATTATATGACCCGCAAAGCGGGACCGAATCCTATTCGCTCGCCGGGCGCACGGACGCGCAGGCGCGGCGATGGCTCGGGGACCAGCTTGACGCGCGCGGTCTCGACGCGAAGAAGCTCGACGCGCCGGCGCCCTACGCCATGCCGGAGCATGCGGTCGCCGGCGGCGGCACCTATGGAGCGGGCGATTTGGCCGATGCGCTCGCTGAACTGGCGGCCTGGTTCGCCAACGCTCACCGCTCGCTCGGCGCCATCCGCGCGCAAACGATGGGGCGCCCGCTTGCGGCCGCTCCCGTGCGCTGCTGGCCGCACCATTTCGACATCGCCACCTTGACCCTGCTCGAACGGGGCGACGCCGAGCACGCGCGCTCGGTCAACGCCGGCCTTTCGCCCGGCGACGAGCATTACGAGGAGCCGTATTTCTACGTCA
>DASPVJ010000231.1:0-9785 GCA_035622435.1 Xanthobacteraceae bacterium | reverse complement strand
GGATCGCGGCGAGGTCGCGCGGGCCGCCCCGGCCGACGGCGAGGCGCGACAGCGACCGCGCCAGATCGGGCGCCGCGGCAAGCCGCTCGCGCAGGTCGCCGCGCACGGCGGGGTCGCCGGCCAGCGTCTCGACCGCGTCGTGGCGCCGCCCGATCGCGGCCGGATCGGTCAGCGGGGCGGAAAGGCGCTGGGCGAGCAGCCGCGAGCCCGCGGCCGTCACCGTGCGGTCGATGGCGGCGAGCAGCGAGCCGCGCCGTTCCCCGCCGAGCGTGCGCACGAGTTCGAGATTGGCGCGGGTCGCCGCATCGATGAGCAGGGTGGCGCCGGGAGCCTCGCGGCTCGGCGGCGAGAGCGGCGGCTTTCGTCCGAGCTGGGTGCGTTCCACATAGGTGACGCAGGCGGCCGCCGCGGTCAGCTCGAGCCGCGAGAACGTGCCGAATGCTTGCGTCGTCTGCACGGCGAAATAGGCAGCAAGCCGCCGCTCGGCGGTGGCGCCGTCGAACACGTCGCGGGCGAGCGGCATCACCGCGGAAAGCGAACGCCAGTAGGGGACGAGCGCGGGATCGCCATACAACGCGTCCGACACGATGACCTCGCCGGGCTCGAGCCGCGCGATCTCGGCGCCGAGCGCCGCCTGGTCGCATTCGGTCACCCGGAACTCGCCGGTCGACATGTCGAGGAAGGCGAGCGCGAACACGCCGGCGCCCTCGCTCGAAGACGGCCGGGCGCGGGCGATCGCCACGAGATAATTGTTGCGGCGCGCGTCGAGCAGCGTGTCCTCGGTGAGCGTGCCGGCGGTCACCAGGCGCACCACGTCGCGGCGCACCACGCTCTTGCCGCCGCGCTTCTTCGCCTCGGCCGGATCCTCGAGTTGCTCGCACACCGCCACCCGGTAGCCGAGCGCGATCAGGCGATGGAGATATTCCTCCGACCGCTCGACCGGCACGCCGCACATGGGGATATCGCGGCCGAGATGCCGCCCGCGCTTGGTCAGCACGATGCCGAGCGCGCGGCTCGCGACCTCGGCGTCGGCGAAGAACAGTTCGTAGAAGTCGCCCATCCGATAGAACAGCAGGCAGTCCGGATTGGCGGCTTTGATCTCGACGTATTGCTCCATCATCGGCGTGACGCGGCCGGCGTCGTCCGCCGCCATGGGCGTGACGCGGCCGCCGTCATCGGCCGGCGTCGCTGGTATGCGGCTTCCGTCGACCGGAGGGTCTTCCTGCATGCCGCCGGGGCGGGCGAGAGTCATGGGCGGGACGCTACCAGATCGCTCGCCCGGATTTCATCCCCGCCCGGCCCCCGCCCACAGGCGCGGGCGGCGGGATGCGGGGGGGCTCGCGCGGCCATTGAGCGGCGGAGAGGCAATCGGTAACGTCCGCTCACCGGCGGGGTTTGCCGGGGGAGCACGCGTCGTCATGTCCGCCACGCCGTCCGGCCGCCGCCCGCGACCCACCTTCACCGACCAGGAAGCGCTGCAGTTCCATCAGCAGGGTCGCCCCGGCAAGATCGAGGTCCTGGCGACGAAACCGATGGCGACCCAGCGCGACCTGTCGCTCGCCTACTCGCCGGGCGTCGCCGTTCCGGTCCTCGCCATCGCCGGGGACCCGACCCGCGCCTTCGACTACACCGCCAAGGGCAATTTCGTCGCGGTGATCTCCAACGGCACCGCCATCCTCGGCCTCGGCAATCTCGGGGCGCTCGCGTCGAAGCCGGTGATGGAAGGCAAGGCGGTGCTGTTCAAGCGGTTTGCCGACGTCGACTCGATCGATCTGGAAGTATCGACCGAGGACCCGGACGAATTCATCAATTGCGTGCGCTTTCTCGGGCAGACCTTCGGCGGCATCAACCTCGAGGACATCAAGGCGCCGGAGTGCTTCCTGATCGAGCAGCGGCTGCGCGAGCTGCTCGATGTCCCGGTGTTCCACGACGACCAGCACGGCACCGCCATCATCGCGGCCGCCGGCCTGATCAACGCGCTCGACCTCACCGGCCGCGACATCGCCACGACCAGGCTGGTGTGCAACGGGGCGGGCGCCGCCGGGATCGCCTGCCTGGAACTGCTCAAGGCGACCGGATTTGCCCCGAGCAACGTGATCCTGTGCGACACCAAGGGCGTGATCTACCGCGGGCGCCGCGAGGGCATGAACCAGTGGAAGTCGGCGCATGCCGTCGACACCAAGGCGCGCACGCTCGCCGAGGCGATGGAAGGCGCCGACGTGTTCTTCGGGCTGTCGGCGAAGGACGCGGTGAACCAGGACATGGTGAAGGCGATGGCCGACAAGCCCATCATTTTCGCCATGGCCAATCCGGACCCGGAAATCGCCCCCGAGGACGTGGCGGCGGTGCGTCAGGATGCGATCATCGCCACCGGCCGGTCGGACTATCCCAACCAGATCAACAATGTGCTCGGCTTCCCCTATATTTTCCGCGGCGCGCTCGACGTGCGGGCGATCACCATCAACATGGAGATGAAGATCGCCGCGGCGAAGGCGCTCGCCGACCTTGCCCGCGAGGACGTGCCGGACGAGGTTGCGGCGGCGTACGGCGTGCGTCCCATTTACGGACCCGACTACATCATCCCGGTGCCGTTCGACCCGCGGCTCATTTCGGCGGTGCCGCCGGCGGTCGCCAAGGCGGCGATGGACTCCGGCGTGGCGCGCAAGCCGATCGTCGACATGGACGCCTATCGCCAGGCGCTGCGCACCCGCCGCGATCCGGTCGCCGGCGTGTTGGCGCGGGTGTTCGAGCGGCTGCGCCGCAATCCCAAGCGCGTGGTATTCGCCGAGGGCGAGGAGGAGCAGGTCATCCGCGCGGCCGCGAGCTTCGTGCATCAGGGCCTCGGCTCAGCCCAACTGGTCGGCCGCGAGGAACGGGTGCGCGACACGGCGAAGGCCGCCGGCATCGAACTCGGCGGCGGCATCGAAATCGTCAACGCGCGCCTGTCGCAGCGCAACGCCGCCTACGCGGCTTATTTGTACGAGCGCATGCAGCGCAAGGGTTTCCTCTTCCGCGACTGCCAGCGGCTGATCAACCAGGATCGCAACCATTTCGCCGCCTCCATGGTCGCGCTCGGCGACGCCGACGCCATGGTGACCGGGGTGACGCGCAATTTCTCGCTCGCGCTGTCCGACATCCGTCATTGCATCGACGACAAGCCCGGGCACCGGGTGATGGGCGTCTCGTTGGTGCTCGCGCGCGGACGCATCGTGCTCGTCGCCGACACCGCCGTCACCGAGATGCCGGAGGCGCAGGAGATCGCCGACATCGCGGTGGAAGCGGCGGGCGTCGCCCGCAAGCTCGGCCACGAGCCGCGGCTCGCTTTGCTGGCGTTCTCGACGTTCGGCCATCCGCCCGGCGAGCGCTCCGCCCGGGTGCAGGAGGCGGTGCGCATTCTCGATCAGCGCCGGGTCGATTTCGAATACGACGGCGAGATGGCGGCGGACGTGGCGCTCAACCGCGCGCTCGCCGCCGCCTACCCGTTCTGCCGCCTGACCGGGCCCGCCAACGTCCTGATCATGCCGGCGTTCCATTCGGCCGCGATTTCCACCAAGATGCTGCAGGAACTCGGCGGCGCGACCGTGATCGGCCCGCTCCTCGTCGGGCTCGACATGCCGGTGCAGATCGTCCATCTCAACGCCACCGACGCCGACCTCGTCAACATGGCCGCGCTCGCCGCCTACAACGTCAGCGGATGAGGCCGGCGCAGGTCGCCAGGAGAACGACGTGACCGGAAACGGACTGGCCGGCGTGATCGCCGCGATCGCGACCGCCGTCGACCCCCACGGCGAGCCTGATTGCGCCCGCTCGACCGCGCTCGCGCGCTTCCTGCTCGACAACGGCTGCGACGGGCTCAACGTGCTGGGCACCACCGGCGAAGCGACGTCGTTCTCGTTGACGCAACGTCAACGCGTGATGCGCGCCTATCGGGACGCCGGCTTGCCGCTGGAGCGCCTGATGGTCGGCACCGGGGCGGCGGCGCTCGCCGATGCGGTGGCGCTGACGAGCTTTGCGGCCGACCTCGGCTTCGCCGGAGCGCTGGTGCTGCCACCCTTCTATTATAAGGGAGTGCCGGACGACGGGCTCGTGGCGTACATCGGCGCGCTGGTAACGGCGACCGCCGGCCGGCCGATCCCGATCTACCTCTATCATTTCCCCGCCATGTCGGGGATTCCCTGGCACGTCCGGCTGATCCGCCGGCTGATCGAGCAATTCGGCCCGCGCATTGCCGGATTGAAGGATTCCTCCGGCGATCTTCCCTTCGCCCGCGAGGCCGCCGCGGTCGCCGGCGCCTTCAAGGTGTTTCCCTCGACCGAGGCCGCGCTCGGCGAGGCGCGCGAGGGACCATTCGCCGGCTGCATCTCGGCCACCGCCAACCTCAACGCGGATCTGTGCGCGCGCTTCTATCGTCACGGCGACCGCACGGCGCTCGACGCGGCGGTCGCGATCCGCAAGCTGTTCGACGGCCGGCCGCTGGTGCCGGGGGTCAAGACGCTCCTGGCGCACATCCATGGCGATCCCGCCTGGGCCAAGGTGATGCCGCCGCTGCACGATTTTCCCGCGGCGGACCGCGCCGCGGTGCGCGCCGGCTACGACGCGGTGCGCGCCAAGAAAGTCGCCTGAGCGCCGGCGCGCCGGAGCATTGACGCCCGCCGGCCCCCTGACTATAAGCGCGGCTCGTTTTTCCCCGCCGACATCTCTCGGCGCGACCGCTGCACCCGGAAACGGACCCGATGGCCAATACGACGTCCGCCAAGAAGGCGACCCGCAAGATCATGCGCCGCACGGCGGTCAACAAGGCGCGCCGCTCGCGCATGCGCGGCTTCGTGTGCAACGTCGAAGAGGCGATCACCGCCGGCGACAAGAGCGCGGCGCTCGCCGCGCTGCGGGCGGCGGAGCCGGAAATCATGCGCGCCGCCCAGAAGGGCGTGGTCGCCAAGAACAACGCGAGCCGGAAGGTGTCGCGGCTGACGCAACGCATCGCCAAGCTCGCCTAGCCCCCGTCGATTTACCACAAGGCCGCGCGGGGGCGCGCGTCATAATCACGGTCCGCAAGCTACCCGCTGTTGCCGCGCATAAAATCTTTCGCCGAGACAACGGTTTATATGGAAAGCGCGCGACGGGACTTCGAATTTCGCCCGGCGGCGCTTCGACGCGCGTTCGGCGAATGGATGACGCAGCGATGACGGAATTGTGAAACATCCGTGCGCAAGGGTTTGAAGAGTCGTGCGGAATCGTTCGCCTCGCGCCAAACGCGGTGACCCGCGTCGCATCGACCCGTCGTGCTCCCCAATTTGCTTGACTAAATTTCATTGCCGGCCATGGGCCACGTATGTATCGTTTCGACACTCCCGGGCTTCCGGCCGTCTCAACCAAAGTTCGCGTAATCGGTCTCATCCTGGATGAGAAACGGCGGAGTGCGCCCGCGATCGGCCTTTAGTCTCTCGGCAAGAGAGCGAATGGAGGTGTCGAGTCAAGGTGGCGTGCAGTTGCGTCCCGCGTAGATGCCACAAAACGCAAACGTGGAACTCAAGCACGAGACATCGCGCGCGGCGGCGGCGATGATGCAGGGGGCAAAATGATGATGGCCTGGCAGGGGTCGGCATGGCCGACCGCTACAATACTCGACCGACCGGCAGCGCGAAGAATCAACAAGCCCAAGTCGGAGAGTTGCTTCGGTTCGATGCCGCGGCGCGGACCGCGCGCAGGCTCGGCGACCGCCGACAAAAGATCGAACGAAGGTGCGCCGCCAGGCGCCTGACGGCAGCGACGTTTCTCACGCGCAACGTCAACCGCCCAACGTCCCGCGCCCGCGGGCCGTCTTCCTTCCCTTCGATGTCGACCGACGATCGCCGGAGCAAATGATGTTGAAACCGTCAGAGGCGGTCGCCGACCGTTCGCGACGCCCCTTCCCGACGCTGCCCCCGACCCACGAGCCGAGACTAGCCATGCAGACGAACAATCCGGACAAGGAGCGCTGGGCCCGCGTGAAACAGCGCCTGCGCTCGGAGGTCGGTGACGACGTCTACTCGAGCTGGTTCGCCAGGATAGACCTCGACGGAATCGACGGAGAGGTCGTTCGCCTCTCGGTGCCGACGCGCTTTCTCAAGAGCTGGATCCAGGCGCACTATATCGAGCGGGTGCTTGCCTGCTGGAAAGCCGAGCTCGCGAGCGCGCGCCGCGTCGAGCTCGCCGTGCGTTCCGCCGTCATCCGCACCCACACCCGCGCAAAGTCCGAACGCCTCGGCGAGTCCGAACGCGAACCGGCGGAAGCAAACGGGGAACGCGGCGATGCCCGCATCGTCATCGCACCCGCGCCGGCCACCAGCGACGCGCTCGGCGGCTCGCCGCTCGATCCGCGCCTCACCTTTGATGCCTTCGTGGTCGGGCGTTCCAATACCCTTGCCCACGCGGCCGCCAAGCAGGTGGCGAGCGCCCGCTGCGGCGAGCCGGTGATGTTCAACCCGCTTTATGTCCACTCCGGCGTCGGGCTCGGCAAGACCCACCTGCTGCAGGCGATCGCCTGGGCCGGCAACGCCCAGGGCGGCCGCAAGGTGCTCTATCTCACCGTCGAGAAATTCATGTACGGGTTCGTCTCGGCGCTGAAGACGCAAACTGCGATCGCCTTCAAGGAAGCCTTGCGCGGCATCGACGTGCTGGTCATCGACGACCTGCAGTTCCTGCAGGGCAAGTCGACCCAGGCGGAGTTCTGCCACACGCTCAACGCGCTGATCGACGCCGGCCGCCAGGTCGTGATCGCCGCCGACCGGCCGCCGTCCGAGCTGGAGACGCTCGACGAGCGGGTCCGTTCGCGGCTCGCCTGCGGGCTCGTGGTCGAGATGGGATCGCACGAGGAGGAGCTGCGGCTCGAGATCCTCAAGTCGCGGGTCGCCGCGGCGCGCCAGCATCACGTCGGCTTCGACGTGCCGGCGCCGGTGCTCGCGTTCATCGCCAAGACCGTCACCCACAACGGCCGCGACCTCGACGGGGCGCTCAATCGGCTGCTCGCCCACAACAAGCTCACCGGCCACCCGGTCACGGTCGAGATGGCCGAGCGCGCGGTGCGCGACCTGGTGCGGCCCCAGGACCCCAAGCGCGTCAAGATCGAGGACATCCAGCGCATGGTGGCGCGCCAGTACAACGTCAGCCGCGCCGACCTCCTGTCCTCGCGCCGCACCGCCAACGTGGTGCGGCCGCGCCAGATCGCCATGTATCTCGCCAAGGCCCTCACCCTTCGCTCGCTGCCGGAAATCGGCCGGCGCTTCGGCGGGCGCGACCACACCACCGTCCTTCACGCCGTGCGCAAGATCGAGACGCTCGCCAGCAACGACGCGGCGCTCGCCGAGGAGATCGAACTGCTCAAGCGCCTGTTGCAGGAGCCCTGAAGCGGGCCGACACTTATCCACGACGCGGCGAGAGACCTTGCCGAATCCGCCCGGCCGCGCCACTTTCCTTAGCCCCGGCGCCCGCTTTCGCCGCGCCGGGCGCCGCGGCGGCAGCAGCATGGCGTCCGACGCGCCGGGCAGTGTGACGCGATCGAGCGGGGTGCGCCATGAAAGTGACCGTCGAGCGAGCCGCGCTCTTGAAATGCCTCGGCCACGTGCATCGGGTCGTCGAGCGGCGCAACACCATCCCGATCCTCGCCAACGTGCTGATCCGCGCCGATGACGCCAAGCTCGCCGTCAAGGCGACCGATCTCGACCTCGAAGTGATCGAGACGATCGCGGCCGAGATCGGCGGTGCCGGCGCCACCACGGTGCCGGCGCACATGATCTACGACATCGTGCGCAAGCTCCCGGAAGGCGCCCAGGTCGTGCTCGATTCCTCCGGCGACCGCGGGAGCCTCGCGATTCGCGCCGGCCGCGCCCAGTTCAGCCTGCAGACCTTGCCGGAAAGCGACTTTCCCGACCTCGCCGCCGGCGAGATGACCCACCGCTTCGCCCTGGCTGCGAAGGACCTCAAACGGCTCATCGACAAGACCCAGTTTGCGATCTCGACCGAAGAGACGCGTTACTACCTCAACGGCATCTACCTGCACGGCGTAGACGGCAACGCCGCGAGCTTGCGGGCGGTCGCGACCGACGGCCACCGGCTCGCCCAGGTCGACCTCCCCGCGCCGCCGGGTGCGGCCGGCATGCCGGGGGTCATCGTCCCGCGCAAGACGGTGGGCGAAATCCAGCGGCTGATCGAGGATGCCGAGATCGAGGTGGGCGTCGAACTGTCGCAGACGAAGATCCGTTTCACCCTCGGCGAGGTGGTGCTCACCTCCAAGCTGATCGACGGGACCTTTCCCGACTATGCGCGGGTGATCCCCGTCGGCAACGATAAGGAACTCACCGTCGACAAACCCGACTTCGAAGCGGCGGTCGACCGCGTCTCCACGGTGTCGAGCGAGCGCGGGCGCGCGGTGAAGCTGTCGCTGTCGGCCGGCAAGCTCGTCTTGTCGGTGACCAATCCTGATTCCGGCAGCGCGACCGAGGAAATCGAGGTGGAATACGATGCGGATCGCCTCGATATCGGCTTCAATTCCCGCTATCTGCTCGACATCGCGGCGCAGATCGAAGGCGAGGTTGCCGTCCTCAAGCTCGCCGATCCGGGCTCGCCGACGCTCATTCAGGACCGCGACGCCAAGGACGCGCTCTACGTCCTGATGCCGATGCGGGTGTAAAGCATGATCCCGAAAAAGCTTGCCCCGGACGCGTCCGGGGACGCGATCCAGGGTGGCTACCGGTTTTCGGAAAAGATCATGCTCAAAGTCTAATGTCCGGTGCGGTCCGCATCGTCCGCCTGACGCTGACGAATTTCCGCAGCTACCACGCCGCGAGTCTGGCGGTCGACCGCGACTTCGTGGTGCTGACCGGACCGAACGGCGCCGGCAAGACCAACCTGTTGGAGGCGATCTCGTTCCTTGCGCCCGGCCGCGGGCTGCGCCGCGCCATGCTGGAGGAGGCGGCGTTTGCCGAAGGCGACGGCGCGTGGGCGGTCGCCGCCGAGATCGAGGGCGCGCTCGGGCTGGCAACGCTCGGCACCGGATTAGAGCCGCCGGGCGCGGAGGATGCGGTTCCCTTGCGCCAGTGCCGCATCGATCGCGAGCCGGTCGCCTCCGCAACGGCCTTCGCCGATCATCTGCGGCTGGTGTGGCTCACCCCCGCGATGGACGGCCTCTTCGCCGGACCGGCCTCGGAGCGGCGGCGCTTCCTCGACCGTCTGGTGCTTGCGGTCGACGCCTCGCACACGAGCCGGGTCAACGCGCTCGAGCGGTCGCTGCGCTCGCGCAACCGACTGCTCGAGCAATCGAACCCGGACCCGCATTGGCTCGACGCGGTCGAACACGAGACCGCGGAAGTCGCCGTGGCGGTGGCGGCCGCGCGCGCCGAGACGGTGCGGCGGCTCTCCGCGGCGCTCGCCGCCGACAAGGACGCGGCCTCGCCGTTTCCGTGGGCGACGATCGCCCTCGACGGCGAAATCGAGAACGCGGTCGGCGCCAGTCCTGCGAGCGAACTCGAGGACCGCTATCGCGCGGTGCTGCGGGACGGGCGCGCGCGCGACGCGGCGGCCGGCCGCACGCTTGCCGGGCCGCATCTCACCGACGTGCTGGTGGTGCACGGCCCCAAGGAGATCGCCGCCGCGTCCGCTTCGACCGGCGAGCAGAAGGCGCTGCTGGTCGCCCTCGTGCTCGCCCACGCCGGCCTCGTCGCCGCCATGACCGGCATCGCGCCGATCCTGCTGCTCGACGAGATCGCGGCGCACCTCGACCCGACCCGGCGCAGCGCTCTCTACGAGCG
>DASPVJ010000230.1:0-2363 GCA_035622435.1 Xanthobacteraceae bacterium | reverse complement strand
GCCGCCAAGGTGCCGGCGAGCGGATCGATGGTGGGGAAGAACAAGGTGTTGAAGACGAGCGCCGCGGCGGTGCCGTAGATCAAAAAGTCGTACCACTCGATGACGGTGCCGATCGATCCGGCGAATACGACCGACGCCATGTCGCCCTTGCGCTCGGCCAAGCCGTCGCGCACGGCCAGTTCAGCCGCCATGGCAAGCCCCCGCATTGTCCCGGCGCGCCATTAGAGCATCGGGTACCGCGGGAGTCGAAGGCATACCTGGGGCAATTCCCCTCCCCTCGCCCCTTCACCTCTCCCCGCAGGGGAGAGGTCGACGCCGCGGAGCGGCGTCGGGTGAGGGGGTAACCACGTTCATTTGTGAGGTCGCAACCCCCTCACCCCATCCCTCTCCCCACCGAACTCGGGTTCACCCGAGTTCGGCATTTTTGAGTGGCCGAAGTCGGATAAATCCGACTTCGGCCGGGGAGAGGGAGCCGCGCACCGCCGAGCGAATAGCCCTGCCCCGCGCCGGCCCCCAACAATGCATAACCCATTGCCAAGCATCAGCGATTCCATGATAGTAGAGGTATGTCTACTATCGCGGAAACGACCGGCTCCCAGATCGCCGCCCGCTTGCGGCTCGAGCGCGAGGCGCGCGGCTGGAGCCTCGACGAGCTGGCCGCACGCGCGAGCGTGTCGCGCGCCATGATCAGCAAAATCGAGCGCTGCGAGGCGAGCCCGACGGCGGCAAGCCTGGTGCGGCTCGCCGGCGCCTTCGACCTCACCCTGGGCGGCCTGCTCGCGCGCGCCGAAGGGCCCGGCGACCGCCTGGTCGCCGCCGGCGATCAGCCGCTGTGGCGCGATCCGGCCACGGGCTATTGGCGCCGCCAGGTGTTTCAGCGCCCCGATCATCCCGCCGAGTTGATCCGGGTCGAGCTGCCGCCGGGCGCGCGCATCGGCCTGCCGGCCTCCTCCTACGCCCGCATCCGCCAACTCGTCTGGGTGACGGAGGGAAGCCTGGTGGTCGAAGAGGGCGCGGTGCGGCGCGCGCTTGCGGCCGGCGACTGCCTCGCGTTCGGACCGCCGGCGGACACGACCTTCGCCAACGAGGCGGCGCATCCCTGCGTCTATCTGGTCGTGGTCGTGCGCACATGAGCGCGCCGATCGCCGTCGCCCCCCTCGCCGCCCGGCCCGACGTGGTCGCCGCGCTCGCCGACATCCTGGTCGAGGCGGTGGCGAGCGGCGGCTCGGTGAGCTTCATGCATCCGCTGGCGCCCGACGCCGCCGCTGCCTTCTGGCGGGAGTCCCTCGGCAGGGCGGCGGCGGGCGGGCGCGTCGTGCTCGGCGCCTGGGCGGGCGGGGACCTCGTCGGCACCGTCACCCTCGATCTCGCCACGCCGCCCAATCAGCCCCATCGCGGCGACGTCGCCAAGCTGATGACGCGCGTCGCCCATCGCGGCCGCGGCATCGCCCGCGCGCTGATGCGCGAAGCCGAGCGGGTCGCGGTTGCGCGCGGGCGCACCTTGCTCGTCCTCGACACCGCCGTCGACGACGGCGCCGCCGGCCTCTACGAGGGCCTGGGCTACCAAAAGGTCGGCGTCATTCCCGGCTACGCCCTCAAACCGCACGGCGGGCTCACCGGCACCATCATCTATTACAAGCCGATCGGCACGGGCGGTTGAGCAAGGTTGGGAAAACCCTGGCTATCCATAACTCTTGAATATGTCATAGATTATCTTCTCAGCAACGGGTTTTTGCGACGAAAAGAACAGATAATAGACCACGGCATTGTTGCTGTTCCTCATTGGCAGAGGCTCGGGCACGAAGCTGAAGCCGGCGACGGCCTTCAGTCTCTCTCTAAACGCATTCACTATCGCATCATTGCTTTGCTTGACCAACTCCGGACCGGCAAAGAGGTCCTGTTGCGGGCCCTCAACGTACACCACTTGCTTCCATGATTCGTCACCCCAAAATCTGGTCATGCGTTCGACGCCGTCTTGAGGGATGCGATCGAAATTCCTCCAAAACGCGTTTCTGTTCATATCCATGACCGGGAAATTGAGAAACATATCGATCGCCTGCGACTGTCCCGCTTGCAAGATAACCTCCCAATCAAGATGCAATCCGTAAGGATCGAGCAGACACAGGGCGCGATTGAAATTCTTGAATTGTATCGTCGGCAATAACTGCTTTGTCAGATACGAATTCGAATCTCCCGTGTGGATATGAACGTCATGCCGGCCTTCGCACAGCTTCTTGAGGTGAGCAGTCTTGTCCGCATCCATGTCGATGAAATAAAAGCCGTCGAACGGGGGACGTACCCTCAAGGCACGAGCCGGGCTGCCCTCGACCTCTTCCTTGGTTCGCTTCGACACATGAACACCA
>DASPVJ010000229.1:0-3415 GCA_035622435.1 Xanthobacteraceae bacterium | reverse complement strand
CGACTTGCGGTAGATCGTGAACTTGATCGCCAGCGCCGGATCGAATTCGACGTGATCGCTGATACGCGAATCCGCAATGCCGTAGATTCGGCACACCGCCTCGCGCGAGAGCACGTTGGTGCGCCGCACCAGGTCGTAGTTTGCCCGGTCCGTGAAAATCACGTCGAAGGTGATCTTGTCGACACCGGCATTCTTGCTGCGGACGGTCTTGGCAAGGGAGGACAGGGGAACCGTGCGCACGGCATTGGCCGTCATCGCTCAAGCCCCGGCGACGGTGAGGTTGACGGGAAAGAGGTCACACGGGTCGTCGACGCGCATGGTGTGGTTGAGCGTCCAGCGATAGGCCGGACTCGCCGGCATGACCTCGTCGAGCAGGAAGGCGACGCCGCCGGCCGTCCCCTTCACGTCGGGCAAGCGCGCGTAGAACATCTGCCGCGAGCCCGCGATGCACACTTCCTCGGCCATTTCCTTCGTCGGCGCCACGCCCTGCACCACGACGCAAAGCTCGTGCGCCGGTCGCTGCCGCAAGGGTTCGAGTTCGCCCATGACGCCGTCGCGGCCGTAGACCGTGTAGGCGAGTTCATAACCGGCGTTGCCGAAGCGCTCGCGCACCGCGTTGCGCGCCCAGGCGATGACGTCGTCGATGCGCGAGATCGTGTAGGGGTCGCGGATCCCGACGATCCCGACGCAGCGCTCGCCAACCTTGCCGGCGCCTTCGAGCTTCACCCGCAGTTCGTCCGCGGCGACGTAGCACGGGCCGGTCACTCGCGTGGTGCGATCGTCGAATTGCTCGTAGACGCATCCGCGCATGTCGATATGGCCGCCGAGAAAGTATTCGTAATAGGGGTTGCTGCGTTCGTACATGGCGTGGGCGGCAACCGAGGCGACGGTGCAGCGCTGCTCGGGCAGCATGGCCGTCACCTTCACGTCCTCCATCGTTATCTCCCCCATCACCGATTCTTTGGCGCCGTAGGGTTCGGCGCAGAACGAGGCGCACTCCATGATCTTGCCGTAGTAATAGGCGAGCGCCTCGGGATAGCCGCGGCGGATCGCCGGCGCCGCGAAGATGGCGCAGTCGCTGCTGCGTCCGCCGATGATGACGTCGGCGCCCAGGTCGAGCAGCTTGATATACGGGTGGATGCCGGCCACGGCCACGATGCGGTCGGTGGCGTCGAGCTCGGTGAGCGAGAGATCCGGGCGGCCGTCGAGGCCGTGCACCTTTTCGCCCGCGGCGATCCTGCGCCGGACCGCGTCCTTGGCGACCTCCGAATAGAAATAGCCGAGCTTGAACGGCGGCAGCTGGTGCTCCTGCGCCAGCTCCCTGACGATGCCGACGAAGCGGTCGACGCGGCTGTTGGTGCCGGTGTCGCCGGCCGAGCCGATCAGCATCGGCACCCCGAGCCGGCGTGCGCCGACGAGCATCGCTTCGATGTCGTGGCGCTGCCAGGCGAGCGGGCTCGCGCTGCTGTCGGCGCCGAGCGGGATCGGGCCGCAATCGCAACTGCCGGAATCGCAGGCGATCATGTCGGGCTCCGCCGCAAGCCCGCGCGCGAAGCTGCCGACCTTGGTGGGCGCGAAGCCGAGATGGCCGTTGGGGCAGAGGATGCGCAGGCCGCGGTTGTCGCGCCGGGCGCCCATGTCGGCTTGAACGTCGGATGCCAGTGTCATTGTTTCACCTCGGTCGTTCATTCGCGCAGGATGAGGCAATCGTCCGGCGCCACATGCCAGGTAACCGCGCTGCCGGCAACGAGGTCCGGCCGCGGCCGCGCCTGGGCGCAGATTTCCAACGGGCCGCACGAGACGAATATTTGCGCCACGTCGCCGACGAACAGCGAACGGGCGACGGTGCCGGCGCGACCCTGCCGGCCGGCCGCAAGCGCGGGCTCCAGGCCGACGGCGCTCGGGCGGAAGGCGACGGCGGCGCGGCCGTTGCGGCCGTTGCCCCAGGGATCGCGGGCGCGCAGCACCGTGCCGTCGGCAAGCCGCGCCTCGACGGTGCCGTCGCCGGCGGCGCCGGCGATGTCCGCCTCGAAAATGTTGCGCACGCCGAGGAAGGCGGCGACGAAGCGGGTGCGCGGCGCGGCGTGAATCTCCGCCGGCGTGCCGTGCTGCTCGATGCGGCCGGCGCGCATGATCATGATGCGGTCGGACAGCGAGAAGGCTTCCTCCTGGTCGTGGGTCACGTAGATCGCCGTGAATCCGAGCCGCCGCCGCAGCTCCGAAAGCTCGCTGCGCATCTGGATGCGCAGCTGCGCGTCGAGATTGGACAACGGCTCGTCGAGCAGGACAACCCTCGTTTCGTAGGCGATGGCGCGCGCCAGCGCCACCCGCTGCTGCTGGCCGCCCGAAAGCCGCGTCGCCGGGCGGTCGGCAAAGTCGGCGAGGTCGACGAGCGCGAGCGCCTTTTCGACCGCCGGGCGCGCGGCCTTGCGGGAGAAGCCGCGCACGCGCAGGGGAAAGCCGACGTTGTCGGCGACGCTCATGTGCGGCCAGATGGCGTACGACTGGAACACCATCGAAAGGCCGCGCTTCTCCGGCGCCACGTCGATGCCGGCGCCGCGATCGTAGGCCGGCGTTCCGGCGATGACGATGCGCCCGGCGCGCGGATGCTCGAGCCCGGCGACGGCGCGCAAGGTCGTGGTCTTGCCGCAGCCGGACGGGCCGAGCAAGGTCACGTGCTCGCCAGCGGCGACCGCGAAGCTGACGCCGTCGACCGCGGTTACGGCCCCGTACCCGACCGCGAGATCCTCGACCGTTACCACGGCGCTCATGCGGCGACCTCGCGCTGGCGCGCGCCGAGCACGAAGGCGAGGGCGACGAACGTCACGGCGAGCTGCATCACGCTGAGCGCCGCGAGCGCGTTGACGTTGCCGGCCTCCCACAGGTCGAACACGGCGACGGAGAGGACCGTGCTGCCGCTGGTGTAGAGGAGGATCGAGGCGCTGACTTCCTGCATCGCCAGGATGAACAGCAAGGTCCACGCCGCCATCAACGTCGGCCGCGCCAGCGGGAAGACGACGAGGCGCAGCGTCTTGACGAGGCCCGCGCCGGCGACCCGCGCGGCGTCTTCCAGTTCCGGGTGGAGCTGGCGCAGCGCGCCCGCTGCGGCGCGCACGCCGAAGGGAAGAAAGTGGGTCACGTAGGCGACGAGCAGAATGAAGATGGTGCCGTAGATCGGCAGCAGGGTGAACCCCGCGTAGGTCCACAACAGCCCGACCGCGAGCACCATGGAGGGCAGCGCCAGCGGCACCATGCTGACCTGGTCGAGGAAGCCGCGCGCCCGGCCGCGGGTGCGCACCACCACCCAGCCGACGCCGAAGCCGATCGCGCACACCAGCGTCGCGGTCGCCACCCCGAGCAGCAGGCTGTTGCGCGCCGCCAGATAGGTCTTCGGATAGGTGAACAGCACGTAGCG
>DASPVJ010000228.1:0-14147 GCA_035622435.1 Xanthobacteraceae bacterium | reverse complement strand
GAGCATGTAGCTCAACGCCCGCACGAAGGTGCCGAACTGCCCATGAAAGGCGGAGAGCCGTCCGAACGGCTTCGCGTATGCCCCGACGCCGCTTGCGTGCTCGACTAGACGCACCCCCTCCCTATCGGCGATCACGAACGGCACCGGCATGAACGGCGCGAGCGCGGCTGAGAGCGCCACCGGGCCGGCGCCCGGGCCGCCACCGCCGTGCGGGGTCGAGAAGGTCTTGTGCAAGTTGATGTGCATGGCATCGACGCCGAGATCGCCCGGCCGCACCTTGCCGACGATAGCGTTGAAGTTGGCGCCGTCGGCGTAAAGCAGCGCGCCGGCGCCGTGCACCTTGTCGGCGATGGCGATCACGTCGCGCTCGAACAGCCCGCAGGTGTTCGGATTGGTGAGCATGATCGCGGCTACGTCCGGGTTGAGGTGCTTCTCGACCTCGGCCGGGTCGACGGTTCCGTCCGCGCGCGCCGGCACGTGCTCGACCCGATAGCCGAGCAGCGCCGCCGTCGCCGGATTGGTGCCGTGGGCGGATTCCGGCACCAGCACGACGGTGCGCGCCTGGCCGCGGGCGGCGAGCGCCGCCTTGATCGCCATCATGCCGCACAGTTCGCCGTGCGCGCCGGCCTTCGGGGTCATGGCGATCGCCGGCATGCCGGTGAGTTTGCGCAGCCAGCGCGCCAGTTCGGCGATCAGCGCGAGCGCGCCGGCGACGGTCGAAAGCGGCTGCAGCGGATGGACGTCGGCAAAGCCCGGCAGCCGCGCCATCCTCTCGTTGAGCCGCGGGTTGTGCTTCATGGTGCACGAGCCGAGCGGGAACATGCCGCTGTCGATGCCATAGTTCTTGTGCGACAGGCGCACGTAATGGCGCACGGCCTCGGGCTCGCTCAGGCCGGGAAGCCCGATCGGCGACGTGCGCGCAAGCGCGCCGAGCCGCGGCGCGAACGCGGCGGGCTCATCGAGATCGACCCCGGTGACCTCGGCGCGCCCGATCTCGAAGATCAGCGCCTCTTCGATGTCGAGCGCCCGGTTGCCGGTGAAGGTTTCGGCGTCGTCGGCGACGGCGCCGGTTGCTTGACGGTTCATCGCAGCACCTCGGCCAGCGCCGCCGCGTAGGCGGCGCGGTCCTCGTCGGTGTTCACTTCGGTCGATGCGACGATGATGAGATCGGCCAACGCGGGGCGGCCCGGATCGAGCCGCGCGGCCGGCACGCCGCCGAGCACGCCCTTGCCGGCGAGCCGCTCGATCACGTCGGCGGCGTTTCCCGGCACCCTTATGGTGAACTCGTTGAAGAAGGCATCGTTGAGCACCGTCACGCCGGGGACGTCCGCCAGCGCCGTCGCGAGCTTCAGCGCATTGGCATGGTTGATGCGGGCAAGCCGCGCGAGCCCGGCCTCGCCCAGCAGGGTGAGGTGAATCGTGAAGGCGAGCGCGCACAGGCCGGAATTGGTGCAGATGTTGGAGGTCGCCTTTTCGCGGCGGATGTGCTGTTCGCGGGTGGAGAGGGTGAGCACGAAGCCGCGGCGGCCGTCGGCGTCGACGGTCTGTCCGGCGAGGCGGCCCGGCATCTGCCGCACGAATTTTTGCCGACTGGCGAACAGGCCGACGTAAGGCCCGCCGAAGGCGAGCGCGTTGCCCAGCGACTGGCCCTCGGCCACGACGATGTCGGCGCCCATGTCCCCGGGCGGCGTCAGCAGGCCGAGCGAGACGACCTCGGTGACGACGGCGACGAGCAGCGCCCCCGCCGCGTGCGCCTTGGCGGCGGTGGGCGCAAGATCGTGCAGGTGCCCGAACACGTCGGGCGTCTGCACGACGACGCAACTCGTTTCCGCATCGATTGCGGCAACGAGGTCCTCGTCTCCGGCCGGTTGCGGCGGCAGGACCGTCACCTCGTCGCCGGCCATCGCCGAGATGGTTTCGATGACGCCGCGATAATGCGGATGCAGGTTGCCGGCGAGGATCGCCTTGCGGCGCCTGGTGAGGCGATGCGCCATCAGCACCGCCTCGGCGGCGCCGGTCGAGCCGTCGTACATGGAGGCGTTCGCCACGTCCATGCCGGTGAGCATCGCCACCTGTGTCTGGAACTCGAACAAATAATGCAGGGTGCCCTGGGCGATCTCCGGCTGATAGGGCGTGTACGAGGTCAGGAACTCCGAGCGCTTGATCAGATGATCGACGCTCGCCGGCACGTGGTGCTTGTAGGCGCCGCAGCCGACGAAAAACGGCACCGCGCCGGCGGCGACGTTGCGGCCGGCCATGCGGCCGAGCAGGCGCTCGACCTCGAGTTCGCCCTTGCGGCGCGGCAAGGCCGGCGGCTCGGCCAACAGCTTGCCCGCGGGCACGTCGGCAAACAGCGCGTCGATCGCGCCGACGCCGATCTTCGCCAGCATCTCGGCGCGGTCTTCCTCGGTCAGGGGCAAATAGCGCATGGCGGATGCCCGACGCCTCACGACAGGGTCGTGAGATAGTCTTTGTACTGCTGCTCGGTCATCAGCCGGTCGAGTTCGGTCGGATCGGCGAGCTTGAGCTTGAGAAACCAGCCCTTGCCCTCGGCGTCCTCGTTGACCGCCCCCGGCGCGTCGGTAAGCGCCGCGTTGACGGCGACGACCTCGCCGCTGACCGGCGCATAGACCTCGCTCGCCGCCTTGACCGATTCGACGACCGCGGCCTCGGCGCCGGCGGCAAAGGTTTTGCCGACCTCCGGCAATTCGACAAAGACGACGTCGCCGAGCTGGGACTGGGCATGGTCGGTGATGCCGACGGTCGCGGCATCGCCGTCGAGCCGGATCCATTCGTGGTCCTTGGTGTAGCGTGTCGTGCTCATGGGTTCCTCGTGCGAATCGATCCGCGTGGGCGGCAAGCCGGCAATCAGCTCCCCTCCCCACGGTGGTAGCGATGGGGGACGAACGGCAGCTCCGTGACCGTCGCCGCGATGTCCTTGCCGCGCACGACGAGCGCGACCGGCGTGCCCGGCGAGGCGAAGGCGCGCTCGACGTAGCCCATGGCGATCGGACCGCCGACGCTCGGGCCGAACCCGCCCGACGTGACCCGCCCGATCGGCGCGCCGTCGGGGGTCCTGATCTCGGCGCCTTCGCGCGCCGGCACGCGGCCCTCGGGCTTGAGCCCGACCCGCCGGCGGCGCGCGCCGTCGCGCAATTCCGCCTGCACGCGCTCGGCGCCGGGAAAGCCGCCCTCCTCGCGCCGGCGCTTCTGAATCGACCAGGCAAGCCCGGCTTCGACCGGCGAGGTCGTAGGGTCGATGTCGTGGCCGTAGAGGCACAGCCCCGCTTCGAGGCGCAGCGAATCCCGCGCACCCAGGCCGATCGGCTTGACCTCCGCATGCCCGAGCAGCCGTTCGGCGATGGCGCGGACGCGGTTCGCCTTGACGGAAATCTCGTAGCCGTCCTCGCCGGTGTAGCCGGAGCGGCTGACGTGGCAGTCGATGCCGTCGAAGCTCGCGCTCTTCGCGCTCATGAAGGCCATGGCGGCGGCGCCGGCGCAGTGGCGCTCGAGCACCGCGGCAGCCTTCGGGCCCTGCAGCGCGATCAGCGCCCGGTGATCGGCGCGGATGAGCCGAACGTCGGCGGGAAGCCCGGCGGCGATGTGGGCATAGTCGGCTTCCTTGGTTGCGGCGTTGACGACGAGCATCAAGACGCCATCCTCGGCCGGATCGGCCGAGCGGGTGACCATCAGATCGTCGAGGATGCCGCCGTTCGCGTCGGTGAGCTGGGTGTAGCGCTGGCGCCCGGGCGCGAGGCCGACGAGATCGGCCGGCACCAGGGCTTCGAGGGCCCGCGCGGCGGCCGCGTGGTCCGCCCCGACCACGAACGCCTGGCCCATGTGCGATACGTCGAACAGGCCCGCCGCGGTGCGGGTATGCGTGTGCTCGGCGATGATGCCGTCGGCATATTGCACCGGCATGTCGTAGCCGGCGAACGGCACCATGCGGGCGCCGCGCGCGATATGGAGCGCGTGCAGCGGCGTGTGCGCGAGAGGTGTTGCCGGGGCCGGAGTTTCGCTCATCATCGGTTCCGCAATCGACAGGCTCCTCCGGGCGAACCGCCCGGCCGAGCCCCCTCTGTCGCGGAACCTGAGAGATTTCGCCGTGCGCCCGAAGGCTGCGGCTTACTCCGTCGGTGAGCCGCGACGCCGGCGACGGCGCGCGGCTGCTTTCCAGAGCGTCATCCCCCACGCGGTCCTTTTGCCTGAGCGTTTCCGGGGCGGTTTCGCCTTCGGCGCCGGCCTCGCCAGCGGCGCGGCCGATCTCTCCCGCGGGGTTCGTCTGACGAATGCGACCGCGCAAATCGGTGCGACAGCCGCGGCGATCCTAGTGCACGATCGGGCCGCGTTCAATCGGCTCGTGCCGCCCCCGCGCCGCAATCAACGCTTCTTGTGCTTGCGCTCCGGCATGGTCACCAAGGCGCTCGAGTCGAAGCCGACGTAGACCACGTAGGCCTCGAGTTCCGAGCGCTTGGGCACCGGAAACGACATGTTCTCCTCGACCTGAACGAACGGCACGTTGCCCTCGCCCGGCGGGACCGTGACCGGCACGCGATAGAGCTTGGTCCAGATGGTGCGCGGCTCGATGCCTTCGCGTACCAGCGCAAGCCGCATCGGCACTTCGACCGGGCCCGGGCTGCCGGCCGGCCCGAGAATGATCCGGCCCTGAATGCCGACCTTGATGGTCATGGTGGGGCCGGCGATGGCGCATTCGCGCGCCGTCTGCGCGATCGTCGCCTGATAGCGCACGTTGGTGGCGTTGGGATCCGCGCCGGGGGCATTGACCGCCAAGGTCGAGGCGCCTTCGCGGATGTCGATGCCAGGGCAATCGACGTCCGGGTTCGGACCCGTCTCGGAGGCTTTCTTCTGTTCGCCGGCCGGGGTCCCCGAGCCGGAAGAAAACAGGGATTTCACCCGCTGGGTGAAGGAAGAGCCGCCCGACGAATCCGCCGCCGGCGGCGGCGACGACGGCTGCGAGGTGCCCAGCACGCCCTCGAGCGAGGAGCATCCGGAGGCCGCCAGCGCGAGCATCAGCGTCGCGGCAAACGCCGCGCCGCCGGGTCCTCGCCCACGGTCAAGATGCCGCCCGCACCACATCGTTTGCTCGTTCCTTTGGGTGACGCGCGCCTTATAGCAGCCGAACCATGGCGGACCCAAGGCGGCGCCTCGGGCCGTCACCGCCGCGCCGCGTCCTTGAGCCGGGCGTAGAGCAGGTGGTCCTGCCACTGACCATTGATGCACAGATATTCGCGCGCGTAGCCTTCGCGCTCGAACCCGGTCTTTTCCAGCAGCGATTTCGACGCCCCGTTGGTCGGAATGCAGGCGGCCTCCAGCCGGTGCAGCCGCAGGGTCGTGAAGGCGTAGGGAATGAGCGCGCTCACCGCGGCGGTCATGTAGCCGCGCCGGGCGTGCGGCGCGCCGATCCAATAGCCCAGGCTCCCGGCCTGGGCGACGCCGCGGCGCAGGTTGGCGAGGGTGAGGCCGCCGACGAGGACCTGATCGCCGCTGCGGAAGAGGAAGAACGCGTAGGCCTGGTCGCTGCGCTGATCCTCGGCGTAGCGCCGCAGCCGGCGGCGGAAGGCGCTGCGGGTCAGGTCGTCCGCCGGCCAAGTCGGCTCCCACGGCGTGAGAAAGGCGCGGCTTGCCTCGCGCAGCGCCGCCCACTCGGCATAGTCGCCGGACTGCGGGGCACGCAGGAACACGCCCGCGCCCTCGATCAGAGGCGGCTGGTCGGTGAAATTGACGGTCCGAAACAACGCCATGGTCTGAGCATTCAGTGGCCGAGACTTTCAGCGATCGAGACGACGCTTTCAAGTCCGTGGCCGCGGCCGAGCACGGCGAGCGCCGGCCGGCTGCGGCCGATGAGCGCTCGCCCGGCCGCGCGCGCGCTTTCCACCGTCACCGCGTCGACCTTGGCGACGATCTCCTCGACCGGGATCGGCCGCCCATGGGTGATCAGCTGGCGCGCCAGTTGCTCGGCGCGCGCGCTCGAGCTTTCCAGCGCAATCAGGATGCCGGCCTTCATTTGCGCCTTGGCGCGGGCGACTTCCGCTTCGCTCAGGGTCTCGGCCGTCCCGGCGATCTCGCCGATCACCACCCGCATCAATTCCGGCGCGTCGGTCCGGTCGGTGCCGGCGTAAAGGCCGAACAGCCCGGTGTCCGCATAGGGCGTATGGAACGCGTAGATCGCGTAGCACAGCCCGCGCACCTCCCGCACCTCCTGGAACAGGCGCGAGGACATGCCGCCGCCCACCACGTTGGTGAAGACATGCAGGCTGTAAAGATCGGGGTCGCGCTGCGGCAGCCCTTCGAGCGCCATCGCCACGTGCACCTGCTCCAGGTCGCGCGCCTCGATGCGGCTGCCGCCGCGATAGCGGGCCGGCGTCGGCGGCGGTGCCGCCGAACCGTTGACCTTGGCAAAGCGCCGCTCGACCTCGGCGAGCACGGCGCGGTGCTCGATGGCGCCGGCGGCGGCGACCACCATGTCGGGCGCCCGATAGGTGCGGGCGAGGTACGCGCGCAGGCGCCGCCCGTTGAGCGAACGCACCGTCGAGCGGGTGCCGAGGATCGAGCGGCCGACCGCCTGGTCGGGGAACGCGGTCGACTGCAAATGATCGAAGACGATGTCGTCGGGCGTATCCTCGGCGGCGCCGATTTCCTGGATGATGACGTTCTGCTCGCGCGCCAGTTCCTCCGCAGCGAAGGCCGGATCGGTGAGAATGTCGGAGAGCACGTCGAGCGCAAGCGGCACGTCCGCCTTGAGCACGCGGGCATAGTAGGCGGTGACCTCGATGCCGGTCCCGGCGTTGAGGTCGCCGCCCACCGCTTCGATCGTCTCGACGATCTCGCGGGCCGAGCGGCGCGAGGTGCCCTTGAAGGCCATGTGCTCCAGCAGATGGGAAATCCCGTGCTCGTCGGCCTCCTCGAAGCGGCTGCCGGAGCCGACCCAGACGCCGAGCGCCGCGGTCTCCAGGTGCGGCATGGCGTCGGTGACGACCACGAGGCCGGAGGGCAGGCGCGTCACCTCGACACTCATGCGGCGGCTCCCTCTTGGGCGGCGCGGCTGGCGCCGAGGATGAAGTTTTCGATCGCCGCCTGGTCCGCCGGCAGAACCGTCACGCGCTCGCGCCGGCTCGGCAGGTCGGCAAGCCAGTCGGGCAAGGCCGGCGTGCGGCCGCAGGCGGCGGCGACCGCTTGCGGGAACTTGGCCGGGTGGGCGGTAGCGAGCACGACCATCGGCACCGCCGGGTCGCGCGGCTGCTTGTCGGCGACGGCGAAGGCGACCGCGCCGTGCGGATCGAGCAAATAATCGGCCTCCTCGCAGACCGAGCGGATGGCGGCGGCGGTCGCGTCCTCGTCGGCGCTGCCGGCGGCAAAGCGCGCGCGGATTTCGGCCAGCGGCCCGGGCGCGATCGCGAACCGGCGCGACTGGGCGAGCGAACCCATCAGCGCGCGCACCGCCGCGGCGTCGCGGCCGTAGGCGTCGAACAGCAGGCGTTCGAAGTTCGAGGACACCTGGATGTCCATGGACGGCGAGGTCGTCGCCACCACGGCGCGCGGGGCGTAGTCGCCGGTCGCAAGCGCCCGCGCCAGGATGTCGTTGACGTTGGTGGCGATCACGAGCCGATCGACCGGAAGGCCCATGCGCATGGCCACGTAGCCGGCGAACACGTCGCCGAAATTGCCGGTCGGCACCGTGAAGGCGACCTTGCGGTGGGGTGCGCCGAGGGCGACCGCGGCGGTGAAATAATAGACCGCCTGGGCGACGATGCGCGCCCAGTTGATGGAGTTGACGGCGGATAGCCGCACCCGGTCGCGGAAGGCGTGGTGGTTGAACAGGGCTTTGACCAGGGCCTGGCAGTCGTCGAAGGTGCCCTCGATCGCCACCGCATGGACGTTGTCGTCGGCTGCCGTCGTCATCATGCGGCGCTGCACCTCGGAGATGCGCCCGCGCGGGAACAGCGCCACCACGTCGACCTGGCGGCGGCCGCGGAAGGCTTCGACGGCGGCGCCGCCGGTGTCGCCCGAGGTGGCGCAGACGATGGTGGCGCGCTCGCCGCGCTGCGCCAGCGCATGGTCCATGAGCCGGGCCAGGAACTGCATGGCGAGGTCCTTGAAGGCGAGGGTCGGCCCGTGGAACAACTCCAGCACGAAGGTGCCGGGGTCGAGCTGCACCAGGGGGGCGACGCTGGGGTGGCGGAACGCCCCGTAGGCCTCGCGCGCCATGCGGGCGAGGTCGGCTGCGCCCAGGGCGCCGGCGACGAAGGGACCGAGCACCTCGCAGACGACCTCCGGGTACGGCCGTCCGGCCAGGGCGGCAATCCGCTCGGGCGAAAAAACCGGCCAGGATTCAGGCACATAGAGCCCGCCGTCGCGGGCAAGGCCGGCCAGCGTCACGTCGACGAAGCCGAGCGGGGGGGCCTCGCCTCGGGTCGAAATGTACCGCACGGGGTCCGATCCTTCGGTCGGGCCGACCTGAGCCCATTGGGGTCACGGAAACTTGGGATACGGGAAGACATAGGGGTTTGGCTAGGGCCCGCCAAGCCGGTTTTAGACCCCCTCGCCGGATCGGCGCTCCCGCCACTGGGCCCGCACGAAGGCGGCGAACACGCCCGCCAGCACGACCGCGAGGCCGAACCAAGTGATCGCGTATTGCAAGTGGTTGTCGGGCAGGTTGACGACGAGCTTGCCGGGCAGCGGCACGCCGCCGGGCGGGGTCGGGGCTTCCTGCTCGACGTAGAACGGCGCGACGCTCCCCCATCCCTTGGCAGCGGCGATGGCGCGCTGGTCGCGAGCGAACCACAGGTTACGCTCGGGTTCGCCCGCGGGCGTGAACCAGCCGGCCCGCTCGGGCCAACGCAAGGCGCCGACGATATCGACGGGCCCGGAGACGCGCCCGCCGGCGCGGCTTGCGGCGTCGCTTTTTCCTTCCGGCACGAACCCGCGGTTGACCACCACGAGCGCGCCGCCACCCAGCCGCGCCGGCGCGAACACCCAGTAGCCGGGGCCGGATACGTCGGGGCGCAGCGCCGTGCCGCTGGCGAAGACCAGCGCCTCCTGGTCGTTCGCGAACGCGGCCCGGAAGGAGACCCGGGTGAACTCGTAAGTCTCCGGATCGAGGCTTGCCCAGCGGTCGGGAGCCGGCAGCGCCGCCGGCGCCGCGTTCATGCGGCGCGCGATCGCAGCGATCAGCGCCTCCTTCCAGGCCTTGCGCTCGAGTTGCCAGATGCCGAGCCCGATCAACACGGCGAGGCCGGTCGCGGTGAAGAACCCGGGGACGATGAGGCCGCGCCGGCGCCTTGGAGCATTTTCAGGAAAAGTGGGCACCGGTTTTCCGCAGAAAATGCGACAACTAAAAGAGCCCAGCCGGAGCGCTCACGCCCGGTCTCCCGGATCGAGCCGGCCCTCCGCCGCGTCGTGGTGAAACTGCAGGGCGATCAGCAGGCCCTTGATCAGGCGCAGGGGCGCCAGCGTGACCAGCAGGATGAGCGGCACCCACAGCAGCGCATGCACCCACAGGGGCGGCGCGTATTCCACTTCGACCACCAGCGCCATGCCGACGACGATGAAGCCGGCGATGAACATGACGAACACCGCGGGGCCGTCGCCGGCGTCGGCAAAGGAATAGTCGAGCCCGCAGGCCGCGCAACGTTCGCGCAGCGCCAGGAAGCCGTCGAACAGCTTGCCCCTGCCGCAGCGCGGGCAGCGGCCCGACAGGCCGGTGACGAACGGCGAAGGGGACGCGGGGCGGCCGGCTTCGATCACCGCGCCGTCACTCGCCGGCGGCGTGGACGCCGGCGCCCCAGACGTAGATGCAAGTGAACAGGAACAGCCACACCACGTCGACGAAGTGCCAGTACCAGGCAGCGAACTCCAGGCCGAGGTGCTGCTTGGGCGAAAATTGCCCGGCCAACGCCCGGCCGAGGCACACGATCAGGAAGGCGCTGCCGATGATGACGTGGGCGCCGTGGAACCCGGTCGCCATGAAGAAGGTAGCGCCGTAGATGTGGCCCTTGAAGGCGAAGTGAGCGTGATAATACTCCCACGCCTGCACGCCGGTGAACGAGAGGCCGAGCAGGACGGTGCAGATCAGGCCCCATTTCAGGCCTTGGCGGTCGTTCTCCAGCAGCGCGTGGTGCGCCCAGGTGACCGTGGTGCCTGAGGTCAGGAGGATCAGCGTGTTGAGCAGCGGCAAGTGCCAGGGATCGAAGGTCTCGATCCCCTTGGGCGGCCACACGCCGCCGATGAACTCCTCGCGCGCGATTTCTTTCATGTCGCCCGGGAACAGCGCGGTGTTGAAATAGGCCCAGAACCAGGCGACGAAGAACATCACCTCGGAGGCGATGAACAGGATCATCCCGTAGCGCAGGGAAAGCTGCACGACGCGGGTGTGATGACCCTGGTACTCGCCCTCGCGCACCACGTCGGTCCACCACCCGGCCATGGTGTAGAGGATGCCGATGACGCCGAGCCCGAACACCAGGGGCGCGGCAGCATACATGTGGTGCATCCAGGAGATGCCGCCGACCGCGGCAATGAAGGCCGACGTCGCCCCCACCGCCGGCCACGGCGACGGGTCGACCAGGTGGTAGTCGTGATGCCGCGAATGCGCCTCGGCCATGGCTTCGTCTCTCCGTTCAAATCCGTCCCGGACCGGCCGGGCGCGCGTTCTCCACCACCGGCTTCTCCGGCTGCTGCACCGGATACATGGTGTAGGAGAGCGTGATGGTGTTGAGATCGTCCTGTTCGGCGTCGCCGACCAGCGCCGGATCGACGTAGAAGACCACCGGCATGTCGCGGCGCTCGTGCGGCCTGAGCCGCTGCTCGGTGAAGCAGAAACAGTTGATCTTGGCGAAATAGGCGCCGACCGTCGACGGCGTCACGTTGTAGGTCGCCTGGCCGACGGTCTCGCGCGACGACTCGTTCTCGGCGCGATAGAGCACGGTGACGACTTCGCCGATGCGCACGTCGATCGAGACCTGCTCGGGCTCGAACTTCCACGGCAGTCCGCTGGCGATGTTGGCGTCGAAGCGCACCGTCACCTTGCGGTCGAGCACCTTGACCGGCCCGCCGTGGGCCACGACCGGCGTGCCGCCGAATCCGGTGGTGCGGCAGAACCAGCTGTAGAGCGGGACCGCCGCATAGGCCGCGCCGACCATCGCCGCCACGAACGCCCCGCAGGCGGCGGCGACGATGAAATCGCGCCGGCGGGATTTGTTCGGGTCGCGGGGCGTGGGGGTCATGGGCGAACGCCGGCTTCAGTACGGCCGCTGGACCGCGCCCGGCCCGAGCTTGACGATGGTGACGACGTAGATGAGCAGCACCAGCGCCGCCAGCGCCAGCCCCAGCGCGATCGAGCGCGCGCGGCGGCGGCGCTTCTGCTCCTCGGTGAGCACGATGCCGGGGTCGGAGGGGCGCTCATCCATGCGGCCATCCGGCAAGCGCGCGCTCGCCGAGCGGCGTGCCGACCGCCCGGTCGACCAGCAGCACGGCGAACAGCGCGAACAGATAAAGGATCGAGAAGGCGAACAGGCGCCGGCCCGCCTGCTCCGTCGGCCGGCCGTCGGCGGCCGTCCATAGCCGCCAGGCGAACAGCGCGATGAGCGCGCCCGCCGTCGCCCCCGCGACCGCGTAGACCGGCCCGGCGAACCCGAGGAGGCACGGCGCGAGGCTGACCGGCACGAGCACGCCGGTATAGAGCAGGATCTGCCGCTTGGTCTCCTCCTGCCCGGCCACGACCGGCAGCATGGGCACGCCGGCGCGCGCGTATTCGCCGGCGCGCAGCAGCGACAGCGCCCAGAAATGCGGCGGCGTCCACACAAACACGATCAGGAACAGCAGCACGGATTCGAGCCCGATGCCGCCGGTCGCCGCGGCCCAGCCGATCATCGGCGGGAACGCGCCGGCGGCGCCGCCGATCACGATGTTCTGCGGGGTCGCGCGCTTGAGCCACGCGGTGTAGACGGCGACGTAGAAGAAGATGGTGAAGGCAAGCAGCGCGGCGGCGAACCAGTTGGCCATCAGGCCGAGCATGAGGACCGAGCCGACCGCGAGCGTGAGGCCGAAACCGAGCGCCTCGCCCGGCAGCACGCGGCCGGCCGGGATCGGGCGGCGGGCGGTGCGCGTCATCACCGCGTCGATGTCGGCGTCGTACCACATGTTGAGGGCACCGGCCGCGCCGGCGCCGACCGCGATGCAGACGAGCGCGGCAAAGCCGAGCACGGGATGCAGATGGCCGGGCGCCAGCATGAGGCCGACGAGCGCGGTGAACACCACGAGCGACATCACCCGCGGCTTCATCAGGGCGATGAAGTCACCGACCTCGGCGGCGCTGGCCGCCGCGAGCGTCGGCGGCGCCCGCTCCTCGATCGCGGACATGTCGGTCATTCGCCCTCCAAACGGCCGGAGAACACCCGCCCCGACGGCCTCACCTGATCTGCGGCAGCACGTCGTACTGGTGGAACGGCGGCGGCGACGGCAGCGTCCATTCGAGCGTGGTCGCGCCGGCCCCCCAGGGATTGTCGCCGGCGGGCTGTTTGCGCAGGAACGCCTGCAGCATGCCGAAGAAGAAGATCAGCACGCCGACGCCGGATATGTACGAGCCGATCGACGACACCTCGTTCCAGAATGTGAACGCGTCGGGATAGTCGACGATGCGGCGCGGCATCCCGGCGAGGCCGAGGAAATGCTGCGGGAAGAACACCAGGTTGACGCCGATGAAGGTGAACCAGAAGTGCAGCTTTCCGACCGCGTCGGAGTACATGTAGCCGGTCATCTTCGGGAACCAGTAGTACCAGCCGGCGAAGATGGCGAACACGGCGCCGAGCGAAAGCACGTAGTGGAAGTGCGCCACCACGTAATAGGTGTCCTGCAACACGCGGTCGACGCCGGCGTTGGCGAGCACGACGCCGGTCACCCCGCCGACCGTGAACAGGAAGATGAAGCCGATCGCCCACAGCATCGGCGTCTTGAACTCGATCGAGCCGCCCCACATGGTGGCCAGCCAGGAAAAGATCTTCACGCCGGTGGGCACCGCGATCACCATGGTGGCGGCGATGAAGTAGGCCTGCACGGTGGACGACATGCCGACGTTGTACATGTGGTGGGCCCACACGATAAAGCCGATGCCGCCGATCGCCACCATGGCGTAGGCCATGCCGAGATAGCCGAACACCGGTTTCTTCGAGAACGTCGCCACGATCTGGCTGATGATGCCGAAGCCCGGGAGGATCATAATGTAAACTTCAGGGTGGCCGAAGAACCAGAACAGGTGCTGGAACAACAGCGGATCGCCGCCGCCATGCGGATCGAAGAAGGTGGTGCCGAAATTCCGGTCGGTCAGCAGCATGGTGATGGCGCCGGCCAGGACTGGCAGCGACAACAGCAACAGGAACATCGTCACCAGCTCTCCCCACACGAACAACGGCATGCGATGCATGGTCATGCCCGGCGCGCGCATGTTGAAGATGGTGGTGATGAAGTTGATCGAGCCGAGGATCGACGAAGCGCCGGCGAGATGGATCGACAGGATGACGAAATCCATTGCCGGTCCGGGATGGCCATAGGTCGACAGCGGCGCATACAGCGTCCAGCCGGTGCCGGCGCCGAGCGTGCCCGGCTCGCCCTCGAACAGGAACGAGGCCAGGAACAGGGCGAACGATGCCGGCAGCAGCCAGAACGAAATGTTGTTCATGCGCGGGAACGCCATATCGGGCGAGCCGATCATCAGCGGGATCATCCAGTTGCCGAACCCACCGATCATCGCCGGCATGATCACGAAGAAGATCATCACCAGTCCGTGCGAGGTGACCACCACGTCGTAATAGTGGGTCTCGGTGAAGATCTGCAGCCCCGGATACATCAGTTCGCCGCGGATCAGGATCGACATCGCTCCGCCGAGGATGCCGGCGACCAGCGCAAACACCAGGTACATCGTGCCGATGTCCTTGTGGTTGGTCGAATAGACAAAGCGGCGCCAGCCGTGCGGGATGGCGTGCCCGTGGTCGTCGCCGTGTGCCGTGTGTGACATCGTATCCATTGTCGATCCCCGCGTATTCTTGTTCGCTCTTTGAGTGTTGCTTTACGTGTTTAGTGTGCCGCCGCCAGGACGTTCTGCGGAGCGCTCTCCGCACCGGCGTATTTCTGCT
>DASPVJ010000227.1:0-4432 GCA_035622435.1 Xanthobacteraceae bacterium | reverse complement strand
GCCACACGCGATAGCCCTGCCCATGCAGGGGAGGGATTATTGCCGCCCCACAGTCGCCGCATTGGGGCGGTTGCGTGGCCGCAATCTTCCCGGCTCGGCGTACCCGTTCGCCATGCGCAATCGTTGGATCGTCGGCGCGTTCGCGGCCCTGGCGGCAACGCCGGCCGGCTTCGTCCAGGCGCAGATGCCGGCTGCCGCCGCCTCCTGCACCCTTGCCACCGTCGCCAGCGGCGCGGTCGCGAGCGTCATCGACGGCCGCACGCTCACCCTCGATGACGGCCGCGAGGTTCGCCTTGCGGCCATCGAGGTGGGACCGCCCACCGATGCGGTCGGGGCTGCCGCCAAGGACGCGCTCGCGGCGCTCGTCGCCGGCCAAACGGTCGAACTGCGCGGCGCCGAGGCGGGGACCGACCGCTACGGCCGCGTGGTTGCCCACGTCTACCTCGTCGCCGACAAGAAGGAGCGCTGGGTCGAGGCGGAACTCGTCGAGCGCGGGCAGGCGCGCGTGTCGGCCCGGGTGGGCGAGCGCGCTTGCGCGGCGGCGCTGCTCGCGCGCGAGCGCACGGCACGGGCGGCGAAGCTTGGCCTGTGGGCCGATCCGTACTATGGGGTCCGGCGGGCGGAAGACGCGGCGGCGGTGGCGGCGGAACGCGGCCGCTTCGCCATCGTCGAAGGCAAGGTGCTCTCGGTCCGCGAAAGCGGCGCAACGATCTACGTGAATTTCGGGCGGCGGTGGTCGGAAGACTTCACCGTCACCATTGCGAAGCGGAACGAAGCCGCCTTTGCCAAAGCCGGCCTCGAGCCGAAGCGGCTCGCCGGGCGGCGGGTGCGCGTGCGCGGATGGATCGAACAGCGCGGTGGCCCCTGGGTGGAGGCTACCCGGCCGGAGCAGATAGAGCTGGCCGAGCGTAACTAAGGGGCATTGGAGTGGTTACGGGGACGCGCAGCCGATCGGCAGGGAGGCGCCTGGGACTGGCGGCTGTCGCCCTCGCGCTCGTCCTTTTCGGCTGCGCCGACGCAACGCGCCTCGACCTCGGCGAGCGCGTGCCGCTGCGCGAGCAACCGAAGGTCGCCGAGACCGGTCCGGCGCTGCGCGAGCACCAGCGCATCCTCGCCGCCTACGGGGGCGCCTACCAGAACGCCCGGCTCGAAGCGCTGATCGGCCACACGGTCGACCGGCTGGTCGCGGCTTCCGAGAAGCCGGACCTGCGCTATAAGGTGACGATCCTCAATTCGCCTTCCGTCAACGCCTTCGCGCTGCCCAACGGGCAGCTCTACGTGACGCGCGGCCTGCTCGCGCTCGCCAACGACACGTCCGAACTCGCCTCCGTGCTCTCGCACGAGATGGGTCACGTGATCGCGCGCCACGCCGCCATCCGCGAGGAGCAGTTGCGCCAGGCCGAGCTGGTCAGCCAGGTGGCGTCCGACGTGTTCAAGGACCCGCAGGTGGGCGCCCTGGCGCTCGCCAAGAACAAGCTCGCGCTCGCGACCTTTTCGCGCGGCCAGGAACTGGAAGCGGACGGCATCGGCGTCGGCATTTCATCGCGCGCGGGCTTCGATCCCAACGGCGCGGTGCGCTTCCTGACCTCGATGGCGCGCAATGCCGAGCTGCGGCCGGCCGCGGGCGGCGCCGATCCGCGCATGCTCGATTTCCTGGCGTCGCACCCGGCAACGCCCGAGCGCATCAAGGTCGCCCAGGCGAACGCCAAGCAATACACGGCGCAGCAGGGCGCGGGCGAGCGCGACAAGGCGGCCTATCTGGCCGATCTCGACGGCATGGTCTACGGCGAGGATCCGGGCGACGGCTTCGTGCGCGGCCGGCGGTTCCTCCACCCGCGCCTCGGCTTCACCTTCACGGCGCCGGAGAATTTCGCGCTCGACAACACGTCGCAGGCGGTGCTCGGCGTCAAGGACGGCGGCAGCGAGGCGATGCGGGTCGACGTGGTGCGCGTGCCGCCCGAGCAGCCGCTCGGCGACTACCTCACTTCCGGCTGGATCGACAACATCGACAAGGATTCGATCGAGCAGCTCACCATCAACGGGTTTGCCGCCGCCACCGCCGCCGCCAAGGGCGATCAGTGGGCGTTCCGGCTCTACGTCGTGCGCTTCGGCAGCGACGTCTACCGCTTCATCTTCGCGACCAAGCAACGGACCGCCGACCTCGACCGCATTTTCCGCGAATCGGTGAACACGTTCCGCCGCCTGTCGCCGGAGGAAGTCCAGGCGGCAAAGCCGCTCCACCTCAAGATAATGACGGTCGGGCCGAACGACACAGCCGAGATCCTGGCGCACCGGATGATGGTCGCCGATCGCCCGCTCGAACGCTTCCGGGTGCTCAACGAGCTTGCGCCCGGCGAGTCTCCAAAGCCGGGCGATCTGGTGAAGATCGTGGTGGAGTGAGATCAGAGGTCAGAGATCAGAGGACTTGTCCGACCTCTGACATCCGTCATCTCGCTTAAGCCGCCTCGTCCTCGACCAGGGCTTCCGCCCCTTCGGCCGGCTTGGGACCGCGCCGCGGGCCCTTGGCGAGCGCCGCCTCGATCTCCTTGATGGCCTCGGTCTCGGTGATGCGCTGGACCGCCGAAATCTCCCGCGAGAGCCGGTCGAGGGCGGCTTCGTAAAGCTGCCGCTCGCTGTAGGACTGCTCGGGCTGCGACTCGGAGCGATAGAGATCGCGCACCACTTCGGCGATCCACACGATGTCGCCGGAGTTGATCTTGGCCTCGTATTCCTGCGCCCGGCGCGACCACATGGTGCGCTTGATGCGCGCGCGGCCCTTGAGCGTCTCCAGCGCCTTGCGCACCATCGGCGCCTCGGCAAGCTTGCGCATGCCGACCGACGCGATCTTGGCGGTGGGAACGCGCAGCGTCATCTTGTCCTTGACGAAGTTGATGACGAACAGCTCGAGCTTGTAGCCGGCGACTTCCTGCTCCTCGATGGAGACGATCTGGCCGACGCCGTGGGACGGATAGACGATGAACTCGTTGGTCTTGAACCCCTGCCGCTGGGTCGCCCGCTGGACGGCCGGCGGCGGCGCCGGGAGTTCGACCGCACGCGGAGCCGTACGGGGGGTGGTCTTCTTGTTCTTACTGCTGCTCATGCCGCGCTGGGCTCCCTGGTTGGTTTTGGTCCGACCGACCGCCTTGGCCTTGGACGATGCCCGATGGACCGCCCGCGATCCCTGCGAGGTCCTCCGGACCGAGCCGGCGGCCCCTCTCTTGACGGTGCTCTTCTTCACACGATGACGCGCTTTTCCTGCCACAGCTCACGCGTGGGACGATCACGCTCCCTGATACGGTTCCCCGGAAATCCGAAAAAATAAGCTCCCCGGCGGGAGCGCTTCGGATCTGTTGTTGCTTGAACAGCTATATAACACATTTTCGGCAAAAATCAAAGCCTTAGGACGCTGCAAAACGGTCATCTTGGCGGTATTTCGGCACGCCGTTGCGATATCGGTTAACGCCGGTCAGTCGCCGCCGCCCGGATTGGCCGAAAAGTGCTCCTCGAACTTGTCGGCAACCCCTTCCCACTGCTTGGCATCCGCCGGCGGCTCCTTCTTGACGGTAATATTGGGCCAGCTCTTGGCGTATTGGGCATTGATCTCCAGCCACCTTTCCAGGCCCGGTTCGGTGTCCGGCTTGATCGCCTCGACCGGGCACTCCGGCTCGCACACCCCGCAGTCGATGCACTCGTCAGGGTGGATGACCAACATGTTTTCGCCCTCGTAGAAGCAGTCGACGGGACACACCTCCACGCAGTCCATGTACTTGCACTTGATGCAGTTATCGTTGACGACGTAGGTCATCGGTCACCGACTTTCCAACCCTCACGCACAGGGCTGACTATCGCATGGGTCGCGTGGGCGCAAGAGAACGCGCTGCCGCGCGGTTTTTCTCATCGCGGTCTCCCGCTTCGGGGGTCGGCGTCGCGGCGGGCGACCCGGCGTCGAGATCCTCGTAGAGATGGCGCGCCGCCTCGGCCGAGCCGCGCCGCTCGAGGAACCCGGCGACCTTGAGCACCCGCACGCGGCCATCGAGCGCAACCGTTATCACATCCCCCGGTCGCACCGCCCGGCCCGCGCCGTCGATGCGTTGGCCGTTGATGCGGACGCGGCCAGATGTCGCAAGCCCCGCCGCGGCCGGGCGGGTGCGCACGACCCGCGCGTGCCACAGCCACCTGTCGATTCGCTGCCGGTCGTCGGTCAACGCGTGCGTCCGGTAGAACCAACGTCATGGCCGGGCTTGTCCCGGCCATCCACGTCTTTGACCTGTTTACGCTTCCAAGGCGTGGATGCCCGGCACAAGAGCCTGCCCCGGACTTGATCCGGGGCCGGGCATGACGGGCATGGGCTGCGGGCCATGCACCTAGCGCCTCTCCTTGGCATTGGCTTCGAGCTGCTCCTTGAGCGCCGCGAGCTTGGCGAACGGCGAGT
>DASPVJ010000226.1:0-16374 GCA_035622435.1 Xanthobacteraceae bacterium | reverse complement strand
TTGACGTGCAGCACCACATAGATGGTCTTGTCCGAGGCCTTGAGCGCCCGCACCAGCGCCGGCGTGATCCGCGCCGGATCGACCGCCGGCACGCGGGTATGCACGCGCACGATCTTGACATGGGCAATCGCGCGCAGGCGCTGCATCACGGCGGCAAGCCGGCGCGGCGAGAGCACCAGCGGGTCGCCGCCGCTGAGAATGACCTCCCAAATCTCCGGATGCTGGCCGATATAGGCGAGCGCTGCGGACAGAGTCTTCGCCGACAGCGCACGCGGCTTGCCCGGCCCGATCATGTCGCGGCGGAAGCAGAAGCGGCAGTAGACCGCACAGACATGCACGAGCTTGAGCAGCACCCGGTCGGAATAGCGGTGCACGAGACCTTCGACCGGGCTGAAGACATCGTCGCCGATCGGATCGGCCCGCTCGTCCGGGAGCACCTCGGTTTCCGCCGGATCGGGCACGAATTGGCGCGCGATCGGGTCATCCGGGTCGCCCCGATCTATGAGCGCGGCCATGGCGGGCGTGATCGCGACCGCGTAGCGGGCCGCGACCTGCTCCAGGTCCGCGCGCCGCTGCGGCGCCGCCAGTCCCGCGTCCACGAGATCCGCCGGACGACGCAACGTGTGCGTTGACGATGTCATGGTGCTCCTCGAGCGATCGGATGTCCGCATTCAACCACCGGCGTCCACAGCACCTGCTCGATGCGCGCGGCCCCGGTCAACAGCATCACCAAGCGGTCGAATCCCAGCGCGATGCCGCTCGCCGCCGGCATCGATGCGAGCGCGGCGAGGAAGTCTTCGTCGAGCGGGTAGCGCTCGCCGTGCAGCCGCGCCTTCTCGGCCATCTCGGCCTCGAAGCGGCGGCGCTGCTCGGCCGGATCGGTCAATTCGCCGAAGCCGTTGGCCAGCTCCACGCCGCAGGCATAAAGCTCGAAGCGTTCGGCGACCCGCGGGTCGGCTGCGCTCGGCCGCGCCAGCGCCGCCTCGGCGACCGGGTACTCATAAAGTATGGTCGGCCGCCCGACCCCCAGGTTCGGTTCGATCCGCTCGACCAGCACGCGGCTGAAAATATCGGCCCACGTATCATCGGCGGCAACCCGGATGCCGACCGCGCCCGCCGCCGCCGCTAGCGCGGCGCGATCGGTTTCGTCCGCCGACGCCGTCGCCAAAAGATCGATCTTCGCGAACCGCGCGAACGCCTGGGCAACCGTCATCCGCTCGGGTTCTGCGAACGGCGTGGCGATGCGGTCGCGAAACGTCAGCCGCCGCGCGCCCGTCGCGTGCGCCGCCGCGGCGAGCAGCCCGGCGCAATCGGTCATCAGCGCTTCGTACGGCTCTTGCGCACGGTACCATTCGAGCAGGGTGAACTCGGGATGATGCAGCGCGCCGCGCTCGCGATTGCGGAACACCCGGGCGAAGTCGAAGATTTTCCGCTCGCCCGCGGCCAGCAGCTTCTTGCAGGCGAATTCCGGCGAGGTGTGGAGATAAAGCCGCGAACGGGTGCCGTCGGGGGCGTCAAGCGCGGTCGCGAACGCGTGCAGGTGCGCTTCGTTGCCGGGCGAGACCTGCAGGATCGCCGCCTCGACCTCGACGAAGCCGCGCGTCTCGAAGAAGGCCCGCGCCGCCGCCTTGATGCGGCCCCGCGCGGCGAGAAACGGCCGCCGGTCCGCGTGCACGTGCGGCGTCCACCAGGGCGAGGGTGCGCTCATGCGCCCTCCCCGGCCCACCGCCGACGCGCGCGGAAATCGCTGGCGCACGGCTTAAGGATCGCTATGGTGCGCGCCGACATTGCGGCCGCGCGCCGCTCGCGACCCCAGGGACCAGGACCCGTGAAAGTCATTGCCAGCTCGCTCCGCAAGGGCAACATCGTCGATATGGACGGCAAGCTCTACGTCATCCTGAGCGCCGAGAACATCCACCCCGGCAAGGGCACGCCGGTGACGCAGCTCGACATGCGCCGCATCAGCGACGGCGTGAAGGTGTCGGAGCGCTATCGCACCACCGAGCAGGTCGAGCGGGCGTACGTGGAGGACCGCGAGTACCAGTACCTCTACCGGGACGGCGACGGCTTCCACTTTATGAATCCGGACACCTACGACCAGATCGCGGTGCCCAAAGACGTCATCGGCGACCAGGCCGCGTACCTGCAGGAAAACATGAAGGTGATGCTGAGCACCCACGAGGGCACGATCGTCGCCATCGAGCTGCCCCAGCGCGCCATCCTCGAAGTGGTCGAGACCGAGCCGACCGTGAAGGGGCAAACCGCCTCCTCCTCCTACAAGCCGGCCCTGCTGTCGAACGGTGTGCGCACCATGGTGCCGCCCCACATCGCGTCGGGCACCCGAATCGTGGTGATGACCGCGGACGGCAGCTACGTCGAGCGGGCGAAGGATTAGAGCATGATGCCGAAAAGTGGGTACCGGTTTTCGGAATACATCATGCTCCAACAATAAGCTAAAGCGGGATGGCGATTCGAAGAAAAGCCATCACGCTTTAGCCGCGAAGACACACCGAGGCGACATGCCGTACGCGATCGCCCGCCGCGCGTTTATCACGACCGCGATGGCCGCCGCGGCGGTCCTCGCATGGCCGGGCGGCGCGACGGCCGCCTCGTTCTCCAAATGGGTCGAGAATTTCCGCCCGCGCGCGCGGGCGCGCGGCGTCTCGGATGCGACCTACACACGCGTCATGGCCGCGGTCAAACCGGACACCGCGGTTTACGCGCTCGACCGGGCACAGCCGGAGTTCACCGAGGAAGTCTGGCAATACCTCAATCGCCGCGTCTCCGACTGGCGCATCACGACCGGCAAGGAGCGGGCGAAGGAATACGCCGACCTGCTGGCGCGGGTCGAGCGCGACTATGCGGTCGACCGCTATGTCATGCTCGGCCTGTGGGGGATGGAGTCCGCCTTCGGCGACGTGGTCGTCAACCTCAAGCACATGCGTCCGGTGATTCCGGCGCTCGCCGCGCTCGCCTGGGGCGAGCCGCGCCGGCGCGGCTACTGGGAACAGGAATTGCTCAACGCCCTCGTCATCATCGAGCGCGGTTGGGCAGAGCCCGACGACATGATCGGCTCCTGGGCCGGCGCCATGGGCCACACCCAGTGGATGCCGGAGGTGTGGCTCAACATGGGCGTCGACTTCAACGGCGACGGCCGCATCTCGCCCTACGGCCCGCCCGACGACGCGCTCGCCGGCACGGCGCGCTACATCCTCGAGCGCGGCAAATACAAGCGCGGCGTCGAATGGGGCTGCGAGGTGCGGCTTTCGGACGGCGCGGCGACGCATGGGGGCACGCGCACCTTCGCGGCGTGGCATCATCTCGGCGCCGAGCGCGCCGACGGTGAGGCGTTCGCGCATCCCGACGAACCGGCGCACCTGTGGCGACCGGTGCCGGGCGGCCCGGTCTTTCTGCTGACCCGGAACTTCTTTGCCATCAGATCCTACAACCCGTCGAACAACTACGCCCTTGCCATCGTCCACCTCGGCGACCGCATTCGCGGCGCGGGTCCATTCGTCCGGCCGTTTCCGGGCGGCGAGCGCACCCCGACATTGGCCGAGGTGCAGGAAATCCAGCGCCGGCTCACGGCTCTCGGCTTCGACACCGACGGCACCGACGGCCGGGTCGGGCAGGAAACCATGCTGGCGGTGCGCGCGTTCCAGCGCAAAACCGGCCTCGTTCCGGCGGACGGCTATGCGGGGCTGAAGGTGCTGGCGCGGCTGCGGCAGGGATCGTGACCCGCGGCGACGAACGGCCGAACAGCGCGTAGCGGCCCGCTGCCCCAGCATATAAAGTGCCCGTCGACCGGACAGGGAATGGCGGCATGACGACCACGAAGCCAAAGGCTGCGCGGCCCGCGCCACCGCACGTGACGCCGATAAACGACCCGCTCGCCGCGATCGAGCTGCCGGTGCCGGCGGGAACCAATGCGGCGGGCTTCGGCAGCGACGTGGCGGCCGAGACGTTGCGCGCGCTTGACGTTCCCTACATCGCGCTCAATCCGGGTGCGAGCTACCGCGGCCTGCACGACAGCCTCGTCAACCACCTCGGCAACGTGCGCCCGCAAATGCTCCTGTGCCTGCACGAGGAGCACGCGGTCGCGATCGCCCACGGCTACGCCAAGGTGACCGGGCGGGCGATGGCCGCCGCGGTCCATTCGAACGTCGGGCTGTTCCACGCCACCATGGCGATCTTCAACGCGTGGTGCGACCGCATGCCGGTGATCGTGATCGGCGCCACCGGCCCGGTCGACGCCGCCAAGCGCCGCCCGTGGATCGATTGGATCCACACCGCCCGCGACCAGGGCGCGATCGTGCGCGGCTACGTCAAGTGGGACGACCAGCCCGCTTCGCCGTCCGCCACGCGCGAGGCGCTGCTGCGCGCCGGCTGGATCGCGCAGACCGCGCCGATGGGGCCGGTCTACGTCAACCTCGACGCCGAACTGCAGGAGACGCCGCTCGAGGCGCCGCTGCCGCCGATCGACGCGGCGCGCTTCATGCCGCCCGCTCCGCTTGCGCCGCCGCCGGCGACGATCGATCGGGCTGCATCGCTATTGCGCGCGGCAAAACGCCCTGTGATCCTCGCCGGGCGCGCCTCGCGCAGCCTCGCGGCGTGGGACGCCCGGGTGGCGCTCGCCGAAGCGCTCGATGCCCCCGTCGTCACGGATCTCAAGCTCGGTGCCGCGTTCCCGACCGATCATCCGCTCCACGCCGGCGCTCCGGGCGTAATCGCGCCGGTCGCCGAGTCCGCGGCGGCGATCCGCGGCGCCGACCTCATCTTGAGCCTCGACTGGGTCGACCTCGCCGGCACCTTGCGCACCGTGTTCGGCAGCGAGCCGCCGCCGGCCAAGATCATCCAAGTGACCCTCGACCACCTCATCCACAACGGCTGGAGCATGGATTACCAGGGCTTGCCGCCGGTCGATCTCTTCCTCGCCGCGACGTCGGATGTGGCGGTACCGGCCCTGCTGACGGCGCTCGGCGTCAAGGCAGTGCCGCGCGCCGCGGACGATCCGCTGCCGCCGCCGGCCGAGGTCAAAGGGGAAGGCGCCATCGCCGTCGACGATCTCGCCGCCGCGCTGCGCCGCGCGGCCGGCACCCGCGCGGTCACCCTCACCCACCTGCCGCTCGGATGGAACGGCGCCAGCTGGCCGTTCCGCCATCCGCTCGACTACATCGGCGCGGAAGGCGGCGCCGGCATCGGCGCCGGTCCCGGCGTCTCGGTCGGCGCCGCCCTGGCGTTGCGCGCGTCCGGCCGGCTGCCGATCGCAGTATGCGGCGACGGCGATTTCCTCATGGGCACAACGGCGCTGTGGACGGCGGCGCACTACCGCATCCCGCTCCTCCTCGTCGTTGCCAACAACCGCTCCTTCTACAATGACGAGGTGCACCAGGAGCGCGTCGCGCGCCTGCGCGCACGGCCGGTCGAGAACAAATGGATCGGCCAGCGCATCGACGACCCCGACATCGATCTTGCCGCCATGGCGCGCGCCCAAGGCGCGATCGGCTTCGGGCCGGTGACGCGCGCGGGCGAGCTTCAGGCCGTCTTCAACGAAGCGATCGGCGCGCTCGAAGCGGGCCATGTCGCCGTGGTCGACGTGCGGGTCGAGCCGGGTTATACGCCGGCGATGACCGCGGCGCTCACCCGCGCGGCGGCCAAGACCTGAAAAGCCGACGCAGAGACTTCGAGGCGGGCGCGAACGCGCGGCGCCCGCACGCGATGGCACGCTTCATGCGGGCCGCTCGCGAGAGCATCGACCATGCTGATCGCCTTGTTCGCCGATATCCATGGAAATCGCGAGGCCTTTGCCGCTTGCCTGGCGCACGCGCAGGAACAAGCCGTCGGCCGCATCATTTTCCTGGGCGATTACGTCGGATACGGCGCCGATCCGGCTTGGGTGGTCGACGAGGTCATGACCCGGGTCGGCTTGGGCGCCCGCGCCATCATGGGCAACCACGACGACGCCATCTCCACTCCGTCCGAGCACATGAACCCGGTCGCCGCGGCGGCGATCGATTGGACCCGCACGCAGCTCGACCGCAGGCAGCGCAATTTCCTGCAAAACCTGCCGCTGTCGTTTGCGGAGGACGATCGATTGTTCGTCCACGCCAATGCCTGGGCGCCCGCTCGGTGGGGCTACATCATCGACCGATCGGACGCCGCGCGCAGCCTGCGCGCAACCGAGGCCAGCACCACGTTCTGCGGCCATGTGCACGTGCCGGCGGTCTACGGGCTGACCGCGGCGGGCGAGATCGGGGCGCTCACCCCGGCGTCCGGGGTCGCGCTCCCCCTCGACGCGGACCGGCGCTGGCTCGCGGTCATCGGCTCAGTCGGACAGCCGCGCGATTACAATCCCGCGGCCTGCTATGCGCTGTTCGACGACGAGCGCGCGATACTGACCTACGTGCGCGTGCCGTACGACTGCGAAACCGCCGCACAAAAAATACGCAACGCCGGACTTCCTGCGATCCTCGCCGACCGTCTCGGCCACGGACTGTGAGTCACCTCGTCGCGCGGGCCCGCGGCGCGGCAGCGCCTACTTCCCTTTCAAGCTCAGGATGAATGCGACGACGTCATCGATATCGCCCGGCGGCAACTGAAAATTGGGCATAGTGCGGTGGCTGCTCACGAGAAACACCCGCAGCGACAATGCGGTCGTGGAGGGCAGCGCGGCGACGTCGGCAAAGCCCGGTGCATCGGCGCGTGGCCGCGGGTCGTCGACATCGACCTGGTGGCAGTCGCTGCAAATGGCCTTGGCCAGATTGTGCCCCATGCCGGCGTTGCCGGCCGGCTCCTGCGCGCGCCCCGGCGTCGCCATTAATGCCGCCGCGACGAGCGCCAGAAATCCGGACTTCCAGTTCACGTTCATTGGCTTGCCCTTGGCGGGATGACGTTTCTTCGCATCGTCATCGCCCGCTGCGTCATTGCTGGACCATGATCCTCTCGGAGGCCCGGCGGTCCGACCGCGTTATCGTCCGTCAACGATAGACCAGCACCGGGACCGCGCTGTGGGTGAGCACCTTGACGGTTTCGCTGCCAAGCACGATGGCCGAGACGCCACGCCTGCCGTGCGAGGCCATGACGATGAGATCGCATCCCCGTCGCGTTGCCGTGTCGATGATCGCCCGATAGGGGTGCTCGTGCTCGACGCTGACCGCATCGCAGGTCACTCCCGCGGCCGCCGCGGCTTCCGTCACGACGGCGAGAACGTTCGCCGCCCGTTCGCCGGCGCGTTGCGCATAGCTCTCCAGCGAACCGATCGCCGCGGCAGGTTCGAGGGCAAAAATGTGGAACGGCATGGTCACGGTCACGGCGGTGACTTTCGCACCCAGCGCCTTGGCCAGGGCGACCCCGTGCTCGATCGCTTTCTTCGACAGCTCGGAGCCGTCGGTCGGAATGAGGATGTTTCGGTACATCGCACGTCCTCTGCGGACTCGCGCCGCGGGCAAAGCCCGCCTTCAGGGATTGCGCCAGCCTTGCAGCATATGGATGTAGTTCGCCCGTTCGAACGCCGTCGGGTCGGAAACCCGGCGCTGACTCATGCGCCCGCGCAAGGCCGCGAGGGAAGCGACATCGCGGGCTTCGAGCCATTGCGCCAAGCCGTCGACGAGCGTGCGAACGTGGCCGATGCCGTGACGCAGCAGCGCGGACGTCGTCATCACGGCGTCGGCGCCGGCGAGCAGATATTTGACGACCTCATCGGCGGAATCGACGCCGGTCGCTGCGGCGAGCGAGCCGCGCACGTGTCCCGACAGCACGCCGATCCATAGGAGCGGCAGGCGAATCTCGGCCGGAGTGCTCAGCGCGATGTCGCGCTGCAGGCTCAGCCTGACGAGATCGATGTCGGGCTGATAAAACCGGTTGAACAGCACGAAGCCGTTCGCCCCCGCGCGGTCGAGTTCGCATACGAAATTGCCGACGGCGCTGAAATGCGGGCCGAGCTTCATGGCGACCGGGATGTCGACGCAGTTCTTGACCGCCCGCAGGATGTCCAGGTAGCGCTGCTCGACGGCGCGGCCGTCTTGCGCAAGATCCGCCGGGATGAAGTAGATGTTGAGTTCGATCGCGCTGGCGCCGGCGTCCTCGGCGAGCCGCGCGTAGGCGGTCCAGCCCGCGTCGGTGACGCCGTTGAGGCTGGCGATCACCGGAATATCCACCGCCGCGCGCGCCCGCAGGATGATATTGAGATATCGATCGCTATCCGCGTGGACGCCGGCACTGGGCGGAAAATACGACAGGGCTTCGGGAAAGCTCTCCGCGCCGGCGGCGGTGAGGCGGATGGCCTCCGCCGCTTCCCGCTCGATCTGCTCCTCGAACATCGACGGCAACACCACGGCCGCCGCGCCGCTGTCCTCGATGCGGCGGATGTTGCTCACGTCACCGGTCAGCGGCGACGAGGACGCGATCAACGGATTCTTGAGCTGCAGCCCGAGGTAATTGGTCGAGAGGTCCATGCGGCCCCCATTTCACGCCGGAACGGTTTCGGGATGGAAGCGGTGCGCCGCCCATCCGGCCATGTCTTCGTAGGTGCGGTACTTTTCGTCGATGGCGGCCTGGGCGGCCTCGAGCAACTGCTTGGCTTCGTCCGGCCGCGTTTGGCTCAGCGCCCGGTAGCGAATCTCGTTGTATGCGTAGTCGCGGAATCTGATCGTCGGCCGTGGGGAGTCGAGGCGGAACGGGTTCTCGCCCACGGTGCGCATCGCCGGATTGTAGCGGAACAGCGGCCAGTAACCGCAGGCGACCGCCAGATCCTGCTGGCGCATGCCGAACTGCATGTCGATGCCGTGGGCGATGCAGTGACAATAGGCGAGGATGAGCGAGGGCCCCGGATAGGCTTCCGCCTCGCGGAACGCAAGCAGCGTCTGTTGCGGATTGGCGCCCATCGCCACCTGCGCCACGTAGACGTTGCCGTAGGCGATCGCCTGCAAGGCGATGTCCTTGCGCGCGGTGCGCTTTCCCGCCGCCGCGAACTTGGCGATCGCGCCGAGCGGCGTTGCCTTCGACGACTGCCCGCCGGTGTTGGAGTAGACCTCGGTATCGAGCACGAGCACGTTCACGTCGCGGGCGCTCGCCAGCACGTGATCGAGCCCGCCGTAGCCGATGTCGTAGGCCCAGCCGTCGCCGCCGACGATCCAGACGCTGCGCCGCACCAGGTGGTCGACGACCGAGAGCAGGTCGCGCGCGGCTTCGTCGCTGATTCCCTCGAGGCGCCGTTTAAGCTCGGCGACGCGCGCGCGCTGGGCGCGGATTTCCGATTCGCGAATCTGCGGCGCGGCGAGGATCTCCTCGACGAAATCTGCGCCGATCGCGGGCGCAAGCTCGCGCGCCAGCCGGTGCGCCAATTCGACGTGCTTGTCGGCGGCGAGCCGGAAGCCGAGGCCGAATTCGGCATTGTCCTCGAACAGCGAGTTGGACCAGGCGGGTCCGCGTCCCTCGTGGTTTTTCGACCACGGCGTCACCGGCAGGTTGGCGCCGTAGATCGACGAGCAGCCGGTGGCGTTGGCGACCTGCATGCGATCGCCGAACAATTGCGAGAGCAGCTTGAGGTACGGCGTCTCGCCGCAGCCGCCGCATGCGCCGGAGAACTCGAACAGCGGTTCGAGAAACTGCACGCCGCGCACGTTGGCGAAATCGACGCGTGCGCGGTCGTTGACCGGCAGCGATTCGAAAAAAGCAATGTTCGTGCGCTCGGCGGCGACGAGCGGAAGTTTATCGCGCAGATTGATCGCCTTGAGGCCCGGCTCGGTCGGGCTGTGCGCCGGGCAAGCCTCGGTGCACAATCCGCAACCGGTGCAATCTTCGACGTAGAACTGCAGCGAGAAGCGTACGCCGGGAAAGCCGCGCGCGTTGATCGGCGCCGATTTGAAGCTCGCCGGCGCGCCGTCGAGCTTGCCCTCGTCGTAATACTTGGCGCGGATGACCGCATGGGGACAGACGAAGCTGCACTGGCCGCACTGGATGCAGATGTCCGGCTCCCACACCGGCACCGCGTCGGCAATGTTGCGCTTTTCCCAGGCGGAGGTCGCGCACGGGAACGTGCCGTCGACCGGCATCAGGCTGACCGGGATCTCGTCGCCGCGCCCTTCGAACATCAGCGCCGTGACCTTGCGCACGAACTCAGGCGCGCTGTCGGGCACCGGCGGCGGCCGCTCCCACCGGCTGTCGGCGGTCGGCGGAACGTTGACCTCGAACAGGCGCGCGAGCGTGTCGTCGACCGCCTGAAAATTGCGACGGACGATGTCCTCGCCCTTGCCGCCGTAGGTCTTGCGGATCGATTCCTTGATGCGCCGGATCGCCTCGTCCTTCGGCAGCACGCCCGAGATGGCGAAGAAGCAGGTCTGCAGGATGGTGTTGGTGCGGCCGCGCAGGCCGACGTCCTGCGCCGCCTTCGAGGCGTCGATCACGAAGAAGCGCAGCCCGCGCTCGATGATCCGCCGCTGCATCGAGCGCGGCAGATGATCCCACACCTCCTGCGGCCGGTAGGGGCTGTTGAGCAGGAACGTGGCGCCGGGGGCGGCGAGCCGCAGCACGTCCTGGCGCTCGATGAAATTGAACTGATGGCAGCCGACGAAGCTTGCCTGCTGGATCAGGTACGGCGCCCGGATCGGCCGCGGCCCGAATCGCAGGTGCGAAACCGTCTGCGCGCCCGACTTGTGGGAGTCGTAGACGAAGTAGCCCTGGGCGTAGAGCCCGGCGTCCTCGGCGATGATCTTGACGCTGTTCTTGTTGGCCCCGACGGTGCCGTCGGCGCCCAGCCCATAGAACACCGCGCGCACCACGTCGTCCGGCTCGATCAAGAAGCTTGCATCGACGTCGAGGCTCGTGTGCGCGACGTCGTCGTTGATGCCGACGGTGAAGCCGTTCCGCGGCTCCGCCTTGCCGAGCTCGTCGAACACCGCCTTGGCCATGGGCGGGTTGAAGTCCTTGGACGAGAGACCGTAGCGCCCGCCGATGACGCGCGGCATCGCGCGCCGCTTGCCGTCGGCCACCGCCTGCGCCAGCGCCGTGACCACGTCGAGATAGAGCGGCTCGCCCAGCGCGCCCGGCTCCTTGGTTTGCTCGATCACCGCGACGGCGCGCACCGCGGGCGGCAGCGCCGCGACGAAGGCATCGGCCGCGAACGGGCGATAGAGCCGGACCTGCAGCACCCCCACCCGTTCGCCGCGCGCCCGCAACGCCGCGGCCGTGTCGCGCGCAGTCTCCGCGCCCGAGCCCATGAGCACGACGACGCGCTCGGCATCGGCCGGGCCATCGTATTCGAACAATCGGTATTGGCGCCCGGCGAGCGCCGCGAACCGATCCATTGCCGCCTGCACGATGCCGGGCACGCGCGCATAGTAGGGATTCACCGTCTCGCGCGCCTGAAAGAAGGTGTCCGGATTGTGCGCCGTGCCGCGCACGACCGGGTGCTCGGGATCGAGCGCGCGGGCGCGATGGGCGCGCACGAGATTATCGTCGATCATCGCCCGGATCTGCGCGTCCGAGAGCAAGGCGAGCGTATTGAGCTCGTGCGACGTGCGGAAGCCGTCGAAGAAATGCAGGAACGGAACGCGCGCCTCGAGCGTGGCCGCCTGGGCGATCAGAGCGCCGTCATGCGCCTCTTGCACGGAGCCCGACGACAAAAGCGCGAACCCGGTCGAGCGCGCGGCCATGACGTCGGAATGGTCGCCGAAGATCGACAGCGCCTGGGTGGCGAGCGCGCGCGCGGCGACGTGGAAGACCGTCGACGTGAGCTCGCCGGCGATCTTGAACATGTTTGGCAGCATCAACATCAGGCCCTGGGATGCCGTGAACGTGGTGGTCAGCGCCCCCGACTGCAGCGCGCCGTGCACGGCGCCGGCGGCGCCGCCTTCGCTCTGCATCTCCTGGACGACCGGCACCTGACCCCAGATGTTCTTGACGCCGGCGGCGGTCCACTCGTCGGCGAGTTCCGCCATGGTCGAGGACGGGGTGATGGGAAAGATCGCGCATACCTCGTTGACCCGGTAGGCGACGTGGGCAACCGCGGTATTGCCGTCCATCGTTGCGGTCTGTGCGCCCATGCCTGATTCCTCTTGCCCGACGGTCAGCCGGCCGCCACGATCGCGGTCGGCTCCGGAACCATCTCGATCGCGTGGCACGGGCATTGCTCGAAACAGACCGCGCAGCCGGTGCATTTCTTGTAGTCGTAGCGGTAGCGCAGGCCGGGCCCGAGCTTGATGATCGCGCCCTCGGGACACGCGCCATAGCAATTGTCGCATTCGAAGCAGGTGCCGCAGCTCAAGCAGCGCTGCGCCTCGCGGCGCGCCTGCGGCTCGGCAAGACCGGCGACCACCTCGGCGAAGCCCTCGGTGCGTTCGCTGCCGACGAGCATTCGCTGGGCCGACGGGTTCGCGTCGCTGAACACCGGCAGGTTCAGCATGGCGAAATCGACCAGCGGCGCCCGCCCCGGCGCCTGATACGTGCGGCCGCCAAGCCAGGCGTCGATATGCCGTGCGGCGAGCTTGCCGTGGCCGACCGCGACGGTGACGGTGCGCTCGCTCGGCACCATGTCGCCGCCGGCAAAGATTCCCTGATGGCCCGTCATCATGTCGGGGCCGACGATGACCGTGCCGTCCGGTTTGAACTCGATTCCCGGCACCGCGCGCAGGAACGCGCTGTCGGTGTCCTGGCCGAGCGCGAGCACGACGGCGTCGGCCTGAAGCTCCTCGAACTGCCCGGTCGGGGTCGGCCGTCCGTTCGCGTCAAGCTCCATCATCTCGACGGTGAGCGAGGGGCCGGCGATTTCCTTGATGGTGGTGAGCCACTTGATCTTGATGCCTTCTTCGATCGCCTCGTCCGCCTCGAACGCGTGCGCCGGCATGTGCGCGCGGTCGCGGCGGTAGACGATCATGGCCTCCTCGGCGCCCAGGCGCTTTGCCGTGCGGGCGGCGTCCATGGCGGTGTTGCCGCCGCCATAGACGACGACGCGCCGGCCGAGCAGCGGCCGCTCGCCCACGCTCACGCCGCGCAGCAGGCTCACGGCGTCGAGCACGCGCGCCACATCGCGCGCCGGAATGTCGACGTGGCGCGAAACGTGGGCGCCGATGGCGACGAACACCGCATCGAACTTGCCGGCCGATTTCTCGCCCAGCAGGTCGGCGACCTTGTGGTTGAACACGATGCGCACGCCCATCGCCTCGATGCGGCGGATTTCCTTCATGAGATCGGCGCGCGGCAGCCGGTAGGCCGGAATGCCGAAATGCATCATCCCGCCGGGCAGCGGACCCGCTTCGTGAATTTCGACGCAATGGCCGAGCCGCGTGAGGTGATAGGCGGCGGAGAGGCCGCTCGGCCCCGCTCCCACCACGAGCACGCGCTTGCCGCTCGGGGCGGCGAGGATCGGCGGCATCCATCCCTCGCGCGCGGCGAGGTCGCCGAGAAAACGTTCGACGGCGTGAATGCTGACCGGCGCATCGAGCTCTTTGCGGTTGCAGCCGCTTTCGCACGGGTGATAGCAGACGCGGCCGTGCACGGCCGGCATGGGGTTGTCGGCGACCAAGACGTTCCAGGCCTGGCGGTACTTGCCCGCCTGGGCGAGCGCGAGCCAGGCCTGAATGTTCTCGCCGGCCGGGCAGGCGTTGTTGCACGGCGGCAAGAGGTCGACATAAACCGGCCGGCGGCTGCGCACCGGGCCCGCACCCATCTCACGGGTGAGGTCCACAAGCGGCGTCATGTCGCTGCGCTTGAGCATTCTGGCCCTCCCGGAAGCGGCCACCGGCGGTTTGTACACGCAGGTCCATGGCCAGCTTTGACGCAGATCAAGCCGGACACCGTTTTGGTAGTGTCCTAATTTGGCGGCCGTTCTGCCTTTTCTATCATTTTTTTAAGGATGATCCCGGTAGCGGTCATACCAAGACCCAATAACACGAAGATTAAGATCGGCATGTCTGCCGCTATCAATGAGAGGACTATGGTCATAACGCCACAGCCAAGAACGATGGCAAGCCAGACTCTCATTTTTTCCCCTTTTCGCGTTCTTCGGCCACAATGGCCGCCCGGACCGCCCCCACCGGTGAGGTAACCGGCGACTGGTGCAGCACCGCAAAGAACCGCCGCTTGTCGCTTCCCTCGATTGGCGACGACCAAGCATAGGCGCGGGTCGCCGTGGGGTGCCCCTCTAGGTCGAAAACGTGGACCACGCCTTCCCATACGATATTGCCGCCGCGTCAACTTCGGTCAGGATTCGCCCTGCAAATTGGACCTAAGTCTACCTATGTGCTATCGGAATGGCGACGGCCGCGCCACCAGGGCGGTTACTCCCGATGGCGCAAACCGTCGCTATGCTTTTAACGCGCGGTCTTTCCGCACTGAGCACCACCTGCCTTTCGGTAGGAGCCTGTGAGGGCTCGGATGACGGGAACCACCCCGCCGTTAGCGGGCCACGGGGGCGACAACCCCCCGTGGCCCAAAGCTTCATCATATAAACCTTACGGTCCTTTTCTTCTTCACCGCTGCCCGCAGGTTCTCGACAGAGACTTTCCCAAGCAATCCGCGATTTTTTAGTTCGCGCGCAAGGTCCACATCGGACGCCTCTTTAAGGCGCCGTTCTATTTCCGCACGTTCGCAGGCCGCAGTGTCCTCGGGCCGCCATGCGAGTTCTTGCGCGAGTTTGAGAAGATCGATTGGTTCGGCTTGCCCCGGAGATTCACCTTTTTTGGACGTTGATATCACTGCCCTATAGGTCGCATTTACGGAATCCTGGAGATCGCGGAGCCTCTGGGTCGCCACGTCGGTTTCCGACGGTTCATCTTTTACGTTCATGGACCTTGGGTTATCCCAGACCAAAGCGCGTTTTGTTAGATACCAGATGTTTTCTCGCGCTACGATCCAGTCATCTGATTTCAAGCGCACCAGCTGCGGGCGCAAACTGTCAGGCTCGATTGTCCGACCGTAAGCGTCGCGGATGAATTCGCGAAGCTGTGCGGTGTCAAATCCGCCTGGATGCTTAGCGCGAAGAGCCTGCATCACCAATTGTTTAATGGTGAGCTGAGTGTGTGACGGGGCTGGCGGACTCCCGCGAACGATTGCCGTTGGCACGTGTACCTCTGCCCCTCGCAACGGCGGTAGTGCTTTTTCAGCTTGCTCTACTTCGGCAATTTCGGCCTCGATCTGGGCAACATGCCCACGGGCCGCAACCAACATGTGCTCAAGCTCTCGCTTGCGTAGGGCAATGAGTTCCCGGAACGTTGGTCTTGGTTCCATTGGTCAACACTCTTCTGTTGAGCGAAACCAACGTTTTCGTGTAGGAAGGGGAACCTTTTGCAGGGGTTCCTTCGCCACACTTGGCGTCGGTTTCGGCCTTTTGAGCCGGATTAGATGCCGCCCCACTTTTGGAAGGTGGGGCGGGCTTCTCGCGAAGCAAATTCCGTCTTTGGACGACGAAACCCCGGCGGCTACCACCGCCGGGGTTCGCTTATCTGCCCGTTCTTGAACCGTGTCAAGCGCCCGTTCTTCGCAAAGGTCTTGAGAAAACAGACATTCTCCCGCAAATACAACGGCCTACTCAGACACCCTTTCCAAGGCGCTCCGCAAGGGCTGAAAGCCGTTCCGCTCGGGCGGTCGCGAGGCGTATCACAGCCCGTTCCCAGCCTTCCGGCGGCGATCTGTGCGCGGCAGCGGCCGAATTGAGCCGGGCTTGCCGAATCAGCGGCGCGGATACGCCTAAAGCCTCTGCAAGATCGGCGTGGTCGTCCATTTCGCGAATTACAATCTTGTCCGCACGCACAAGACGTTGCGCGTCACCCCTGCCATGGCGGCCGGCGTTACGGACCGGCTTTGGTCGCTGGAACAGCTTGTAGACGCGATCGAAACCCCGGAGCGGCGCCGACGGGCTTCCCGGGCGATCAACGGCGGCCAAAATTCAAATTAGGACACTACCACCGTTTTGCATGCTTCGCGGCCGGGCTTGGGCTTGCTCGGCATTGCGAGCGAACCGAAGCGGACGGCGCGAGCCGCTTGGCGAGCCCGCGCCGGTGTTTCAGCAGCACCCGCGGAAGCGACCCTTGCTCACGGCGTAGCGGGCCTCTTGGCGTTCGACGAAGAACTCCTCGTAGGTCATCACCGCCTGGCCGGGGTGGTTGGCTTTGCGGTGCGCCACGTAGGTCTCGTAGTCGGGGATGCCGACCATCAGCCGGGCCGTGCGCACGGTCCACTCCGTGGCCGTCGCCGCGCGCACGGTCCATTCTTTCAGCGTGAGGATGCTGGACATCAGCGTCCTCCCGCCGCGGCGCCGGCGAACTCGACCTCGACCGCCGTCGCCGTCGGGGTGCCCAATGCCTTGAAGATGTTGATCACCCCGTAGACGACCATGGAGACGACCACGGCCACGAACAGCGCCGCCAGGGCCGCATCCAC
>DASPVJ010000225.1:0-30058 GCA_035622435.1 Xanthobacteraceae bacterium | reverse complement strand
TGGAACGCCTGCGCATCGGCCTCGGCGTCATGCCCTTCCAGCGCCAACATCGCCAGCCCCTCCCCGCGCGCCAGGAAGTCGCGCGTGAAGGCGCCGGTGCCGGCAGTTGCCGCGGCGACCTTCTCGGGCTCGCCGACGGCCAAAAGCTCGACGAAGAACCCGGGCAGTTGGACGATGCGGTTGTGGGTGCCCCAGGGATGGCGGTTGCGCGCCCCGACGGTGAAGCCGAGCCGCCCGTAAAACTCCCCGGCAGCGTCGAGGTCGCGCACCACGTGGGCGAGATGATCAAGGCCGCGGGGCATGGCCACGCGACGCCGTCACTTCACCGCGGAAAACGAGGTCGGCTGGAGGAACATGCTGTTGATCGACGCGACGATCTGGCCGTCACGCTCGGTCTCCGCGCGTTTGGCGAGCCATTCGGGATCGGTCATGAACCCACCGAACACGCGCTCGCGCTCGGCCATCGATTCCCAGGCGAGCATGTAATAGAGATCCTGGTTCGACTCTCCGATCAGCACCGTCCAAAAGCCGGCTTGGCGGATGCCGTGGCGCTTCCACAGGTCCAGCGTGATGGTCTCGAAGCGCTTGAGCAGCGCCGGCAGCCGACCGGGAATGCAGTGATAGATGCGAAGCTCGTAGATCATGAAGTCCTCCCTGCGTGTTGGTGCGTTGTGGGGGGCGAGCCGGCGACGATCGCGCCGCCTTCAGAGGTATTGGAACGGATTGAAAGTCAATGGCCCATGGGCATATGATCCGCGCGCCCATCATCCGAGGAGCCTCCCATGCCGTCGAGCAAGGCGACGTATCGCCTTCTTCGCACTTCGGATCCGGCCGGCATCGTGCCGCCGCAACCCGCCGAGGCGGACGCCGCGGTGGCGCTCGCCTTCGTCGTTGCGCTGCTCCGCGCCCTGCGGGATCGCGGCACCCTGTCGCGGGTGGAGATCGACGAAGTACTCGCCGATGTCGAAGAGCACGCCGGCACCAAGGCGGCCTCGATCGTCGATGCGGTGCGCCGGGACCTCGCCCGCGAATTTGACGAATAGTCGGCGCGGTTACACCAGCCGGCTCTGCACCACCGCCGCGCCGATGAAGGACGCGAACAGCGGGTGCGGGTCGAACGGCCGTGACTTGAGCTCGGGGTGGAACTGCACGCCGATGAACCAGGGGTGGTCGTCGTATTCGATGATCTCCGGCAGCACGCCGTCGGGCGACATGCCGGAAAAGCGCATGCCGCGCTGCTCCAGCCGCCCCTTGTAGTTGGTGTTGACCTCGTAGCGGTGGCGGTGGCGCTCGGAAATCTCGGTCGTGCCGTAGATGTCGGCGACGCGGCTGCCGGGCGAAAGAAGCGCCGGATAGGCGCCGAGCCGCATGGTGCCGCCGAGGTCGCCGCCGGTGCGGCGTTGCTCCAGGGCGTTGCCGCGCAGCCATTCGGTCATCAGCCCCACGACCGGCTCCGGCGTCGGCCCGAACTCGGTCGAGTTGGCCGCTTCGATGCCGACGAGATTGCGCGCCGCCTCGACCACCGCCATCTGCATGCCGAAGCAGATGCCGAAGTAGGGGACGCGCCGCTCGCGCGCGAACTGGGCGGCAAGGATCTTGCCCTCGGCGCCGCGTTGGCCGAAACCGCCGGGCACGAGGATGCCGTCGACGTGCTCGAGAAACGGCGCCGGGTCCTCGTTCTCGAACACTTCGCTCTCGATCCAGTCGAGGTTGACCTTGACCTTGTTGGCGATGCCGCCGTGGGACAGCGCTTCGATCAACGATTTGTAGGCATCCTTGAGGCCGGTGTATTTGCCCACGACCGCGATCGTCACCGCCCCCTCGGGGTTGCGGATGCGCTCGTTGATGATGCGCCAGCGCTCCAGATCGGGCGGCGGCGCCGGCTCGATGCCGAAGGCGGCGAGCACCTCGGCATCGAGGCCCTCGGCCGAATAGGCCTCGGGCACCGCGTAGATGTTGTCGATGTCGCGCGCCTCGATCACCGCGGCTTCGCGCACGTTGCAGAACTGGGACAGCTTGCGCCGCTCCTCCTTGGGGATCGGCCGGTCGGTGCGGCACAGCAGGATGTCCGGCTGGATGCCGATCGAGCGCAGCTCGGCGACCGAATGCTGGGTCGGCTTGGTCTTGAGTTCGCCGGCGCTCGGGATGAACGGCAGCAAGGTCAGGTGGATGTAGATCGCATGCCGACGCGGCAATTCGTTACCGAGTTGGCGGATCGCCTCGAGGAACGGCAGCCCCTCGATGTCGCCGACGGTGCCGCCGATTTCCACCAGGACGAAGTCGAACCCTTCGTTGCCGTCGCGGATGAACTCCTTGATGGCATTGGTGACATGGGGGATGACCTGGATGGTGGCGCCGAGGTAATCGCCGCGCCGCTCCTTGGCGAGGATTTCCTGGTAGATGCGGCCGGTAGTGATGTTGTCGTGGCGCGTCGCCGGCCGACCGGTGAAGCGCTCGTAATGTCCGAGATCGAGGTCGGTCTCGGCCCCGTCGTCGGTTACGAACACCTCGCCGTGCTGGTAGGGCGACATGGTGCCGGGATCGACGTTGAGATACGGGTCGAGCTTGCGCAGCCGCACGCGGTAGCCGCGCGCGCTCAAAAGCGCGCCGAGCGCTGCCGCCGCGAGACCCTTGCCGAGGGAGGAAACCACGCCGCCGGTGATGAACACGTACCGCGCCATGGGAGCCGACCTTTAACCCCCTGCGATCGATTCGACGAGTCGCTTTTCGCCCGCCCCCGCACGCGGGAAGAGAAGTCGGAGCCGCACATTCGAAGGGCCGGTCACCCGGCCCTTGCGATTTACTTCGACTGCGGCACCTGTGGCCCGGTCGGCGCCGGCGCCGGCGCGGGCGCCGGAGCCTCTTTCCCGCGCAGCACATCGAGCAGGCCGCCGCCCGGTGGTGCCGGCGCAGGCGCGCCGGGGGTGGCCGGCTGGGTCGCCGGCGTTTGACCTTCCAGGATCGAGCGCGGCTTGCGGTCGATCCCGGCCAGGATCGAGAGCAGCAGGCTGGTCAAGAAGAATAGCGCCGCAAGGATCGCGGTCGTGCGCGTGAGCACGTTGGCGGTGCCCCGGCTGGTAAGGAAACCGCCGGTCGAGCCGATGCCGAGACCGCCGCCTTCCGAGCGCTGCAACAGCACGACGCCCACCATCGCCGACACGATCATGAGATGGATGACGATGATGAGGGTCTGCATGGCCGGTCCAAAGGGCGGCTGATGCGCAAAACCGCGCCCCGCGCGCCTGACATATAGGTGTCGCGCGGGTGTCTACACGATCCCCTGCGGCATTTCCACCACGGTTCCAACGCCAGCGAGCCGTAGGCCTCCATGGTGCGCGGCGGCCCTGGGGACGAGACGCCGCGTACGGGGGTTCAAGGTCGTCGCGCTCGCAGCATTAAGAATTAGACGTAAACCTTTGCAATTCCGATAAACTCACCAGCTTTAAGGCTCGCTCCGCCGACCAAGGCGCCGTCCACATTGGCAAGCCTCAACAGGTCCCCGGCGTTCGCAGGCTTCACCGAGCCACCGTAGAGCACGCGAATGCCCGTCGCCTCGCCGCCAAAGCGCGCGGTCAGTCGCTCGCGGATAAACGCGTGCACCTCGATGACGTCGGCGGGAGCGGGCGTGCGACCGGTGCCGATCGCCCACATCGGCTCGTAAGCGACGACGAGGCTCGTTGCGGTCGCCCCGTCCGGCAGCGAACCATCGAGCTGGCGGCCGACCACGTCGAGGGTCCGCAGGGCGTCGCGTTCCGCCTCCGTCTCGCCCACGCACACGATTGCGGCGAGCTTGGCACGCCAGGCGGCTTGCGCCTTGCGGCGGACCAGAGCATCGTCCTCGTGGTGATAGGACCGCCGCTCCGAATGGCCGACGATGACGGCGCTCGCCCCGGCATCCGCCAGCATCTCCGCGGCAATGTCGCCCGTGTACGCGCCGGCCCGCTCCGGGTGGCAGTCCTGACCCCCGATCAGCAACGGCGAGCCTTTAGCGAGCGCGGCAAAGCCTGCCACCAGGGTGGCAGGCGGACACACCATCAGGTCGAGGGTGCGCGATAGTCCAGCGGACGCTGCGACGAGCGTCTCGACCTCGGTGGCCGAGCTTTGCAGCCCGTTCATTTTCCAGTTGCCCGCCACCAACGGGCGGCGCGGCGTCGCCATGGCGGTACCCCGCATCGATTGCCGCCGAAGGGTTAGCAGCCCGGCGGCAGGCGCGAAAGGCCGCAACCACGCGTGTTGCGGGGTTCAAGGCCGGTCCGTATGATGCGCGCCCTTGCGGGAGAGCTTAGGCGCCCGCCTCCTCCAACAACGATCGTTTCGTCCATGCTTCGAGGTCTACGCAAAGCCTCCGCCTCCTGGCTCGGCAAAGCCATCATGGCAGCCGTGGTCGGCTTCCTCGTCCTGGCGTTCGGGATTTGGGGCATCGGCGATATTTTCCGCGGCGGCGGCCGCTCGACCTTCGCCAAAATCGGCAACACGGAAATTTCGATCGAGCAATTCCGCCAAGCCTACAACGATCGACTGCAGCAGGTGAGCCGGCAGTTGCGCCGTCCACTGACGCCGATGCAGGCGCATGACCTCGGCATCGAGGGGGCGTTGGTCGGCCAGCTCGTCTCCGAGGCAGCCCTGGACGAGAAGGCGCGGCAAATGGGCCTGCGCCTGTCGGACGCCGAGGTCGCCCAATTGATCATGAACGACCCCAACTTTCGCGGCCCGTCCGGCCATTTCGACCGCCAGCGCTTCGAATTCGCGATCCGCGACGCCGGTTACAGCGAGGCGCGTTTCGCCGCCGAGCAGCGCCAGGTGAGCCTGCGCCGGGAGCTGTCGCTGTCGATCGGCGGTGACGTCCCGGCGTCGAAGACTGCCGCCCTCGCCCTCGACCGCTTCGAGAACGAGCAGCGTGCCCTCGACTACGTGGTGCTCGGTCCGGCGCAGGCCGGCGACATTCCAGCGCCGAGCGCGGAGGAACTGGCGAAATATTTCGCGGACCGGAAGGTGCTGTTCCGCGCGCCCGAGTACCGCAAGGTGGTGCTGCTGTCCGTGTTGCCCGCCGACGTCGCCGCGACGATCGAAATATCGGACGCCGATGTCCGGCGCTATTACGACGACCACCGCGCGCGTTACGGCACGCCGGAGAAGCGCCGGATCGAGCAGATCGTCTTTCCCAATGGGGAGGAAGCCAAGGCCGCAGCCGAGAGCTTGGCAAAGGGCCAATCGTTCGAGGCGCTTGCCGCCGAACGCGGCAAGAAGCCGTCCGATATCGACCTCGGCCTCGTGGCCAAAACCGACCTGATCGATCGTGCCGTTGCCGACGCGGCCTTCGGCTTGCCGGATGGGGGCGTCAGTGCGCCGATCGCCGGGCGATTCGGGACCACCCTATTGCACGTCGTAAAGATCGAGCCGGAGAAAATGCGGCCGTTCGACGAGGCGGCCGGCGACATCAGGCACGATCTCGCGCTCGAACGGGCGAAGCCGGTGATCCAGAACCTTTACGACAAGATCGAGGACGAGCGTGCCAGCGGCCTGTCGCTTGAGGAAGTCGGCAAGAAGCTCGGGCTCAAAGTCCGTACGATCGAGGCGGTCGACCGCTCCGGCCGCGATGCCGCCGGCGTTCCGGTCGCGGATCTGCCGGCGGGTGTCGACGTGGTCGCGAGTGCGTTCGCGACCGACGTAGGTGTCGAGAACGATCCCTTGCAGCTGACTGGCGGCGGCGACATCTGGTACGACGTCGTCGGCGTCACGCCGTCGCATGATCGTGCCCTCGGCGAGGTCAAGGACCGGGTCGAGGCGCGCTGGCGCGACGATCAGGTGGCCGAGCGGCTCAAGGCCAAGTCGGCCGATATGGTCGAGCGGCTCAAGGCGGGGACGCCGTTTGCCGATTTGGCGGCGGCGGAGGCCCTCAAGGTCGAAAGCAAGGCCGGCGTCAAACGCGGCCTCGCGGCCGATCCGCTGTCGGCACGGGCCGTCGATGCCTCGTTCGGCCTCGCCAAGGGAGCGCCCGGTGCCGCCGAGGGCCGCAGTCCGACCGAGCGCGACGTCTTCGTGGTCACCGACGTGACGGTGCCGGTCTTCGACGCGACGTCGCCCCAGGGCCAGCGCTACAGCGAAGGCGTGCGCCGCACCCTCAGCGAGGAGCTTTATCTTCAATACGTCACGCGCCTCGAAAACGACCTCGGCACCAACGTCAACCGGGACGCGCTCAACCGCATTCGCGGCGGCTCCGCCGAGCAGCCCGAGCAGCGACCCGATGCAGATTGAGCCGGCCGCCGAAGTCTTCGCTGCGCGTTATCTAGCGGGCGAGCCGCAGGTGGTGTGGACCACCCTCGTGGCCGACCTGGAGACGCCGGTCTCCGCTTTCCTGAAGGTGGCCAACCGGCCGATGAGCTTCCTCCTCGAGTCGGTCGAGGGCGGCGCCGCGCGCGGGCGCTATTCGATCATCGGGCTTGAGCCCGACGTGGTCTGGCGCGCGGTCGGCAGCCGCGCCGAGATCAACCGCAGCCGCAATGGCTTTGCGCCCTGCCCGCAAAGCCCGCTCGAGGCGCTGCGCGCCCTCGTCGCCGAAAGCCGCATCGCGCTGCCGCACGACCTGCCGCCCATGGCGGCCGGGCTGTTCGGATATCTCGGCTACGACATGGTGCGGCTGATGGAGCATCTGCCGTCAACAAACCCCGACCCGATCGGGCTTGCGGACGCGATCCTCACCCGCCCGACCATCGTGGTCGTGTTCGACACGGTCAGGGACACAATCACCATCGTCACCCCGGTGCGCCCGCAGCCCGGCGTATCGGCCCAAGCCGCGTTCGCCCGCGCCGCCGAGCGCATTTCCGGCGTCGTCGACGCCCTCGACGCCCCGCTCGACAAGGAGGCGGTCGGCGAGGAGGCAGGCCCCGTCACGGTGCCGGCGCAATCGAACACCGACCCCGACGAGTTCAAGGCGATGGTGCTGCGCGCCAAGGAATACATCGCCGCCGGCGATATTTTCCAGGTGGTGCTGTCGCAGCGCTTCGAGGCGCCGTTTGCGCTTGCGCCGTTCTCGCTCTACCGCGCGCTGCGCCGGGTGAACCCGGCGCCATTCCTCTATTTTCTCGACTACGGCGGCTTCGCGATCGCCGGATCGAGCCCGGAAATCCTGGTGCGGGTGCGCGGCTCGACCGTCACCATTCGGCCGATCGCCGGCACCAGGCCGCGCGGGGCAACCCCGCACGAGGACAAGGCGCTCGAGGACGAACTGCTGGCCGACCCCAAGGAGCGCGCGGAGCACCTGATGCTGCTCGACCTGGGCCGCAACGACGTGGGCCGCGTCGCCGCCATCGGCACGGTCAAGGTCACCGACCAGTTCTTCATCGAGCGCTACAGCCAGGTGATGCACATCGTTTCCAACGTCGAAGGGACGCTGGCGCAGGGGCGCGACGCGCTCGATGCGCTGATCGGCGGCTTTCCAGCCGGCACCGTGTCGGGGGCCCCCAAGGTGCGCGCCATGCAGATCATCGACGAGCTGGAGAAGGAAAAACGCGGGCTTTACGCCGGATGCGTCGGCTATTTCTCCGCCGCCGGCGAGATGGACACCTGCATCGTGCTGCGCACCGCGCTGATCAAGGACGGCAGGATGTACGTCCAGGCCGGCGCCGGCATCGTCGCCGACTCCGAACCCGCCTTCGAGCAGCAGGAATGCATCAACAAGGCAACGGCGCTGTTTCGCGCCGCCGACGAGGCAAGGCGGTTCGCCAGCGCGGGGAAGCGGGGGCAGTAGGCCTCTACCCTCTTCGGCGCAGCCGCTCGATCGTTCCCAGCACGCCGCCGCGGGCGAACACGACCAGGAGCACCATCAAAAGCCCGATCCAGAAATACCAGTAGACCGGGTCGATCGCGGAAAAGCGGTCCTGGGCGATCATGTAGAGCGGGACCCCGATGAACGCGCCGTAGAGCTGCCCCACTCCGCCGATGATGAGCATGATCAATACGCTGCCGGAGCGCTCCAGGCTGAGCACACCGAGGCCGACGAACTGGGTCGTCTGTGCGATCAGCGCGCCGGCAGTGCCGGCGAGCGCCGCGGAGATGGCGTAGACGACGAGCTTGCGGCGGTCGACCGGCGAGCCAACGGCATGCATGCGCGCGACGTTCTCGCGGATGCCGTTGAGCGCCAGGCCGAACGGGGAATGGACGATCCGCCGCGTCAACAGCCAGCACAGGAACAGCAAAACCAGGCAATAGAGATAGGCCGTGCGGCCGAACAGGTCGAAGCGGAACATGCCGAAGATCGGCCACACGTCCATGCCCTGCAAGCCGTCGGCGCCGCCGGTGACCGATGTGGCCTTGTTGGCGGCCTCGAGCAGCATGGTGGCGACGACGAGCGTCTGCATAAGGAGGGTGAGGCCGGTGGTGCGCAGGATGATGGCGCCGCTGGCGATCCCGATCGCTCCGGCAACCAGCGCCGCCGCGCAAAGCCCGGTGAGCGGCTCGCCCCAGCCGTGCGCCGCGAGGATGCCGGCAGTATAGGCGCCGACCCCGAAGAAGGCGGCGTGACCGAGCGTGATGATGCCCGCATAGCCGAGCACGAGGTCGACCGAAAGCGCGAACAGGATGGTGGCGAGGATCTGCGCGCCGAGCGCGAGGTAGTTGTCGAAGGCGAAGTAGGCGGCGATCGCCGCGAGCCAGGGCAGCGCTTCGAGCGCGCGGAAGCGATGGCGGCGCGCCAACGCCGTGCGCATCGCGTCGCGAGTACCGACAACGGCCGGTGCGGTCATCGCGCCAGTCCGAACAGGCCGCGCGGCCGCCACAGCAACACCGCCATGGTGAGCGCATAGATGAAGAAGGCGCCGAGCTCCGGCACCAGGTATTTGAATGCAGTGTCGGCGGTGCCGAGCAGCAGCGCCGCCGCGAACGGCCCGCGAATGCTGCCGAGCCCGCCGACCGACACGACGATGAGGAAATAGACGAGGTTGGCAAGCGCGTAGTTGGGATCGATCGGGATGATGTCGGCGCCGAGCCCGCCGCCGAGCGCGGCGAGCCCGCTGCCGAGCGCGAACGCGAGCGTGAAGAGGCGCGAGGTGTTGATCCCGACCGATTGCGCCATGCGCAGGTTGTCGACCGCCGCCCTGATCTGCGCGCCGAAGCGGGTGCGCTCGAGCCCGAGCCACAGCACCGTCACCAGGATGGCCCCGGACAGGATGAGGAAGCTGCGGTAGGAGGGAAATTCGCGGAAGCCGAGATCGACGTGGCCGCCGAGCAGCGGCGGCAGCAGCATGGGCTGCGACACCGGTCCCCAGAAATAGTTGGCGGTCGCAACCGACATGAAAATGAGCCCCATGGTCAGGAGCACTTGGTCGAGTTCGTCCCCGCCGTAGAGGCGACGGTAGAGCAGCCGTTCGAGAACGAAGCTCGCAACGACCGCAATCACGACGGCCGCCGCCAGCGCCAGTGCGAACGGTACCCCGGCGCGGCTCATCAAAGTGGTCATGGCGTAGCCGCCCGCCATGGCAAAGACGCCGTGTGCCAGGTTGATGAAACCCATCAGCCCCATCGTCACCGACAGGCCGACCGAGATGAGGTAGAGAACCATGGCCAGCGCAAGACCATGGAAGGCGATGCTGACGACGGCGGCGAGGATATCGGTCATGGAGGCGCCCACTTCACCTCTCCCCGCTTGCGGCCCAGGCAACCGGACACTTCGCTCACCCCGATGCTCATCCCGCAAGCGGGAGCAAGCGGTGAGACGCAGCAGATCATTTCGGTGGGTTCAGTTCCTTCCACGGGTCCTTCACGTCCGGTATCGTGTCGAACTCGACGTTGGCGAGCTTGCCGTCCTTCATCTCGGTGCGGCGCATATAGACATTCTGGATGATGTCGCGCGTGTCGGGATCGATGGTGATTGGCCCGCGCGGGCTGTCATGCTTCCAGCCCTTGAGAATCGCCATCACCTGGTCGCCGTCGAACTTTCCCTTGGTCTGTTTGATCACGTCGAAGACCGCCGCCGTCCCGTCCCAGCCGCCGACCGAGAGGAAATCGGGGATCGCCTTGCCGCCGTATTCGGCGTTCCAAGCCGCCAGGAACGCCGCGTTGGCGGGCCGCTGCCCGGCGACCGAATAGATGCCGGCGGTGATCAGGTCGACCGGCGCGTCGCCCATGTTGGGCAGTTCCTCCTCGGGCACCAGATCCTGCGTCGAAACCACGGAAATTCCGGCCTCGCGCAGCTTCAGGTCCTTGATCGCCTTCATCATGGCGGTCGCCTGCCCTCCGGCCGGGACGAAAATGAACATCACGTCGGGAGCCGCATCCTTCACCCGCTGCACGAACGGCACAAAGTCCGGATTGGTGGTCGGGAAGCGCACTGCGCCGACGATCTGCCCTCCAGCCTCGGTGAACGCCTTGGTGAAAGCACCCTCCGCATCGTGGCCGGGAATGAAATCGCTCACCGCCGTATAGGCCCTCTTCCACCCCTTTTGCGCCGCCCACTTGCCGAGCGGATAGCTCTGCTGCCACAGGGTGAACGACACCCGGGCGACGTAGGGCGAGATGCGAGGGATGGCGACGCCGGCCGCATTGGTGATCACGAGCGGCACCTTCGCCTCGGCGGTCAACGGCGCTATCGCGGCCGCAACCGGCGAGAGAACCACGCCCAGCAGGATCTGCACGCGCTCGCGGGTGATCAATTCCTGGGCCACCCGCTTGCCCACCTCGGGCGCGGAACTGTCGTCGCGCACGATCAGTTCGACCTTGACGCCCGCCGGCAGATCCTTTTCATGCGTCTTGGCGTAGAGGTTGATGCCCTTCTCCATTTCGTCGCCGGCCTGGGCGGTAAAGCCGGTCCTGCTGTTGACGAAGCCGATCTTGATCGTCTGCGCGGCCGCCGGCGCCGTTGCGCCCGCGCCTGCCATGCCCGCCAGGGCCAGCACGGCAACGCCGAATTTTTCCAAGCGCATTCAATCCTCCCCATCGTGCCCGGTCGTCGGGATCGGCTGGAACCTAACACAGTTCCAACCCCGTCGAGGCCGAGAAGCGCCGGCCCGATTTCGTCGACGGCGGCGGCGAAACGGACGTGCTACATCTGCCGGTGAATGGTCCCGATGCGCCCAGCCCGCCTGCTCGATGTCCTCGATCGCTCCATCGCCAAGTTGCTGCGCGCGGCGCAATGGCTGATCTTTCCGGTCGTCATCCTCCTGTTCGTGCAGTGGCCGCTACGCGACATCGTACGCAGCTATTCGCGCGAGGCGAACGATCTCGGCCAATGGATTTTTGCCCTCTACGTTGCCGCGAGCGTCACCGCCGCAACCCGCGCCGGCAGCCATCTCGCCGCCGACATGCTGGCGCGCCGCTACCGCCCGGCCGTCCGCGCCCTCATCGCGCGCTGCGGCGCGGCGTTCGGGCTTGTGCCGTGGGCACTGCTCGTCCTCGTCGCCGGAAGGAACATCGTCGTCAGCTCGGTCGTCGCGCTCGAAGCGTTTCCCGACACTGCCAACCCGGGCTATTTTTTCGTCAAAATCGCCCTGTGGCTCATGGCGGCGCTGGTCCTGGCCCAGGCCGTGCTCGACCTCGCGCGGCCCCGAGTAGGCATCGGCGCGTGAGCGCTTGGTCGGGTCTCGGCCTCCTCTTCCTGGTTGCCGCCGGGATCGTGTTCACCGGCCTGCCCGCCTTCGCGGTGCTCATTGCGGTGGCGTCCCTCGGTGCGCTTGCCGGGCTCGCGACCGGAACGATTTCGTACGCTTTGCTCACGGCGCTGCCGGGCCGCCTCATCAACCTGCTCGACAACGATTTGTTGCAGGCGTTGCCGCTCTACGTGCTCATGGGGCTGCTGCTCGACCGCTTGCCGATCGCCCAGGCACTCTTTCGCACCGGCCTTGCGGTGCTGCCGGCGTCGCCCGCGGCTCCCCTTGTCTCCGGCATGGGGCTGGGCGCGCTCCTCGGGCCGATGAACGGCTCGGTCGTCGCAAGCGTACTGGGGCTCTCGCGCGTTGTCGCGCCGCGGCTCGCCGAGAGCGGCGTGCCGCCGCCCCTGCGGTCCGCCGCGATTGCGGTAGCGAGCACGCTCGGCGTCGTCATCCCGCCGTCGCTGGTGCTGATCCTGCTGGGCGATGCCATGCTCAACGCCCATACCATCGCGGTGACGGCCACCGGCCGTACCGACCGGGTCATCAACACCCAGGACGTATTCCACGGCGCGCTCGGGCCGGCGGCCCTGTCGTTGGCTTTGACCCTCGCGGTCGCGTGGCTTGCGGGCCGGCGCTTGCATTCCGGTACTGCCGCAGGAGCGCCGCCGCGCGTACCGGTTGGAGCGGCGGAGGCGGTCACCGCCGTCGCAGCGATCCTGACCCTTGCGGTTCTGCTCGGCGGAGTCGTGACCGGATATTTCTACGCGGTCGAGGCTGCCGCCATGGGCGCGACCGCGCTTCTATCCATGGGCTTCCTGAGCGGTCGGCTGCGCGGCAGCACGCTGCGCCAGGTGCTCGCCGATGCCATGGCGACGACCGGGGCGTTGTTCGCGCTGCTGATTGGCGCCACCACCCTCACCCTGGTGCTGCGGCTCCTCGGCACCGATCGGCTGGTTGGCGACTGGCTCGTGGCCATGCCGGGAAACGATATCGCCGTGGTCGCCGTGGTCCTCGCCGCGATCGGATTGTCGGCGTTCGTGCTTGACGCCTTCGAAATCATCTTCGTAATCGTGCCGATCGTCATTCCGCCGCTGCTCGTACGCATCGCCGATGCGCGCTGGGTGGCGACGCTGGTGTTGCTTACCCTGCAAACGAGCTTCCTGCTGCCGCCGTTCGGCTACGCCCTGATGATGATCCGCGGCACCCTCAAGGAGACCATTCCGGTCGGGGCGCTGACCCGCGCGCTCCTGCCGTTCCTGCTCGCCCAATGGACCGTGCTCGGCATCGTCCTCCTCGCGCCGCAGCTCACGCATCTGGGCGAGAGGGCCGGCGAAGCCAGCCGGGCGCCGCAACGACCATTGTCGAATGAGGAGCTCAACCGGCGGATCGAGGATTTGCTGCCGCCCCCGCCCGACATTCCCGCTCCCAACTTGAAGTAAAATTGTTGTTCTCAACCAATATATTACGGCAGCCGGCGGAAGTTTCGCTGGCAAACGCAAACTGCGCGGCCCGCTCGCCCACCGGCCAAGAAAACGGTCGTGCAAGGTCGGGCATGACGCGCCAGCACGATTGGTATAAGACCGCCGGCGGGAGCCGGCGCCATGATCGTCCTGATCGACAACTACGACAGCTTCACCTTCAACCTGGTTCACTATTTGGGTGAGCTCGGGGCCGACGTGGTCGTGCACCGTAACGACAAGCTTGCCGCGGGCGACGTGATTGCCGCCGATCCGGACGCGATCGTGCTCTCGCCCGGCCCCTGCACGCCGAATGAGGCCGGCATCTGTCTCGACCTGATCGACAAGGCGGCGCCCTCGATCCCGATCCTCGGGGTGTGCCTCGGCCACCAGGCGATCGGCCAGGCGTTCGGAGGCGAGGTCGTACGGGCGCCCGTGCCGGTCCACGGCAAGCTCAGCGAAATCAGCCACCGGGCATCGGGCATTTTTCGCGGTATCAACGGCCCGTTCCGGGCAACGCGCTACCATTCGCTGGTGGTGAGCCGCGACAGCATGCCGGAAGACTTGACCGTCACCGCCGAATGCGAAGACCGTCTGGTCATGGCCCTTGCCCACAAGCGGCTGCCGGCGCATGGGGTGCAGTTCCATCCGGAGAGCATCGCCTCCGAGCACGGGCGAATCATTCTGCGGAACTTTCTCGACATCGCCGGCGCCTGGAATGCCGCGACCGGCCGGCGCGACGCGCCGGCGCACGCCGCCCAGTGAGCAGGGCCTGTCATGGACGAGTTCAAGGCTCTCATCGGCAAGGTCGCGACCGGTGCCGAGCTCACCCTTGCGGAATCCGCGAACGCATTCGACCGCATGATGTCCGGCGAGGCGACGCCCTCGCAGATGGGCGCGCTATTGATGGCGTTGCGGCTGCGCGGAGAGACGATCGACGAAATCACCGGCGCGGTGACGACCATGCGCGCCAAGATGCTCACCGTTGATGCGCCGGAAGGCGCGATCGACGTGGTGGGCACCGGCGGCGACGCGTCCGGCTCCTATAACATCTCGACCTGCGCCGCCTTTATCGTCGCCGGCGCCGGCGTGCCGGTTGCCAAGCACGGCAACCGCGCACTGTCGTCGCGTTCGGGCGCGGCCGACGTGCTGGCGGCGCTCGGCGTGCGCATCGACCTCGCCCCGGACGCGATCACGCGATGCATCGAGGAGGCGGGCATCGGCTTCATGTTTGCGCCGGCGCATCATCCGGCGATGAAGCACGTGGGGCCGACCCGGGTGGAACTCGGGACCCGCACTATCTTCAACCTGCTCGGCCCCTTGTCGAACCCGGCCGGCGTCAAGCGCCAGATGGTCGGCGTGTTCTCGCGCCATTGGGTCGAGCCGCTCGCCAAGGTGCTCGGCCGGCTCGGCTCGGAACGCGCCTTGGTGGTGCACGGCTCCGACGGGCTCGACGAGATCACCACGGCCGGGCCGACCAGCGTGGCCTCGCTGGAGAACGGCACGGTGCGCAGCTTCGAGATCACCCCGCACGACGTGGGGCTTCCCAAGGCCGATCCCGCACAATTGCGCGGCGGCGACGCCAACGCCAACGCCGTGGCGCTGCTCGCCGTGCTCAAGGGGGAAAAGACCCCGTTCCGCGACATCGCCATGTTCAATGCGGCGGCGGCGCTCGTGGTCGCGGGTCGCGCCAAGGACTTCACCGGCGGCATGGCGCTCGCCCGCGCCTCGCTCGATTCCGGCGAAGCCGAAGGCCGGCTCGATCGCCTGATCGCCGTGTCGAACGCGTGACCGCCATGGCCGACATCCTCGCCGCCATCGCCACCTATAAGCGCGAGGAGATCGCGGCGGCCAAACGCGCCTGTCCGCTGTCTACGCTCGAAGCGCGCGCGCGCTCCGCGCCCGCCCCGCGCGGGTTTGCGGCCGCGATCGAGCGGCGACTCGCGCGCGGAGAGTACGCGTTGATCGCCGAGATCAAGAAGGCAAGCCCGTCGAAAGGGCTCATCCGCGCGGACTTCGATCCGCCGGCGCTGGCCCGCGCCTACGCGGCCGGCGGCGCAACCTGCCTGTCGGTGCTCACCGACGCGCCGTCGTTCAAGGGCGCTCCCCAGCACCTGGGCGAAGCCCGCGCGGCGACGGCATTGCCGGTGTTGCGCAAGGACTTCATGTACGAGCCCTACCAAGCAGTCGAGGCCCGGACGCTGGGCGCCGATTGCATCCTGATCATCATGGCGGCGGTCGACGACGGGGCCGCACGCGAGCTGGAGGCGACCGCCGTCGCATTCGGCATGGATGTGCTGATCGAAGTCCATGACCAAGCCGAGCTTGAGCGCGCGTTGCGCCTGCGTTCGCGGCTTATCGGCATCAATAATCGCGACCTCAAGACCTTCAACACGACGCTCGCCACGAGCGAGCGGCTGGCGCCGATGGTCCCGCCTGGTCGGATCGTGATCGGCGAGAGCGGGATCCATGCGCCGGCCGACCTGGCGCGCCTCGCGAGCGTCGGCATTTCGACGTTTCTCGTGGGCGAAAGCCTGATGCGCCAGGCCGACGTCGCCGCCGCAACCCGGGCGCTGCTCGCCCGTGGCGCTGCGCGGGCGCCGGCCGCCGAGTAGGCGCCGTGGCCGCGCGCAAGCGACTGACCCACCTCGCCCGCGGCGGGGACGCCCGCATGGTGGACGTGTCGGCGAAGCCGCCGACCGAGCGGGTTGCGACGGCGGAAGGACGCGTCGTGATGCGGCGCGAGACCCTCGATCTCGTCCTTAGAGGCGATGCCAAGAAGGGGGACGTTCTGGGCGCCGCACGCATTGCCGGCATCATGGCGGCCAAACGCACCCACGAGCTGATCCCGCTCTGCCATCCCTTGAGCATCTCCAAGGTGACCATCGACATCGCCCCCGACTTCAAGCTCCCCGGATTGGTCGTGGGCGCAACGGTCAGCCTCGTCGGCCGCACCGGCGTCGAGATGGAGGCGCTGACCGCCGTCGCCGTCGCCTGCCTGACCGTCTACGACATGGTCAAGGCGGTCGAACGCGGCATGCGTATCGAGGGTATTCGCCTGATCGAGAAGCGCGGCGGCAAGTCGGGCGCGTGGCGCGCGGCGGAGACGTGACGTGGCCTTGATTTCGGTGGCGGAGGCGCTGGCCCGGGTGCTCGACGGCGTCGTGCCGTTGCCGGCCGAAACGGTCGCCTTGGCCGACGGCCATCGCCGGGCGCTCGCCGCCGACGTTGCGGCCTTGCGCACGCAGCCGCCGGCAGCGGTTTCGGCAATGGACGGCTATGCAGCGCGCGCCGCCGATGTGGCGCACCCACCGGCGCGGTTGCAGGTCATCGGCGAAGTCGCGGCCGGCCGCCCGTTCGACGGAACGGTCGGCCCCGGCGAGGCCGCGCGCATTTTCACCGGCGGCGTGCTGCCGGCGGGCGCCGACACGGTAGTCATCCAGGAACGGACCAAGCGCGACGGCACCTGCCTGATCGTTACGGCGTCGAGCGCGGTCGGACGCAACGTCCGCGCCGCCGGCCTCGATTTTGCGCAAGGCGACGTCCTGCTGCGGGCGGGTCGGCGGCTGAGCGATCGCGATCTGGCGCTGGCCGCGGCCATGAACCACCCGACGCTTCCGCTTCGCCGCGCTCCCCGCGTTGCCCTGCTTGCGACCGGGGATGAACTAGTGGCGCCGGGCGTGCTGCCCGGGCCGGGGCAGATCGTCTATTCGAACGGCTTTGGGCTCGCCGCGCTTGCCCGCGCAGAAGGCGCGCAGGTCGTCGATCTCGGCATCGTGCCCGACCGGATCGATGCCACCGTCAGGGCCATCGACCGGGCAGCGCAGCAGCGCGTGGACGTGCTCGTCACGACTGGCGGCGCCTCGGTCGGGGACTACGATCTGGTTCAGCCGTCATTGGCGGCACGCGGTATGACACTGTCGTTCTGGAAGGTGGCGCTCCGGCCTGGCCGGCCGATGATGCACGGGGCATTGGGCCCCATGCGGGTGCTCGGATTGCCGGGCAATCCGGTATCCGCCTACGTGTGCGGGTTCCTCTTCCTCGTGCCGCTGCTGCGCCGCCTGCTTGGGCTTGCGGACGCCGAAGTCCCAACCGAAATGGCGACGCTTGGCCGCGCCCTCCCGGGCAACGACGAGCGCGCCGATTACCTGCGGGCAAGCTTGGCGCGCGCGCCCGACGGCAGCTTGGTCGCGACCCCCTTCGAGGTCCAAGACAGTTCGATGGTCGCGCTTTTGGCGGAGGCGGACTGCCTGCTCATCCGGGAACCCCATGCGCCGGCGGTGCCGGCCGGGAGCTCCTGCACGATCGTTAAATTCGATCGTTAAGTCCCCTTTTTCCCGGTCAATCGACTTCTTCACCGCAAATTAAAGGGTTGTGGAACACATAAAGAACATATAGTGTTCGTTCATGATTTGTTTCGGCGAGTCGTGACGGACGGATCCGAGGACCCAAAAGCGGGGACGAACATGCTCACCCGAAAGCAACTGGAACTGCTGCGCTTCATCCACGAGCGCCTCAAAGAGGCGGGAGTGCCGCCGTCGTTCGACGAGATGAAGGACGCGCTCGATCTGCGCTCGAAGTCGGGCATTCACCGCCTGATTACCGCGCTCGAAGAGCGCGGCTTCATCCGGCGGCTGCCCAACCGGGCGCGCGCGATCGAGGTGGTGCGGCTTCCCGACGCGGTCGGCCACGGCCTCGGCGGGCGCTCGCGCGGCTTCACGCCGAGCGTGATTGAAGGACACCTCGGACGGGTGCGAGCGAACTCCGAGGAGGAAGGCGGCCGGCCAGTCGCGGTCCCGGTCATGGGGCGGATTGCCGCCGGTACGCCGATCGAGGCGATCCAGACCCGCAGCCACACCATCAACATCCCGCCAGACCTGCTCGCCGCCGGCGAGCATTTCGCGCTGGAAGTGCGCGGGGATTCCATGATCGAGGCCGGCATCCTCGACGGCGACCTGGTGCTCATCCGCCGCGGCGAGACCGCCGACACCGGCGACATCGTGGTCGCCCTCATCGACGACGAGGAGGCGACGCTGAAGCGGTTCCGCCGGCGCGGCGCCTCGATCGCGCTCGAACCGGCGAACTCCTCGCACGAGGTGCGCATCCTGCCGCCGAGCCGGGTGAAGATTCAGGGCAAGCTGGTCGGCCTGTTCCGGCGGTATTAAAGCGTGGTGGCTTTTCTTCGAATCGTCATCCCGCTCTAACGGCCGGCGTCAATCGTCCGGCGCAAGGTCCGCAGGCTTCGGCGTCGCGTCGCGCGGGCCGGCCTTGGGCGATGCTGCGGCCTGGTCGGGGATCACCGCCGTTGCACCCGCCGGCACCCGCGTCTTCGCCCATGGACGATCGTAACCGTCCGGCCGCGCCGGCGTGACCTCCCAACTGTCGCCGATGCGGCGCAGCGCCATCGCACCCGCGCGCATGCGCACGGTGCGGTCGATTGCGATTGCCGCGCAATCGCGCGGGGCCGTGCGCGATGACACGACGAGCTGCGCCCGGGCGCAGTCTTCCGCGAACGCCTCCGGCGCCGTCGCCAGCGCAACGATCTCCCGGCCGGCAAGCCGCGCGGTGCAGCCGATGGCGTCGCACGCGATTCCCTTGGCGAGAGTCGGGTCGGCGGTCGTGCGCGGGTCCGCGTCGGCGGCGAGCCACTCTTTCACGACAAAGGCGTCGCCGCTTTTTTTGATGACGGCAAGCCGCCCGTCCGCAGCGCGCACCGCAATCGCATCTCCGCTCGGCGCGACCAACACGTCGGGGAGCGGCGTTGCGAATGCCCACAGCACCGCCGCGACGATGACCGCGCCGCCGCCCCAGCGCAAGGGCGAGCGCATCAGGCACAGCATCACCAAGCCGACCGTGCACAGGAGAAGCGGCCCGGCGCCGAAGGCGGTGACGCGGCCGACCGCGCCCGGCAGGCTCGCCACCCATAGCGCAATGGCATCCATCCAATCGATGCCCATGCCCATGAGCCGCCACAGGGGGTCGTCGAACCCGAATGGCATGGCGAGCAGCGCCAGCATGCCGGCCGGCATGATCCAGGCGGAGACGATCGGCATGGCCAAGAGATTGGCGAGCACCCCATAGGGCGCCATGCGATGGAAATGGTACGCGGCGTAGGGCGTCGTTCCGAGCCCGGCGACAAGCGAAGCGAAGATCAGGCCGGCGACTTCATAGACCCCCCACAGCGCGATGCGCGCGCCGAGCGGCGAGTCCGTATGCTTCGCCTTCCACGGCAGCCCGCGTTCGTAGGCGGCGATCAGCGCGAGCGTCGCGGCGAACGACATCTGGAAACTCGGGTGCACCACGGCTTCGGGCGCAAGGAGCAAGACCAGGATGGCGGCGGTCCCGATCGTCCGCAACGTGAGGGCCTGCCGGTCGATAAGGACCGCGCCGAGCACGATCGCCGTCATGTAATACGAGCGCTGGGTCGCCACCTCGGCGCCCGACAAAAGCAGGTAGAACGTCGCCGCTGCGAGCGCGGCCAGCGCCGCCCATTTCTTGATCGGCCGGCGCGCGGCGAACCCCGGGATGATCGCCAGCACGGCCCGCACCAGGAAGAACACGGCGCCCGCCACGACCGCCATGTGGTAGCCCGAAATCGACAGCACGTGGGCGAGGCTCGAAATGTACATGGCGTCGTTGACCGGCGCTGAGATCGCGTCGCGCTTGCCCGTGATCAGCGCCGAGGCAATCGAGCCGGCATCGCCCGGGACCGCCGCGCGAATGCGCCGATCGATGCCGTCGCGCATGCTTTCGATGAACGCGGCGTAGTAAAGCCACGCGCCGGGACGGCGCGGCGGCGTTGTGACCTTGATCTCCCCGACCGCAAAGCCGGTTGCGCCGATGCCCTGGAAATAGACGTCGCGCGCAAAGTCGTACCCACCTGGACGCAGCGGGGCGAGCGGAGCGTTGAGGCGCGTCTTCATCTCGATGAACGCGCCGACCGGCGGCGCCTGCCCCTTGCGCACCGATACCCGCACCCGGTCAGGCGCGTCGTCGAGCCGCCGGCTCTCGAGCCGCTCGACCTTCACCACGATCCGATCGGTACGCTCGCGCTCCTCGCGCGTTTCCACCCAGCCGGCGATGGCGACACTGCCGGCGGCGTGATGGAGCACCGGGTGGGCGACCCAGGCGCTCTTGATGGTCGCCGTCGCAAATCCGGCGCAGGCGGCGGCCGCCGCGATCAGGACCGGAAACGCGACCGGCCGCGCTCGTGCCAAACCTGCGGCGAGCGCGAAAGCGAGCGCCAGCGCCGGTGCCGGCCCCATCATCGGCTCGTGCGGGGCGGCGAAGTAGACGAGGATTCCGCTCGCGAAGGCGACCGGAAGCCAGGGAATGAGCCGCCCGGCCCCGACCTCCTCGCCGAGCCAAAGCCGTACTTGCGCGAACGGCCCCGCCGCAAACCGCGGCCGGCCCGCGAGCCAAGGGAGCGCCGGACCATACCCGGCGGCCGGTCCGCGCGGCGGCCATGTCGTTGCTTGCCCGCGCGCCCCACGCCGAACGCTCATGAGCAACCACTCCACGCCACGGCGCGGGTCCGCCGCACACCGCCTCCGCGCACCGACGACCGCCTACGCTACACCTCTTGCGGGTGCTGTGGTACACGGAACCGGCGTTGTCCAAGCGGCTTTGTGGATTTCTCGCCATCACGGCATGACCGGCCCCCTCGTCACCCGCTTCGCGCCCTCGCCTACCGGCTTTCTCCACATCGGCGGGGCGCGCACGGCCCTGTTCAACTGGCTCTACGCGCGCGGCCGCGGCGGCCGCATGCTGCTGCGGATCGAGGACACCGACCGCGAGCGCTCGACCAAGGCGGCGATCGACGCCATCTTCGACGGCCTCGCCTGGCTCGGCCTCGCGTGGGACGGCGAGACGATCTACCAATCGACCCGCGTCGACCGCCACCGCGTCGCGGTCGACGAACTGCTGGCGTCCGGCCGCGCCTATCGCTGCTATGCGACCGCCGAAGAACTCGAGGCCATGCGTGACGCGGCGCGGCGCGAGGGCCGCGCGCGGCTCTACGACGGGCGCTGGCGCGACCGCGACCCGCGCGAAGCGCCTGCGGGCGTCAAGCCGGCCGTTCGCCTCAAGGCGGCAACCGACGGCGAAACCGTGGTCGAGGACGCGGTTCAGGGCCGCGTCGTGTGGCAGAACAAGGATCTCGACGACCTCGTCCTCCTGCGCTCGGACGGCACCCCGACCTACATGCTCGCCGTCGTGGTCGACGATCACGACATGGGGATCACCCACATCATTCGTGGCGACGACCACTTCACCAACGCCGCGCGCCAGACGCAAATCTACCGGGCGTTTGGCTGGCCGGTGCCGGCGATGGCCCACATACCGCTGATCCACGGCCCGGACGGCTCGAAGCTGTCCAAGCGGCACGGCGCGCTTGGCGTCGACGCCTATCGGGCCATGGGGTACCTGCCGGCCGCCATGCGCAACTACCTCGTGCGCCTGGGTTGGAGCCACGGCGACCAGGAGATCTTTTCAACCGACGAGATGATCGAGGCCTTCGATTTGGCCCACGTCGGGCGGTCGCCGGCACGGTTCGACTTTGCTAAGCTCGAGAGCCTCAACGCGCATTACCTGCGCCAGGCGGGAGACGCGGAACTGGTCGGGGAAATCGAGCGCCTGCTCCCGCACGTCGCCATCGGCGTCGAACTCGCGGCGAAGATGACCCCCGCGCTGCGCTTCAAGCTCGCCGCCGCCATGCCGGCACTCAAAGAGCGCGCCAAGACGCTGGTAGAACTGATCGACAACGCCCATTACATCTACGCCGACCGTCCGATCGTCCTCGATGACAAGGCGGCGCTGGTGCTCGGGGCCGAACCCCGGACGATGATCGGGGAACTCCTCGGCGACCTCCAACGGGTCGAACCGTGGACGGCCGACGCGCTCGAGGCTGCGGTGCGCGGCTATGCGGACGCCTCCGGCCGCAAACTCGGGGCGGTGGCGCAGCCCCTGCGCGCGGCGTTGACCGGGCGGACGACCTCGCCGGGCATATTCGACGTGCTGGCGGTCCTGGGGAAAGCGGAAAGCCTGGCCCGCCTGGGCGACCAAGCGGCGCGCTGAGCGCCGCCGTCGCCGCTTGAGAAAGATCAATCAATCAACTGCAAGCGATCGGCCGGTGGGCGACTTGCGGGGTCCCGGGGAATGGGCTACGCAAGTTATCGGGATCCGAGAGCCTGCCGGGGCTTGATGACGGTCGCGACAAGTCCGATCTAAAGAGTGGCGACTTGTCCCGGCCGTCGGGTCCGCCGATCACACATTCGAGGATTGGATCATGGACGCGACCACGGGCGCCAATACCAAATCCGCCACGCTCAACGTCGGCGACAAGAGCTGGGCTTTCCCGATTTACGAGGGAACCGTCGGCCCGGAGGTGGTCGACATTTCCAAGCTTTACGGCCTGACCGGAAGGTTCACGTACGACCCCGGGTTCACCTCGACGGCAAGCTGCGAATCCAAGATCACCTACATCGACGGCGACGAAGGCGTTCTGCTCTATCGCGGCTATCCGATCGAGCAGCTGGCCGAGCACGGCGACTTTCTGGAAACCTGCTATCTGCTGCTCTACGGCGAGCTTCCCACCGTCGCGCAGAAGGCGGACTTCGATTACACGGTGACGCGCCACACGATGGTGCACGAGCAGATGAACCGGTTCTTCCAGGGGTTCCGGCGCGACGCGCATCCGATGGCCATCATGGTCGGCTGCACCGGCGCGCTTTCCGCTTTCTATCACGACTCCACCGACATATCCGATCCGATGCAGCGGATGATCGCCTCGATCCGCATGATCGCCAAAATGCCGACGCTCGCGGCGATGGCCTACAAATATTCGATCGGCCAGCCGTTCATGTATCCGAAGAACGACCTCGATTACTCCTCGAACTTCCTGCGCATGTGCTTCGCGGTGCCGTGCGAGGAATACAAGGCCAATCCGGTGCTGGCGCGCGCCATGGACCGCATCTTCATCCTGCACGCCGATCACGAGCAGAACGCGTCGACCTCGACGGTACGCGTCGCCGGCTCCTCCGGCGCCAATCCGTTCGCCTGCATCGCCGCCGGCGTTGCCTGTCTGTGGGGCCCGGCGCACGGCGGCGCCAACGAAGCGGCGCTGAAAATGCTCGCGGAAATCGGACGGGTCGAGCGCATCCCCGAATTTATCAAGCGCTCGAAGGACAAGAACGATTCATTCCGCCTGATGGGCTTCGGCCATCGCGTTTACAAGCACTACGACCCGCGCGCCAAGATCATGCAGAAGACGTGCTACGAGGTGCTCAACGAGACCGGCCACAAAGACGATCCGCTGCTGCAGGTGGCGCTGGAGCTGGAGCGCATCGCGCTCCACGACGACTATTTCATCGAGAAGAAGCTCTATCCCAACGTCGACTTCTATTCGGGGATCACGCTCAAGGCGATGGGCTTCCCGACCAGCATGTTCACCGTGCTGTTCGCGCTCGCTCGCACGGTCGGCTGGATCGCCCAGTGGAAGGAGATGATCGAGGATCCCAATCAGAAGATCGGGCGCCCGCGCCAGCTCTACACCGGCGCGACGCGCCGCGACTACGTGCCGGTATCCCGGCGGAAGTGAAGTAGCTTATTGAATTTGCCCGGCACGCGCCCGGATCAGTCCGGGACGGGCTAGAGCATGATGCCGAAAAGTGGGTACCGGTTTTCGGAAAACATCATGCTCCAACAATAACCTAAAGCGGGATGGCGATTCGAAGAAAAGCCATCACGCTTTAGGCGCAACCTCAACGCTTGGGGCCTTGGCATGGGGCGTGAGCCGCGGGGCGCGCGGCATGGCTCGCCGCGGCGCCGTCGTAGGCCCAGGTGACGTAGGCGCCGCCCCATGCGAAGCCGCCGCCGAACGCCGCCAGAATCAACCGGTCGCCGACCTTGAGCCGCGGCTCGTAATCCCACAGGCACAGGGGTATCGATGCCGCGGTCGTATTGCCGTATTTGTCGATCGTGACCATCACCCGGCTCATGGGCAGCCCCATGCGCTCGGCGGTGGCCTCGATGATGCGACGGTTGGCCTGATGCGGCACCAGCCATTCGACGTCGGCGGCACCGAGAGCGTTACGCGCCATCACTTCGGAAGCGACGTCCGCCATCTTGCCGACCGCGAATTTGTAGACCGCGGCGCCTTCCTGATAGACGTGATGCAGGCGCTTGGCCACCGTCTCCTTGGTCGGCGGCATTCGGCTGCCGCCCGCCTTCTGGTGCAGATAGGGCATGCCCGAACCGTCGGATCGCAGGACAACATCGATAACGCCGTGGCCGTTGTCGCTCGGCTCGACCAGGACCGCACCGGCGCCGTCGCCGAAGATCACGCAGGTGGCCCGATCTGTGTAGTCGACGACCGACGACATTTTGTCCGCGCCAACCACCACGACCTTGCGATGCGTGCCGGTTGCGACGAACTGCCGGGCGACCTCCAGCGCGTAAACGAAGCCGGAGCACGCGGCCTGAACGTCGAAGCTGCCGATATTGCGCACGTTGACCATCTCGCACACGATGTTTGCGGTGCATGGGTACAGCATATCCGGGGTGGTGGTGGCGCAAATGAGCAGATCGACCTCGCCAGGGGCGGTGCCGGTCTTCGCCAGCAGGCCGCGCACCGCGGCGGCAGCCATGTGCGAGGTCCCGAGGCCCTCTCCTTTCAGCAGCCGGCGTTCCCGGACGCCTGTGCGCTCGATGATCCAGGCATCGGTGGTGTCGACCATTCCCGCGAGTTCCGCGTTGGTCAGCACGTAATCGGGCAGATGCCCGAACACGCCGGTGATCGCGGCGCGTTTGAGAGCCGGTTCTGCTCGATTGGACGCGTGAGCCATGCGCGGTTGCAGCGTTAAATTAGGACGAAGGTTTCAGGACTGGCTGGGCGATCGTAGGCCGCCGCGAACGCCGACGCCATGGGTCCGGCCGCAAAGCGCGCCGCTTGGCGTATCGGGGTCGAAGGTTTAACGCCACGCTCACGCGCCCGGCGCTCGCTGCGCCATCGAACGCCCGGGGGGCGGCGCGGGCGACCGGGCCGCGCGCGCCTGCCCGATGACGTCGAGTACGACGTCGGCTGCCTTGGCGCCTGGCGCCGCGCCGACGCCCATGATGGCGTCGAGCTTGGCGAAAGCCTCGAGTTGGCGGCGGCGCGCCGCAGGGTCGCCGAGCAGGGGAACCAGCGCATCGGCAAGCTTGGGCGGCGTGCAATCGCCTTGCAAGAACTCCGGCACGACGTTGGCGCCGAGCACGAGATTTGCCAGGATCACGCTGCGGACGCTGATTTGCGGCCGCATCAGGGCTCGCACCAACGCGCCCTCGACCGCGCCGACGCGATAAGCGCCAACGCTCGGCACCGCTGCCAGCGCAAGCTCCAGCGTCACGGTGCCGGATGCCGCCAGGGCCGCGCGCGCTTGGCGGAAAGCGGCACGCTTCTCCGCTGGTTCCGCCGTGATGCGTGGCCGCATTGGCCACTCGGCCGTCGCCGCGCGCAGCCGAGCGAGCAATGCGGGGACGGTCGGGAGCACGAGTTCGAGAGTTCCGTAGCGCTCTTGCGCAAGGCGCAGCGCCTGCCCGAACGGGCCGATCAACCGGCGGATTTCGCTCGGCCGGCTCCCCGGCAACACGAGCACGAGCGGCGGCTCAGCCGCGCGGCGGCGCGCCTCCGCTTCGTTCGGGCGCAGCTCCCGCACCTGCGCGGCGAGCGGATGGCCGACGTAGCTGCACGGCGGTCCGCCGAGCCGCGCGTGCACCTGCGGTTCGAACGGCAATATGGCGAGCACATGATCGACATAGGCGCGCATGGCGCGCGCCCGGCCGGGCCGCCACGCCCACACCGAGGGCGATACGTAATCGATGATCGGAACGTCCGGGGCGGCTGCGCGGACCCGGCGCGCAACCCGGTGCGTGAAGTCGGGGCTGTCGATGACGACAAGCGCGTCGGGGCGGTCGGCGACCGCCGCTGCCGCCGCCGCGCGGATGCGGCGCAGGATCATCGGCAGGCGCCGAGGGATTGCGCTGAACCCCATGATGGCGAGGTCGTCGATCGGGAACAGGCTGTCGAGCCCGGCCGACGTCATGTCATGCCCGCCGACCCCGGCGAAACGAACCCGCCCATGGCATCGTTCCATCAGCGCCCGCATCAGCGCCGCGCCGAGCCGATCCCCCGATTCCTCGCCGGCCACAAGATGGATCATGAGCATGTCCCGCGCGTCTGCTCCGGCCGGCGTGCGAGCCGCGTTCATCGTCCAGATCCTTCGGGCGCGATGCCGGCGACGAAAATGCCGGCAGCATCGGCGGCCGCTCCGACTTGGGCAGGTTCTGCAATGATGGCGGCGCCGGCCGTGACCGCAATCCCGGCGAGCCCCGCGCGCGATGCGCCGGCGACCGTCTGCGGCCCGATCGTCGGCAAATCGAACCTTCGGTCCTGGCTCGCCTTGGGTGCCTTCACCAGCACGCCGGTCCCGATTGGATTTCGGATGCGCCCCTCGCCGCGAAGCGCGGCGATCCGGGCAAGCACATGGTCGGTTCCCTCCGCGGCCTCCACCGCGAGCACGTGATTGTCGGCGATCACGACCGCCTGGCCGATGTCGAAACGCCCCATCGCCGCGAGCACCGCGAGGCCGCAGGCGATGTCGGCGCGCTCTCGCTGGGTGGGCTCGCGCCGTCCGATCGCGCCTTCCGGCATCAGGACCTCCGGCGCCACCTCGTGCGCACCCACCACGCGGAACCCATGATCCTCGAGGATTCGCCCCAACCCGGACAGCAAACGATCGTCGCCACCGCGGAACATTGCGATGGCCTTCGGCAATTGCCTGATGGTCTGCCAGTCAAGCCGAATCTGCGTCAACGCCGGGCGCAGCACCGTCCCGATCATCACCACGTCGTGGCAACCGGCTTCGTTCAACAGCCGGCGAAACCGGCCAAGCTGCCCGACCTCGATGAAGCGATGCGGGTAGCGCGCGACCGCTTGCGGATCGACCCAGCCGCGCAGCGGAAACAGGACGACGTCGCGGCCGCGGCGCACGACCGCATCGGCAACCGCAAGCGGCAGCGCGCCTCCGCCGCAGATGATGGCGAGCGGCCCCTCGCCCGCGGCGGGGACCGGCAGGATCATGACATCGCGGCGGCCGCGACGTCCGTCCCGTGGCGGTCGGCCGCCATGGTCAGCGGTCGCGTGCCGCCGGCGCGAATGAAATCGACGACTTGCGCCACGATGGGGTGATCGGAAAGGTCTTTGGCCACGCCCTCGACCCGCACGCGGAACGATCCCGCGCCGAAGAACAGCCGCTGGTAGGCTTGCCGCAATCGGTGAATGTCCGCGCGCGCGACACCGCGTCGGCGCAAGCCCACGACATTGAGTCCGACCAGGTTCGCCAGCGGACCGTGCGCGCAGCCGAACGGAATGAGATCGGCCCGTACCCCGCTCAGTCCGACGATCATCGCCCCCTCGCCGATCCGCACGTGCTGGCGCACCGCCGCCTGGCCGCCGAACACGACGTAATCGCCGACGCTGACGTGGCCGCCGAGCACTACATTGTTGGCGAACGTCACATCGTTGCCGACCTTACAATCGTGGGCGACGTGCGAGCCGGCCATGAGGAAGCAGCGGTCGCCCACCTCGGTCATGCCGCGATCGTCCTCGGTGCCGGTGCTCATGGTCACGTTCTCGCGGATGTCGCAGTCCGCGCCGACCACCAGGCGGGTGGCGCCGCCGCGATATTTGACCGATTGCGGCGGCGAACCGAGGGACGCGAAGGGATGGATGATGGTGCGCGGTCCGATCGTCGTATGCCCGGCCAAGTGGACGTGCGCCACCAGGCGGCAGCCGTCGCCGAGCACCACGTCGGGGCCGACGACGCAGTAGGGCCCGATCGAGACGTCGCGTCCGATCGCGGCGGCGCCCGCGATGCGCGCCGTGGAATCGATTGCCGCCGCGCTCATTCGTCCACGAGCATGGCGCCGACTTCGGCCTCGGCAACGATTTGACCGGCGACCTTCGCCTCGCCGCGAAACCACCACATGTTGTTGCGGCGCCTGATCTTCGACATGTGATATTCGATCGTGTCGCCGGGCACCACGGGCCGGCGGAACTTGGCCTTGTCCACGGTGAGAAAAAACACCGCCTTCGGGCGCTTGCGCCGCCCGCGCGATTGGATGCACAGGACGCCGGCGGTCTGCGCCATGCCCTCGATCATGAGGACCCCCGGGAACACCGGTTGCCCCGGAAAATGGCCGAGAAATTGCGGCTCGTTGACGGTGACGTTCTTGATGCCGATGGCGACTTCGTCGCCGCGCATGCCGAAGATGCGATCGACCATGAGGAAGGGATAACGGTGCGGCAGCGCATCGAGGATGGCTGCGATTTCCGCCGACCCGAGGGTGGTGTTGGCGTCGTTCATTCCCGTCCTCTGGCTCTGCGGCCCGGTCCGACGCAAGGCCGCCGACGCCGCGATATTGTGGACGACCTGCGGGAAGTTGTCGATCTTCGTGCGCGCCCCGATCGGGCGGTCGCACGGGGCGGCCGCCGGCTGCGATGCATGCGGAGCCGGCGCAACGCCACGGGGGTGGCTCGGGCGAGATCGGAGCCGAGGCCCATTCCTGCGCCGGCGTCCCGGCAGGGCGCGCTAGAATCGGGTCCCGCCGCCGAACCGGAAGGCCTGCGTGATGTCGTAGCTTTGCTGGGTCAGCGCGAGCGCATAATCGAACCGCAGGGGCCCGAACGGCGAATCCCAGATCAGTCCGGCGCCGATCGACGAGCGGAAGTTCCACGGCCCGGTATCGGCAAGCTGAATGGTCTGCCCGTAGAACTGCGGGAACGTCGTCGGCCCCGTATAGTTCCACACGTTGCCCGCGTCGGCGAACAGCGCGAACTTCAGCCCGATCTCCTTGGGCAGATTGGGTATCGGCGTCTGCAGTTCGAGCGAGGCGCCCCAGTACATGGTGCCGCCGATGTTGTCCTGCGTCGTTCCGGGCGTCAGATCGCGCGGACCAAAGCCGTTGGGGGCGAAGCCGCGCACGAGCCACGGCCCGCCGAAGAATGAGTCGAGCATGCGCACCTGCTGGCCGCCCCATGGGGTCAGGTTGCCGGCCTGGAGGTGAAGCGCCGCGACGAGATCGGGCATCACCTCATAGTAGAAGCGGCCGTCGATCGTCGACTTGACGAAGTCGACGTCGCCGCCGAGGCCGGCGACGTCCTGCTTGAACTCGATGAAGACGCCGCTGGTCGGCCCCTTGATGCTGTCGAGCGTGTTGTAGATCAACGAATAGCCCGGCATCGAAACCCAGACCGGACCGGCCACGACCTCCTGTTTGACCGGAAGCGAAGCCTCGCCGTCTTGATAGCAGTTTTGGTAGGGGGCGTTCGGCGGCGGCGTCAGCGCCGGGGTTGTCCCCACGAAGTTCGGCGTCGGGAAAGAGGTCACGAAGTCGGGATTTATGTTGTTGCAATCCATCAGCTGCGGACTGAGCGTAATGTCCTGACGGTACAGCGAATAGCGCACCTGCACGCCAAGGTCCTCGCGCAGCGGAATGCCGAAGCGCGTGGCGAAACCGTACATATCGCTTCCGTACGACTGGAAGGTGGAGGGGATCGTCTCCTTGGCAAAAATATCCCAGCCGAACGTCAGGCGTTGGTCGAGGAAGTAAGGTTCCGCGAACGACACCGTGAAGCCTCTGGCATATTGGCCGTACTGGACCGAGGCCTTGGCGTATTGGCCGCGCCCGAGCAGGTTGCGTTCGCCGATGCTGACCTCGGCGAGGAACCCGTCGGCGGTCGAGTAGCCGCCGGAGATCGAGAACTCGCCGGTCGACTGTTCCTCCACCTCGACGTTGACCACGACCCGATCCGGCGCGGAGCCCGGTTCATTGGTGACCTTGACGCTCTTGAAGTAGTTGAGGCCCTTGAGCCGGCGTTCGGCGCGGTCGATCAGCACCTTGTTGAACGCGTCGCCCTCGGCGATGTCGAACTCGCGCCGGATCACATAGTCGCGCGTGCGCGTGTTGCCGCGGACGTTG
>DASPVJ010000224.1:0-17571 GCA_035622435.1 Xanthobacteraceae bacterium | reverse complement strand
ATCAGGGATCAGGGATCGGATATCGGGACCAGAGGCACGTCAGGCGCTCCTGATACCTGATCCCCGATGCCCGATCCCTGGTCCGTTGACAAGCCGATTCGGCGGCCCTTATGTGTCGCGCCGAGCCCAGGTGGCGGAATTGGTAGACGCGCTGGTTTCAGGTACCAGTGGTGAAAGCCGTGGAGGTTCGAGTCCTCTCCTGGGCACCATTTAAAATTAAGCCGCTGAATTTGGGCGAGTTTTCGCGCTGTAGGCCGCACCTTGCCCAAGGTGCGGCGTATTCTCGTTCACGGCACGCGTCGCCTTCACGCCGGCTGCGGCTTTGATTTTCGCGCCGGGGTTGGCCGGTCCCTTTTCTCGGCTATCCGCCGCGCAGCTCCCAGCGCTGCTCGCGCCCACGTCATGAACTCATCCGGTTCGTCGAACAGCCGTTCCGGCGCGCGCCAAAAGGCCAGATCTATGGAGGCGCCTCCTTTCTCGTAGTTGAGCGGCGGAGAGGATGCGGCTTCCTTAAGGACCTCCTTGTTGTGGTCGTCGACTCGAAAGTAGAGCGTGTCGTCCCGCACCATTCCGAGCATCAACCCGTCGCAGAATACGCCCGTCTTGCCGAACATACGGCGCATTGTGACGTGGCCGAGCGGCTCGAGCTGCTCGCGCAGAAACTCTGCAAAGCTGTAGCTTGCGACCATCCTCTATCCTCCGTACTCCGCCCAAGGCCGGCGGTATCAGCTCCAGCAGGATAGCAGCGATGATCCTTTAACTATTACACGATTTCCTCTATCGTTCGACTCTGACTTACCCGGGCGCGGGAGATTTTTTGCACACCGCGGCGCTCGTCCATACGGCCCTCGATAACCGGCGCCGATGCCGAACCCGCACCATGAGCAAGACGCATACTACCGGCAAAACCGCTGAACCGCTCGACCCGCTGCGTCCGATGACCGACGACGAGGTGATGGCCGCGGCCCTGAGCGATCCCGACGCGCAGCCGCTCACGCCCGACGACTTCAAGCGCATGAAGCGCGTTGCGCGCGCCAAGATCATCCGCCAAGCGCTCGGGTTGACGCAGCAGGAATTCGCGACCCGGTTCCGCATCCCGCTCGGAACGTTGCGCGACTGGGAGCAAGGCGCGGCGCAGCCCGACGCTGCCGCCAAGGCCTATCTCCACGTCATCGCCCGCAATCCGAAGGCGGTGGCCGACGCGCTGGCGGCGCGGGCTGGGCCAGGCGATTGAGATGTGGCGAACGCGGGCGAACGGCGTACTGCCTGTCGAAACGGTCTCGATGACGCGGAGGCGAAATGACGACCCAACCAACGCCGACTTCCACGCCCGGTACGACGCAAGAGAAGCTGCCGGAGCCGGTCGATCCCCGGCTCAAGAAAATCTACGTCTACGCGGAGGGAACCTTCGTTATCCGCAACGCCCAGGACTCGCACACGATCTCCATCAAGACTCCCGCCTTCGACGTGTCGGGATGGATCGACCTGTCCCGCATGCGTCCGAGCGGCGACACGGTGTACACCGAAGTTCAGGTGTCCTTCGCCAATCGCCAGAACGTCCGGTACTCCAATTATGTCTGGCAGAACCCGCAGCTGGTAGCCTTGGCCGACATGACCAACGGCCGCAATTATCTCTCCGGCACCCACATCGACATCGTGGTGACGCAAACGAGCTCGGCCGACAATTTCGCGACGCCGCTCGAGTTCGCCTACCAGTTCATCGTCGAGTCCCAGTAGGCTGGCGGCCGTCGCAATTTTAGCTTTTCATTGCGCGCAACAGGCGCAGAATAGCCCGGCCTGATTCCGCAGCGAGTGGACTTCGTCGATGAAATCAATGCTGGATGACCGTACCGGCGGGAGGGAGCGGCAATGACCACCCGCCTGCATCGCGGCGATCTGCCCGATCTCGCGCGCTACCGCGGCGCCGCGGTTGCGGTCGACACCGAGACCATGGGGCTCGACCTGCGGCGCGACCGGCTGTGCGTGGTCCAGCTCTCCCCCGGCGACGGCAGCGCCGACGTGGTGCAGGTTCCCGCCGGCGCAGTCGATGCGCCGAACCTCAAGCGGCTCTTGGGCGATCCCGCGATCCTCAAGATTTTCCACTTCGCGCGGTTCGACCTCGGCATGCTGTTCGCGCGCCTCGGGGTGATGGCGGAACCGGTCTATTGCACCAAGATCGCCTCGCGGCTGACCCGCACCTACACCGATCGCCACGGCCTCAAGGACCTGGTGCGCGACCTGCTCGGCGTCGACCTGTCGAAGCAGCAGCAGTTGTCCGATTGGGGAGCGCCCGACCTGACCGACGCCCAGGTGGCCTACGCGGCGACCGACGTGCTGCACCTGCACGCGCTCAAGGAGAAGCTCGACGTCCTGCTCGCCCGCGAAGGACGCGAGGCGCTCGCGGCCGCCTGCTTCCGTTTTCTGCCCGATCGGGCGCGGCTCGACCTTGCGGGATGGGGGGCGGAAGACATTTTTGCCCATTCGTAAGGCTTTCCGCCCGTAATTGTGCGCTCAACGTCGGGATTCCGAAGTTCGGCGGCCCTGCCGCGGCCATATTCCCGGGCGATTTTTGCGGCGCCGTCCTGTAGGATGCGGGCGATCCGCCATCGATTCCGGGGGAACGACGGCAGCATGAACGGTCCGTCTTTCGCGATGCAAGCCGAGGCAGCGGCCGCGCCCGGGTGGACGGCGTCGAGCCGCGACGGGCTCGATCGCGCCTTTCGCGCGGCGGCCCGGCACAGCCGCCTGGTCCGCTTCCTGCGCATCGCGGTCCCGGCGCTCGTCGCAGTCGGCATCGTCGGCGGGTCGTTGGCGACCTGGCTCAGCCCGTCCCGGCTGCTGGAAAAATTGCCGGCCAGAGCCTCGCTCGGGTCGATGGGCATATCGGGGACCAAAATCACCATGCAGCTGCCCCGGCTCGAGGGCTTCACCCGCGACGCGCGTCCCTACGTGATGACGGCGAAGTCGGCCGCCCAGGACCTGACCGCGCCGGACCGCATGGAGCTGACCGAGATTCACGCCAAGATGGAGACCGCCGACAAGGCGATCGTGGAGATGACGGCGGCGACCGGCCTCTATCACAGCAAGGCCGACCAGCTCGTGTTGCGCGAGAACATCGTGTTGACTTCTTCGACCGGCTACGAGGGCCACCTCAGCGAGGCCGTGGTCGACATGCACAGCGGCCACATCGTTTCCGACAAGCCGGTCGAAGTGAAGCTCCTCAACGGCCTGCTCAACGCCAATCACCTCGAGGTCGACGGAGATCTGATCCGGTTCGACGGCGGCGTGACGCTCGACCTGGACGCCCGCTCCCTCAACCGCGCCGAAGGAAGCTCGGCGCGATGACGCGGCGGATCGGACATTTGGGCCATGTCGCCGCGGTGCTCGCCGCCGTGATGGCGGCCGGCTGGGCGGCCGCCGCCCAGACGACGCCCGCGGCGCGCGGCGCGCCCGCCCAAGGCGGGCAAGGGGTCGCCAGTCCGCTGGCCGGCTTTTCGCAAAACGGCGACCAGCCGATCAAGATCGACTCCACGAGCCTCGAGGTGCGCGACAAGGACCACATCGCCACCTTCATCGGCAACGTCCATGTGGTCCAGGGCGACACCACGATGACGTGCAAGACGCTCGTGGTGTTTTACGATCAGAGCGCGACGACCCCGGCCGCGGCGCCGAAGGGCGGCCAAACAGGATCGGGATCCGGCGGCCAGCAGATCAAGCGGCTCGAGGCCAAGGGCGGCGTGGTGATAACCCAGAAGGATCAGACCGCGACCGGCGACAACGGCGTGTTCGACATGAAGACCAACACGGCGATCCTGACCGGCAACGTGGTGGTGACCCAGGGCGACAACGTCGTGCGCGGCGACCGGCTGGTGGTCGACATGACCACCGGCATTTCCCGCGTCGAAGCCGACAAGTCGAGCAAGAGCGGGGTCAAAGCCCTGTTCAAGCCCAACAGCCCGCCGAACGGCCAGCCCGGCGCTGCGCCCGGCCCCGGCCCCGCCAAGGAGGCCAAGCCGTCGGCGCCGATGAAGATAAATTGATGGCTGGTCCAGGGATCAGGGATCGGGCATCAGGGATCAGGTCGGGATTGAGGGTTGGCGCCGTCGCCACCGATCCGATTCCCGATACCTCGTCCCCGATATCTGGTACTTGATGCCTGATGCCTGACTTTCTCGCCGATGTCCTCGCCTTGTTCCGACGCCGCGCGCCCGCGCGCCGGCGCAAACCGGCATCGGACGGCTGGCGCGTGGATTTGCGTCCGGTCGAGGGCCCGATGTTCGAGCGTCAGGGCGCGGTCGGCGGCACGCCGCGCCGGGTGCGCAAGGATCGACGCGATCCCGCGCCGGTGCGGCGCGCCGGCGCCGACGGCTATCTCGCCGCGCACGGCCTGGAAAAGAGCTTCGCCGGCCGCAAGGTGGTCAGGGGAACGAGCCTGTACGTGCGCCGGGGCGAAGCGGTCGGCCTGCTCGGGCCCAACGGCGCCGGCAAGACCACCGTCTTCTACATGATCACCGGGTTGATCCCGGCCGACCGCGGCCGCATCGAACTCGACGGCTACGACGTGACCAAGCTGCCGATGTACCAGCGCGCGCGCCTCGGCATCGGATACCTGCCACAGGAGGCGTCGATCTTCCGCGGCCTCAACGTCGAGGACAACATCCTGGCGGTGCTGGAACTGGTCGAGCCCGACCGCCGCAAGCGGGAGCGCGAGCTCTCGGCGCTGCTCGATGAATTCAACATCGCGCGCTTGCGCAAGACGCCGTCGATCGCGCTCTCCGGCGGCGAGCGGCGCCGCGTCGAGATCGCCCGCGCCCTGGCGACGCGCCCGGCCTACATGCTGCTCGACGAGCCGTTTGCCGGCATCGATCCGATCGCGGTCGGCGACATTCAGGCGCTGGTCCGGCACCTGACGCAACGGGGCATCGGGGTCCTCATCACCGACCACAACGTGCGCGAAACCCTCGGGCTGACCGACCGCGCCTACATCATCTATTCGGGGGAGGTCTTGATGGAGGGCCACGGCGACGACATCGTCGCCAATCCGGAAGTGCGGCGGCTCTACCTCGGGGAGGAGTTCCGGCTTTAAAGCAGCGAGGGCGGTCCCTGCCCCGCGATATGGGCGCCGCCACCGCTATCCGCGGTATTTTGCCCCAGCTTTAACCCGATTTTGCAACGACTCGTGTAGTCTGCCGAAAAAGGAGGCACTCGCTAAGGTGAATTCGCCGCGCGAACTGATTACAGATAGCCCATGGCGCTGACGCAAAAACTCGAAATCCGGCAGAGCCAGGCTCTGGTGATGACGCCGCAGCTGATGCAGGCCATCAAGCTGCTGCAGCTGTCCAACCTGGACCTGGTCGCCTACGTGGAAGGGGAGCTCGAACGCAATCCCTTGCTCGAGCGCGCCCCCGAGGGCGAGGCCGAGGCGGGCGCCACCGACGGCGCGGCCGATGCGAGCGGCGCGGCGGAGCCCGACCCCCGACCCGAGGCGGCGAACAGCCCCGACGATTGGACGCAACAGGGCCTCGAGACGAGCCGCGGCGCCCTCGAGGAGCGGCTCGGCACCGACCTCGACAACGTGTTCCCCGACGACGCGGGCGCCGCCCCGGCGCGCCCGGGCGGCGAAACGCCCATGGCCTATTCGCAATGGGCCGGCGTCGGCCCCGGCGGGCGCGACGACGCCGACTACGATCTCGAGGCGTTCGTGTCGGCGGAGGAGACGCTCGCCGAACATCTGGCCGAGCAGCTCGCGCTGGCGATCGTCGATCCGGCGCGGCGCATGATCGGCCAATACCTCATCGACCTCGTCGACGAGGCCGGCTATCTCCCCGGCGACCTCAAAACCGTGGCCGACAAGCTCGGCGCCCCGCTTGCCGAAGTCGAGGCCGTGCTGGCGATCCTGCAGGGCTTCGAGCCGCTCGGGGTGTGCGCGCGCGACCTTCCCGAATGCCTCGCCATCCAGCTGCGCGAGCGCGATCGCTACGATCCGGCGATGCAGGCGCTGGTCGCCAATCTCGACCTGTTGGCGCGGCGCGACCTGGCGACGCTGCGCAAGCTGTGCCGCGTCGACGAGGAAGACCTCGCCGAGATGATCGCCGAGATCCGCCGCCTCAATCCGAAGCCGGGCCTGGCGTTCGGCTCGACGCTGGTGCAGCCGATCGTGCCGGACGTGTTCGTGCGCCCCGGCCCCGACGGCGGCTGGCTCGTCGAACTCAATTCCGACACGCTTCCCAAGATTCTGGTCAACCAGACTTACCACGCGGAAGTTTCCAAGACGGCGCGGGGGGAATCCGAGAAGGCGTATCTCGCCAACTGCCTGCAGACGGCGACGTGGCTCATCCGCGCGCTCGACCAGCGCGCCCGGACCATCCTCAAGGTGTCGACCGAGATCGTGCGTCAGCAGGATGCGTTCTTCGCCCACGGGGTGCGGCACCTGCGGCCGCTCAACCTCAAGACCGTGGCCGACGCCATCGGCATGCACGAGTCGACGGTCTCGCGCGTGACCGCCAACAAATACATGGCGACCAACCGGGGCATATTCGAGCTGAAGTATTTTTTCACGTCGGCGATCGCCGCCGCCGACGGCGGCGAGGCGCACTCGGCCGAGGCGGTGCGTCACCGCATTCGGCAGATGATCGAAGCGGAAACCCCGCACGACATCCTGTCCGACGACACGATTGTGGAAAAGCTGCGCGAGGCGGGCATCGACATTGCGCGGCGCACGGTTGCAAAATACCGCGAGGCCATGCGCATACCCTCCTCGGTCCAGCGGCGGCGGGACAAGCAGGCGGCGACCGGCGCGGCAGGTTAGAGCATGGTTGCCTGCGGAGACGGGGATCGTCATGCCGTTTCGCGTCTCGGGAAAGAACATCGATATCGGCGAGGCGCTGCGCGCGCGGATCAACGCCCGGCTGGTCGAGGCGGTGGGCAAGTTTTTCGACGGCGGCTATTCCGGCCACGTGACGGTGGGTAAGGACGGCTTCGGTTTTCGCACGGAATGCTTGGTGCATCTCGATTCGGGCGTGACGCTGGAGGCGGAAGCGATGGCGGCCGACGCCTACGCGAGCGCCGACAAGGCGGCGATTCGCATCGAGACGCGGCTGCGGCGGTATAAGCGCCGACTCAAGGATCGCCAGGCGCAGCGCCCGGATCGGCCGCGCCGCTGAACGGGCCGTCTTTGGCTGCTTTTCGCTTGCCGGAGAGGGGTGGAGCAAGGCGGGGCGGCGCCCATTGACGGCCGAGCGGTCGGTCCCTATGGTCCGCCGCCTTGCGCCGAATATAGCCGCACGCCCCCCGATCTTTGGACCGGTATTCATGCCGCTCACCGATCTTGTCGCGCCGAACGCGGTTATTCCGGCATTGAAGGTCACCAGCAAGAAGCAGGTGATCCAGGAATTGTCCGCCCGGGCCGCCAAGCTCACCGGCCAGAGCGAGCGCGTCATTTTCGAGACGCTGCTGCAGCGGGAGAAGCTCGGCTCGACCGGGGTCGGCAACGGCATCGCCATTCCGCACGGCAAGCTCGCCAAGCTGGAACGGCTGTTCGGGCTGTTTGCCCGGCTCGACCGCCCGGTCGATTTCGAGGCGCTCGACGGCCAGCCGGTGGATCTGATCTTTCTGCTGCTGGCGCCGGAGGGCGCGGGCGCCGATCACCTCAAGGCGCTCGCCCGGGTGGCGCGGCTGCTGCGCGATCCGGACATCGCGCGAAAGCTGCGCGAATCCCGCGACGCGGAAGCGCTGTTCGCGGTCCTGACCCTCAACCCGTCCGCGGCCGCGTGAGGCTCCGACGGTTTTTGCTGGTTTTAGTGAACGCTGACGGTATCGAGGTCGTGGCGCGCGGCGCCGGCGATGGCGGCGTCACGATTGTCGGTGATCATGATCGGGGTGCCGTCGGCGGCGTGCAGCGCGAACAGCGCCAATCCGGGCTCGAGCTGCGGCGCCTTCGGGTAGATGAACGGCACGTCCTCGGAGCGGATCGCCTTGATGTAGGCGACCTTGCTGCCGCCGAGCACCGCGAAAGCCTCGCTCGACATGACGGGCGGACGCGACAGAACCTCGCTCATGGCTGCTACTCCTCGACCATTCCATTGGTCGCGGATGGCCGTAAGCGGGTTCAATCGCGATTCCGCCGTGTCGTCTGTGAGAGAGGCCACACACCCCGCCGATCGGCGGGCGTTAGTGCACGCTGACCGCCTCGAGTTCGTGGCTCCACGCGTTGGCGAGGGCCGATTCGCGGCTGTCGGTGATCACGATCGGCGTGCCGTCGGCCGCGTGCAGCGCGAACAGCGCGAGGCCGGGCTGCAGCTGCGGCGCCGCCTGCGGAAACAGGCGCTTCACGTCCTCCGAGCGGATCGGCTTGACGTAGGCGATCTTGCCGCCGCCGAGCGCCGCAAGCGCTTCCGGCGAAATGGCGGGCAGTGCGTTGGTCGGTTCGTTGGTCATGGCCCTCGACTCCTTTCCGTCGAGTCCGGTTCCCCGTCAGTCGTGCTGCTTGATGGCGATCGTCTTGATCACGCGCTCCGGCTCCGGCCGCGCGAGGTCGATCGACAGCAGCCCGTTCTTCAGGTCGGCACCGAGCACGTCCATGCCGTCTGCGAGCACGAAGGTGCGCTGGAACTGCCGCGCGGCGATGCCGCGATGCAGGTATTGCCGGGCCTTGTCGTCCTGCTGGCGTCCGCGGATGACGAGCTGGCTCTCCTCGATGGTCACGTCGAGCTGGTCGCTGGTGAAGCCGGCAACCGCGAGCGTGATGCGAAGGCGCTCGGGGTGCTCGTCGTCGCGGGCGAGCCGCTCGATGTTGTAGGGAGGATAGCCGTCGGCCGCCTTGGCGACGCGGTCGAGCGCTCGCTCGATCTCGTCGAATCCGAGCAGGAACGGACTGGATAGCGACGGAACTCTGGACATAGTTGCAAAGTCCTTGTGAGCGACTTTGCCGGGGCCCGTTGGGCGCCCCGGTGGGCCAAATATGGGGGCGGAACCTTAATGGTTCAAGAATCGGGCAAAATCGGCCGGGAATCGGGCGCGGACGGGCTCAGGCGGACAGCCGGCGCCCTTCGGTCGAGAACAGATGCAGCCGGTCGGGCGCGGCGAGCGCGCGCACCCGTTCGCCCGGGGCGGGCCCCGCGGTGCCCGGCAGGCGCACGATGACCTCGCCCTGGCCGGTTGAGGGCGTGCCGTAGACGAAGCATTCCGGGCCGACCCGCTCGACCGCGGTCACCGCGAGGTCGAGGGCGAGGCCGTCCGGGGGCTTCGCCTCTCCGTCGGCAAGCTTCAGCTCGTCCGGCCGCACCCCGATCACGGCGCCGTCCGCCGGCACCGCGCGGCCCGGCGCCAGCGCCGCCGCCTCCGCGGCGCTCACCCGCAGCAGGTTCATGGGCGGGGCGCCGATGAAGGCCGCCACGAAGGTGGTGGCGGGCTTCTCGTAGACCTCGAGCGGCGCCCCGATCTGCTCGACCCGCCCGGCGTTCATCACCACGAGCAGGTCGGCGAGCGTCATCGCCTCCAATTGGTCGTGGGTCACGTAGATCGCGGTGGTGGCGAACGCGCGCTGCAGCTTGCGGATCTCCACCCGCATGGAGACCCGCAGCTTGGCGTCCAGGTTCGACAGCGGCTCGTCGAACAGGAACGCCTTGGGCTGGCGCACGATGGCGCGTCCCATGGCGACGCGCTGGCGTTGGCCGCCGGAGAGCGCCCGCGGCTTGCGGTCGAGCAGGGCGGCAAGCTCCAGGGTTTTCGCCGCCGCGCGCACCCGCCGGTCGATTTCCGCCGCCGGCGTGCGGCGGTTGCGCAGGCCGTAGGCCATGTTGTCGTAGACGCTCATGTGCGGGTAGAGCGCGTAGTTCTGGAACACCATGGCGATGTCCCGCTCGGCCGGCTCGCGCGCGTTGACCACCACGCCGCCGAGCGCGACCTCGCCGCTGGTGATGCTCTCGAGCCCCGCCACCATGCGCAGCAAAGTCGACTTGCCGCAGCCGGACGGCCCGACCAGCACGCACAAATGCCCGTCGGGAATCGTGAGATTCACGTCGCGCACCGCCGCGACCCCGCCCGGATAGACCTTGCTCACGTTGCGCAGCGCGACCTCGACCACGTCAGTTCTCCATCGCCGCGTCAGCCGCCAAGCTTGCCGCTCTTGAGTAGGTCGGCGAGCCCGCCGGCCAGCACGTCGAGCAGTTTTTCGCCCTTCGCGCGGCTTGCCCGGCGGGCGTCCCCGTTGACGCCGCTCGCGGTGATCTCCTTGAACGAGAGGAAGCGGGCGGGCATCGGGCGGAACAGGGTGCCGGGGTCGGCGCCGGGCGGCCCGTAGGCCTCGGCCAGGCGCTCGCGCCGCACCAGGTCGGGGGCGAGCGCCATCATCAACGACGTCTCGACCTCGCAGGCATGATGGACGTGCTTCTGGTCCTCGAGCAGCGGCGCCATCGAGGACCGCGCCAACTCGAAATAGGTGGCGACGAACACCCGCAGCTTCGTCTCGCGCGCGAAGTCGGGCAGGAAGGAGTTGAGCGCCGCGACGTTGCCGCCGTGGCCGTTGGTGATGAAGACGCGCTCGAATCCGTGCCGCTCGATGCTCCTGAGGAACGCCAGCAGGACGGCGCGGTAGGTCGGGATGTCGAACGTGAAGGTGCCGCCGAACGCCATGTGGTGTTCGGCCATGCCGCACCACAGCGTGGGCGCGACCACGACCTCTACGTCGTCCGCGGCGGCCTCGGCGCCGGCCTTGCACACGCCCTCGCACAGGATGGTGTCGACCCCGACCGGCAGATGCGGCCCGTGCTGCTCGATCGAGCCGACCGGCAGGATCACGATCGCCTTGGCGGCCGCCTTGGCGCGCAGCTCCTCGGCGGTCAGCTCTTTCCACATCACCGACGCCGGCACGTCACTTCTCCGTCTCCACCAAGCCTTTGACGAACAGCCGCTGCATGGCCACGACGACGATCACCGGCGGCAGCAAGGCGAGCATGGTGGTCGCCATGACGAGATGCCACAGCGGCGTGTTGTCGGCCGCCCGCGCCATGCGCTGGATACCCATGACGATCGTGTAATAGGACTGGTCGTTGGTGACGAGCAGCGGCCACAGATATTGGTTCCACCCGTAGATGAACAGGATGACGAACAGCGCCGCGATGTTGGTGCGCGAGAGCGGCAGGAGGATGTCGCGCAGGAAACGCAGCGGCGTCGACCCGTCGATGCGCGCCGCTTCCGTGAGTTCGTCCGGTACGGTCATGAAGAACTGGCGGAACAGGAAGGTCGCGGTGGCGCTGGCGATCAGCGGGATGGAGAGGCCCGCGTAGGTGTTGAGCATGCCGAGCTGGGAGACCACCTCGAAGGTCGGCAGGATGCGGACTTCGACCGGCAGCATCAAGGTGAGGAAAATGATCCAGAACGCCGCCGCCCGGAACGGGAAGCGGAAATAGACGATGGCGAAGGCGGAGAGCAGCGACACCGCGATCTTGCCGACCGCGATCAGGGTTGCGACGATCGCCGAATTGACCAGCATGCCGGCGATCGGCGGCGCGCCGGCGTTCGACAGGCCTTGCGACAGCACCGTGCGGTAGTTGGCGACGAACTGCGAGCCGGGCCACAGCGGCAGGCGGCCGGAGAGGAAGTCGGCGCCCGGGTAGGTCGAGGCGACGAACGCGAGCCAGACCGGCGCCGCCATCAGGGCCGCGCCGAGGATCAGCGTCGCGTGCGCGAGGATGGTGAGGGCGGGCCGGTTCTCGACCATACTGGAACCTTCAGTAGTGTACCTGGCGCTCGATGAAACGGAACTGGACCACGGTCAGCGCGACCACGATCGCCATCAGGACGACCGACTGCACGGCGGAGCCGCCGAGATCGAGCGCTTCGAAGCCGTCCTTGAACACCTTGTAGACCAGGATCGTGGTCGCGGTGCCGGGGCCGCCGCCGGTCGTGGCGTGAACGATGCCGAACGTGTCGAAAAAGGCGTAGACGATGTTGACGACGAGGAGGAAGAACGTCGTCGGGCCGATCAGCGGCAGGATAATGGTGCGGAAGCGCCGCGCCGGACCGGCGCCGTCGATCGCCGCCGCTTCGATCAGCGAGCGCGGGATCGATTGCAGCCCGGCGAGGAAGAACACGAAGTTGTAGGACACCTGCTTCCAGGCGGCCGCGATCACGATCAGGAGGAAGGCTTGGCGGGAATCGAGCAGATGATTCCAGGCGATGCCGAAGCGCGACAGCACATAGGCGAAAATGCCGATGGTCGGATTGAACAGGAACCACCACAGCACGCCGGCGAGCGCGGGGGCGACCGCATAGGGCCAGATCAGGAGCGTCGTGTAGGCGCCGGCGCCGCGGATCACCCAGTCGGCCATGGCGGCGAGCAGCAGCGCAACCCCGAGCGCGATCGCCGCGACCGCGAGCGAGAATGCCGCGGTGATGCCGAACGAATCGACATAGGCCGGATCGGCGAACAGGCGGCGGAAATTGGCGAGGCCGACGAACTCGCGCTTGAGCCCGAACGGATCCTCCTGCAGCACCGACTGGTAGAGCGCCTGGCTCGCCGGCCAGACGAAGAACACGAAGGTCACGGCAAGCTGCGGCGTCACCAGCAGCGCCGGCAGCGCGTAGCCTCCGAAGGTCACCCGTTTCGTTTGCATGCCGGCGCTCGAAGGGGAGCGCGCCCGCTCACATGTTCGCCTTCTCGAACTGGCGCAGCAACTCGTTGCCGCGCCTGACCGCGGAGTCGAGCGCGTCCTTGGCGGTCTTCTTGCCCGCGAAGGCCTGCTCCAGCTCCTCCTCGATCACGTCGCGAATCTGCACGAACGAGCCGAAGCGCAGTCCCTTCGAGTTCTCGGTCGGCGGATTGAGCGTCATCTGTTTGATCGCCGTGTCGGTGCCGGGGTTCTTGTCGTAATAGCCCTCCGACCGCGACAGCTCGTAGGCGGCAAGCGTGATCGGCAAATAGCCCGTGTTCTGGTGCCACCACGCCTGGGTCTCCGGCCGCGACAGGAACGCGAGGAACTTGGCGGCGCCCTTGTACTCCGCCGCCGGACGGCCTTTGAGCACCCACAGCGTGGCGCCGCCGATGATCGAGTTCTGCGGCGCGCCTTTCACGTCCGGGAAATAGGGCAGCATCCCGTAGCCGAGGTCGAACTTGGCGTTCGACCGGATCGCCAGGCGCGCCGCCGACGAGCCGATGAAAATACCGCACTCGCCGGCATAGAACTTTGGCTCCGCCTTGTTGGTGCGGCCGCCGTAGTCGTAGAGCCTGGTCTTCTGCCAGTCGGCCAGCATCGCGATCTCTTTCTCGACCAGCGGATTGTTGATCGTCAGCTCGGTGTCGAGCCCACCGAAGCCGTCGGCCTTGGTACCGATCGGAATGTTGTGGAAGGCGGAGAAATTCTCGATCAGGACCCACGAGGGCCACTCGTTGGTGAGCCCGCAGGTAAGCCCGGACGCCTGCAGTTTTTTCGCCGCCGCCTCGACTTCCGGCCACGTGCGCGGGGGCGCATTCGGGTCGAGGCCGGCTTTGGCGAACGCATCCTTGTTGTAATAGAGGATCGGCGTCGAGGAATTGAACGGGAACGAGAGCATGTTGCCGCGGGTGTCGGTGTAGTAGCCGGTAACGGCCGGCAGATAGGCCTTCGGGTCGAACGGCTCGTTTTCGTCCTTCATCAGCTCGAACACCGGGTAGACCGCTCCCTTGGCGGCCATCATGGTCGCGGTGCCGACTTCGAACACTTGCAGCAGCGTGGGATTCTGGTGAGCGCGGAAGGCGGCGACCGCCGCCGTCAACGCCTCCGGATAGCTGCCCTTGAATACGGGAACGACCTTGTAGTCGGCCTGGTCGCCGTTGAAGTCGTTGGCGACCTTCTCGAGCTTCTGCCCGAGTTCGCCGCCCATGGCGTGCCACCACTGAAGTTCGGTGGCGGCGCCGGCCGGCGCGGCCATGGCCCACAGGGCCGCCGCGGCAGCCCCTGCCGCAAAGCGACGAATCCACATGTCGTTCTCCCTTGGCATGTTCCCCGGCGCACCCGTCGCTGGCTAACCGCAGCGGATGACGCGGCAGTGACGCGCCGGGCATTCTAGGCTGGCGTAATCGCGCCGCGGAAGGGGCCGCGCGGCGTTTTCAGCCGGCCACAAGCGCCGCAAGCCGCGCGGCCGCTGGCACGATCAACGGCCGCGGGAAGCCGCTGAAGCCGAGCATCAGGCCGGGCCGGGGAGTTGCCGCCCGATAGAAACGGCTGACCGCCCGCACGACGATGCCGGCGCGTTGGGCGGCCGCTTCGATCGCGGTGTCGGCGGCGCCGTCGTCGAGATAGGCGACGAGGTGCATGCCTTGGTCGGGCACCTCGACCTTGAGCCGGCCGCCCGCGCGGCGCGTCAAGGTCGCCGCCAGGGCGTCGCGCTGCTCGCGATACGTCTGGCGCATGCGGCGGATGTGCGCGGCGAAATGGCCTTGCTGCATGAGCTCGGCGACCACCGCCTGATGCAAGGTCGGCGGCTGCCGGTCCATCAGATAGCGGGCGCTGGCGAACGCCGGCAGCAAGGCCGGCGGCACCACCGCGTAGCCGATGCGTAGCCCGGGAAACAGCGCCTTGTTGAGCGTGCCCACGTAGATCACCCGCTCGTCCTCATCGAGCCCCTGCAAGGAGGCTAGCGGCGGGCCGGAGTAGCGGAACTCGCTGGTGTAGTCGTCCTCGACGACGAAGGCGCCGCTCGCGCGCGCCCAGGCGAGCAGCTCCAGCCGCCGCGCCATCGCCATCGCCACGCCGGTCGGGAACTGGTGCGACGGCGTCACGAAGGCGGCGCGCGCCTTCGGCGCGGCGCGCCGGCCCGCCTCGACCACGATGCCGTGGGCGTCGACCGGGACCGGCCGCGGCCGCGCCTTGGCCATGAGGAGTTGCGCGTGGGTCAACGGATAGCCGGGGTCCTCGACCCACACCTCGTCGCCCGGCGCCAGCAGCACCCGGATGGCGATGTCGAGGGCGTGCTGGGTGCCGGCGGTGATGACGATCTGCTGCGGCTCGCAGCGCACCGCCCGTGCCGCCCGCAGGTAGTCGCACAGGCTGCGGCGCAATTCGATCAGGCCGCAGGGATCGGTGTAGCCGAGGTCGTTTGCGCCCAGCGAGCGGACGGCGCGGTGGGTCAGCTTGCGCCACGTCTCCATGGTGCGCGCGTCAAGCAAGGTGCGGCCGGTGTTGAACGGCCGCGGGTCGGTCTGCAGCGTCGTGCGCTCGAACTCGGGGAACGCTCGCGCCGGCGCCGGGGTCGGCCGCGGCTTGACGCTCCGCGCCGCGCGTCGCCGCACCGGGAGGTTCGTCAGACCCGCGGCCACGAAGGTGCCGGATCCCGGCCGGCCTTCCACATAGCCCTCCGCCAGCAGTTGCTCGTAGGCGGCGACCACCGACGCGCGCGCGACCCCGAGCCCCGTCGCCATGGCGCGCGAGGAGGGAAGCTTGGTGCCCGGGCGCAGCGCCCCCGACAGCGCGGCGGCGCGGACCTGCGCGTAGATCTGGCGAAACAGCGGGGCGCCGCCGGCCCGGTCCAGCTGCCAGCCGTAGAGCTCCGCCCATCCCGGCGACCGCATCGGCTGCCCTCGCGAGTGGTCTGGTAGAAGGTGCCAGACTGGACCGTTTCGGCAAACCAGTAAAGGTTACAATCGGCGCATGACCGCGCCCGCGCCCGACCTGCTGCAGCAAGCCTGGGACTACCCGCTGTTCGAGGCCTTGTACGGCCGCCGCTCGCGCCGCTTCGGCCTGGGCTTCGCCATGGCCGAGGGTCCGTTCGCCTATCGGTCGCCGCACCCGCCGCTGCCGTTGAGCGAAATCGAGGAGGCGCTGCTGGTTGCGGCCGGCGTCGGCTTTTCCGGGATCGCGCTGTGGGACCTGAGCCGGCCGCTGCCGTACCGCGGCGGCAACGGCCGCACCTTTCCGAGCACGTCCGGCGGCCGCCGCACGGCGCTGTTCTTCACCAACGATGAGGGCGTCTACGTCATCGACCCGCAGGTCGGGGCGCCCGCCAGGGTGCGCGAAGTCGAGGCTCCCGATCAGCGCGAGCGGGTGCTCGCGCTCTACCGCACGCACCGCAAACAATTGAAACCGGGGCGGCTCGCGATCCCGCGCCGCGTCCCGCCGCTGTCCGGGCACGATCTGTGGGATTCGAACGGGCCCGGCTCGACCCTGTTCATGCCGGTGTGCGACGTGAGCTATTCGCTGATCTCGCTCACCGCCCAGTTCGTCGATGCGCAGCTCGAACGGTTCGTCGCCAAGGGCGGCCGCGGCATGCACATCGTCGACGACCGCCACGGCTTTCGCTCCGCCGGGTGCGAGCGCTGGGTCAAGAGCGGATTCCTCGACGCCGACGCCATCCTGCCGCTGTCGCATCTGGAGCGCCAAGCCTGCTACTTCATGTTCAGCGAACCGGCCGCGATCTGCCAGAACATGTTCCTCGCCACCGAAGCGATGGGCCTCGGCGGCTGGAAGCACTGCGGATTCATGTCGCGCGAGGTGCTGCGCGTCTTGGGCTTCACCACGGTCGTTCCCCGCGACACGCCGATCCTCGCCAATCCGGTGGGACTTGACGGCATCTTCCAGGCCTATTGCCCGCCCTATTTTTCCTCCATGGACGCGGCGGTCGATGCGGTGCTCAGCCCGCTGTCGCGCGCGCGCACCGGCGCGGCAGCCTCGCCGTCGGCCTTTCGCATGGCGGACGCCGAGCATCGCCGCGGCACGGTCGCGGTCAGCGACGAAGGTGTCGCCTGCACCAAGGCGGTCTGCAACTACATCCACGAGACCTACGGCCGCTTCCCCGGCAGCCTCGATGCCATGCACCTGATGTGGTTCTTCCAGGCGCACCACCTCGACACCGACTTTTACGACCGCTTCTTCCGTCCCGGCGCCTACGGGCCGACCCACGCGGCGCACTTGGCGACCTGGCATCGCTAACCTTCCCCCTGTCGCCGCCCGGCCCCATGCATTAAGCATGCGGCCCGGCCTTTGCACCGCCAAGGCGCGGGGGAGGAGTGCGATGAGACCATGAGCCACGACGTCAACGCCGAGATTCTCGCGCTGCTGGAGCGCGAGGCGGTGCGCGCGCGCTATCTCGCCCAGATGGAGGTGCAGCGCGAGTGGCACGAGGAGATCGCCAAGCCGCGCTACGCCGAGCCGAAGCGGCTCGTGCGCCACGGCTACAAGGTCTATTCGCAGAACGACGAGGACGGCATCATCGCGGAAATCTTCCGCCGCATCGGCACGACCGGCCGCAGCTTCGTCGAGTTCGGCGTCGAGACCGGGGTCGAGTGCAACACGGCGAAGCTTCTGGTCGAAGGCTGGCGCGGCCTGTGGATCGAGGCCAATGGGCAAAGCGCGCAGGCGATCCGGCAAAACCTCGCGCCGTTCATCGCCGAGCGCAGGCTCGTGCTCGAGGAGCGCAGGGTCACCGCCGAGAACATCAACGCTCTGATCGGGGAGGGCGGCTTTGCCGGCGAGATCGATCTTCTCGCCATCGACATCGACTACAACGATTACTGGGTGTGGAAGGCGATCGACGTGATCGCGCCGCGCGTCGTGGTCATCGAGTACAACGCGACCTTACGGCCGCCCATGTCGCTCG
>DASPVJ010000223.1:0-4812 GCA_035622435.1 Xanthobacteraceae bacterium | reverse complement strand
ACCCAGATGTTGCCGTTGCGCGCAACATGCACGCGGATCACCTCGCCCCAGCGGCCCGGCCCCACGCCCGCCGGCAACGTCGGCCAGCCGGCGACGAGGCGATAGGGATTGGGCAGTTCGGTGGGTTTCGGATAATGCGATTGTTGCGCTTGCGCGCCTGTTGCGGATGCGACGAGAGCGATCGCACCAGCTGCAAGCAGTTCGCTCACTCGACTTCTCCGCGACATCCCACCTCCTCATCGCTCGAACGACCGGCGCATTTTAGCAGCGCCAGCACCAGCGTGTAATTGACCGTTTCAAAGCTAAACCATCCCCGATACATTCAGGGACCGCTCGATCCCGCAGGAGCTTGCGCGATGCAATTCGGTCTTTTCGGCAGCGCGACCGCCGCCCGCCACGCCGACCCCGACGTGGACAGCGGCCAGGGCTACCGCCAGTTCGTCGACTACAACATCGAGGCGGAAGCGCTCGGCTACAAAAGCACGTACCTGGTCGAGCACCACTTCACCGGCTTCGGCCAGGTGTCGGCTTCGCTCGCGCTGCTCACCTGGGTGGCCGCGAAGACGAAAACGCTGCGACTCGGCACCGCCGTCATGGTGCTGCCGTGGCACAATCCGGTGCTGCTCGCCGAGCAGGCGGCGACCATCGATCTGCTCTCGGGCGGGCGCCTCGATTTCGGCGTCGGCAAGGGCTATCGCCACAACGAGTTCGTCGGCTTTTGCATCGCGATGGAGGAGGCGGACGCGCGCTTCAACGAAGCGCTCGACGTGATCGTCAAGGCGTGGACCGCCAAGGAACGCTTCTCCCATCGCGGCAAATACTGGCGCTTCGAGGACATCATCGTCGAGCCGCCCACGGCGCAACGGCCGCACCCGCCGCTGTGGATGGGCGCCGGCAGCCCGGATTCGATCCGCAACGTCGCCGCGCGCGGCTATAATTTGCTGATCGACCAGTTCGCATCGTTCGACACGGTTGCCGACCGCATCAGCCTGTTCAAGAGCGAGGTCGAGAGCCGCGGGCGCACCTTCAGCCCGCGCGACGTGGCGGTGGCGCGCGCGTTCTACGTCGCCAAGGACGATGCCGACAAGGAAGCCGCGGTCGAGCGGCGGCTCGCGGCGCAGCGGCGGCTCACGGCGATCTCGCAGACTCCGGGCGGCGACAACCGCGCCAGCATCCTCGCCTATTCCGACACGCGCGAGGCGAGCGAAGAAAGCGCGCTCTACGGCACGCCCGACGAGATCGCCGCCAAGCTCGAGCGGCTGCGCAAGCTCGGCATCGAGTATCTGCTGCTCAACGGCGGCGGCCCCTCGCGCGACAACCTGCGCCGCTTCGCGCGCGAACTGATGCCGGCCTTCGCCGACGAACCGAGGGTGCTGGTGGCGGAGTAGCCAGTGATCGGTGATCAGTAACCAGTGATCAGAAGGCCGCGCTGTTCTTGATCACTGATCACTGATCACTGGTCTTTCCTCGGCACGATGCCGATCGGCGTGAAGGCGTAGACCGCCTCGCCGCGCTGGTTGAACATGGTCCAGCGGATGCGCACGACGCCCTGCGGGCGCGTCTTCGACGGCGTCAGCTCGACGACTTCGCCCTCCAGATGCACCACGTCGCCCGGGCGCACCGGCTTGAGCCAGCGCAGTTCGTCGACCCCGAGCCCGAAGATGGGATGCGGCCCGAACGGCCGGATCGCCAGGATCAGCGGCATGGCGATCGCCGCGGTGTGCCAGCCCGAGGCGGCCAACCCCTTGAGCACCGTGTGCTCGGCGGCGACCGCGTCGAGGTGAAACGGCTGCGGGTCGAACTCGGCCGCGAAGCGGACGATGTCCTCGCGGGTGACCAGCTTTTCGCCGGTCTTGAAGCGCATGCCGAGCGCAAGGTCGTCGAACCACTCGATCATGCGCGCCTCGCGTTCCCCGGATGCGGCGCAGCGTGAAGCGAAGCGGAACGGTGCGCCGCTGATCCGGGGTCCATCATTTCAAGGGATTCATGGACCCCGGGTCTGCACCGCAGCACTCCGCGCTGCGGTGCGCCCGGGGAAAGATGAACAGGTTACGCGCCTTCGGTGCTGACCTGCCCGACCAGCTGCACGTTTGCCGCCGGGACGAGGGCCGGCCGCGGCTGCGCGGTGCGGCGGGCGGCGAGCAGGCGGGCGACGAGATAGTGCAGCACGACGCCGACGACGACGATGAACGCGCCGAGCGTGAGCGGGTAGGCGTAGTCGTCGGGGCGGGTCTCCACCATCACCTCGCCGATCGCGGTGAGCACGCAGCCGGTGGCGAACACCGGCAGGCTGTAGCGGCCGATCAGGGACAGCGGCGCGAAAATCGGCGTCGCGCGAAACACCCGCGTGACCCCGGAATGGCCAATCAGGTAGGCGAGCGCGAGGAAGTGCACCAGCCGGAACAGCCCGAGGTCGGTCTTGCTGTGGTCGATCACGTCGGACGCCTGACTCCACAGGCCGGGCACGAGCCGGAAGCCGTTGGTCACGGCGAAGGCCGAGCCGGCGACAATCACTGCGCATAGGGCGAACAGCCGGCGGTCGTAGGCGATGCCGCCGTCGCGCGCGCGCCGGCCGACGAACAGGCCGATGGCGAAGAGGAACTGCCAAGCGAGCGGGTTGAAGTACCAGCCGCCGTCGAGCGGCCAACTCGGCAGGTTGAGCGCGAGCGCGCGGGCGACGACGTAGAGCGCGGCCGACCCCGCCAGCATCAGCCAGTCGTTGCGGCGCGCCAGCAGCAGAAGCGCCGGCGTCGTCAGCAACAGCGCGATGTAGAGCGGCAAGATGTTGACGTTGCCCAACTGGTGGGCGAGCACCAGCATGGCGGCGATGCCGCGCACCGGGCTCGACACCACCAAGTCGCGGTCGGGATCCTCCACCAGATCGTCGTTGTCCCAGTAGAGCGCGGCGGCGGCCAACAGTCCGACGATCAGCAGCGATATCAGGATCTGCACCCAGTAGAGGGTGAACGCGCGGCGCAGGACCGCGCGGACCGCCGCCCACGTTTCGCCCTTGAAGAAGCGCGACCCGTAGGCAAGGGCCACCGAGGCCCCGGACAGGAACACGAACAGTTCGGCGGCGTCGGAGAACCCGAAGTTGCGGTAGGTCACATGCTGGAAGGCGTTGTCCGGCATGTGGTCGATGAAGATGGTCAGCAGGGCAAATCCCCGCCAGAAGTCGATTATGTCAATGCGATTCGCGGGACTCCTTGTTCCCATGGCACGTTCCCCGATCCTATAACCCATCATCCCCATCTAACTTCTCCAATTAACGTTTGTTCATTTTGTGGCGGCCAGCGCTTTTGTGCAGCGCAATATGGGCATGAGGGCCCGGGATTTCAGGCGGCGCGCCCACTACTGCGATACCAATCTGAACAATCAGTCAGGCGCTTGCGTCAATTACGCGTGATTTTGTTAAGTATTCCTCAACGGCGGGCGATTTTTCGGCTCGCACCTTAGAACCGGGACCCCCATGCGCATTTTCACCGCCGCCCTGAACCTCGAGGCCAACACGTTCCTGCCGTTGCCGACCTCCTACCAGGCCTTCGTCGACAAGCTCTATTTGCGGCCCGGGCAGCATCAGGCACGGCCCTCGCATCAGATCGCGGCCTGCTGGGTGGCGCACGAGCGCGCGCGCCGCGACGGCTTCGATCTGTTCGCGGGCGCCTGCTACGCGGCGCAGCCGGGCGGCACGGCGACGCGTCAGGCCTACGAGCGCATGCGCGACGACATCCTCGGCCAACTCGCCCGCGCGCTGCCGGTCGACGGCATCGTGTTCAACCTGCACGGAGCCATGGTGGCCCAAGGCTACGACGACTGCGAAGGCGATCTCCTCGAGCGTGCCCGCGCGCTCGCCGGCGCGCGCTGCGTCATCGGCGTCGAACTCGACCCGCACTGCAATCTGACCGAAAAGCGCTGCCGGCTCGCCGACGTCATCGTCCTGTTCAAGGAATACCCGCACACGGACTTCGCCGAGCGCGGGGAAGAAGTCGTCGACCTCGTGCTCGAGACGATCCGCGGCACGATCAAACCCAAGATGTCGCTCTACGACTGCCGCCTGATCGCGAGCTTCCCCACCACGATCCAGCCGATGCGCGGCCTGGTCGACAAGGTCAAGGCTATGGAGGGCAAGGACCGGGTGCTCTCGATTTCGATCGGCCACGGCTTTCCCTACGGCGACGTGCCGGAATCGGGCGCGCGCATTCTCGTCATCACCGACGACGCCAAGGCGCACGGCGACCGCGTTGCCGCCGAGATCGGGCGCGAGCTGATTGCGCTGCGCGAGCGGGCGGCACCGCCGTTCTACGACGTCGACGGCGCGATCGATGCGGCGCTGGCCGAGGCGCGCGGGCCGGCGGTGATCGCCGACACCGCCGACAATGCGGGCGGCGGCGCGCCGTCCGACAACACCACGTTCCTGCACCGGCTGATCGCCCGCGGCGTCAACGGCGCGGCGGTGGCGCCGGTCTGGGACCCGCTCGCCGTGCGGTTCGCGTTCGAGGCGGGCGAGGGCGCGCGGCTGCCGTTCCGGTTCGGCGGCAAGACCGCCAAGGCGTCGGGGCCGCCGGTCGACGCCGAGGTCGAGATCATGCGCTGCGTCAAGGATGCGCACCAGACGTTCGCCGGCGCGGCGGTCCCGATCGGCGACGCCGCCGCGATCCGCATGGGCGGGGTCGAGGCGGTGCTGATCACCAACCGCGCCCAGGCCATGGGCACGGACCTGTTCGCAAATGTCGGCATCGATCCGACCCGCCGGCGGATTCTGGTCGTCAAGTCGAACCAGCACTTCTATGCGGCGTTCTCGCAGATCGCGGC
>DASPVJ010000222.1:0-6753 GCA_035622435.1 Xanthobacteraceae bacterium | reverse complement strand
GGTGCCGGTCACGGTGCTGGCGATCTGGTGGGTGGTGCGGCGCATCCGGCGCAAGCACATCGCGCGCGGAGGGTGAGAAGACTCGTCATTGCGAGCGCCAGCGAAGCAATCCAGAAGCAACACAAGACGGCCGCCGGCCCTGGATTGCTTCCTCGCCCCAAAGCGTGATGGCTTTTCTTCGAATCGCCATCTCGCTTTAGCTTCTTGTGGAGCATGATGTTTTCCGAAAACCGGTACCCACTTTTCGGCATCATGCTCTAACGGCGCATCCCGGATTGCGCCGCGCTCCATCCGGGCTACGAATGCCTGGCCTTCACCGTCATCAGCAGCGGGTCGCGCGGGCGCAGCGTGATGCCCTGCATCGGCCAGACCGATTGGCCGGGAAGGAGGCGAAGCTCCAGGTTCTTCAACAGCGATGCCAGCACGATGGTGGCTTCCTGGTGAGCAAAGACGGCGCCCAGGCAGGTCCGCGGCCCGCTGCCGAACGGCAGGAAGGCATAGCGCTCGACGCGCCGCGCCGCGCCGGGCAGGAAACGGGTCGGATCGAACAGGTCGGGATTATCCCAAAGCCGGCGATGACGATGCAGCACGTAGGGCGACACCACCACCATGGTGCCGGCCTCGATCGTGCGGCCGGCGAGTTCGTCGCGCCGGCCCGCGGTGCGGGCGATGGCGGTGATCGGGGGGTAGAGCCGCAGCGCCTCATCGACCAGCGCGCGGGTATCGACAAAGCTGTCGGCCAGGCCATCGGTCCAGTCGTCGATGTCGGCTTCGGCTTCGGCCTCGAGCCGCTCGCACCATTCGGGGGAATTGGCCACCAGATAGAGCGCCCAGGTCAACGCGTTCGCGGTTGTCTCCTGGCCGGCCGCGATGAAGGTGATGATGTTGGCCTTGACCTCGGTGTCGTCCATGCGCTCGCCGGTTACCGGATCGCGGACGTCGAGCAGCGCGGTGAGCATGTCGCGCGGCGCCTCGTCCGGCGCATCGGCGAGCTTGCGACGCCGCGTCGCGATGATCTCATCGACCGCCCGGTCGAAGAAGCGCAGCATGGGACGCACCTTCCACCGCGTCAGGCGGGGAACGAAGTCGGGCAGCCCCATGATGTCGAACGGGTCGATGCGGCCGGCGACCGCAAAGTAGGTCATCATCGCGACCCGCATGGCTTCGGCGTTGTCGCCTAGACCGTCGGAGAAGAAGGTGTGGATCAGCCCGTCGAGGGTGAGGCGGTTCATCTCGCTGCCGAGGTCGAAGACGTGATCTTCGCCCCGCGCCCGCCAGCGCTCGATCATGGCGCCCACGGCCTTTGCCATCGCCGGCGCGAAACTCATCACCATTCGCTTGGCGAGCAGCGGCGCCAGCGTCCGCCGCTGCCGGCGCCACCGGTCGCCCTCGACGGTGAGAAGGCCGTTGCGCAGCGCGACCGAGAGGACGCGCGTCTGCATGGCGCTCTTGCGGTAGTTGGCCGCGTCGTCGACCAGCACCTTGCGCACCGCCTGCGGTTCGCTCACCACCGCGACGCGGCCGAAAGCAAAGCCGCCGAGCACGATCGGCTCTTCGAAATGCGCTTGCGACCAGATGCCGATGGGGTTCTCGCGCATCGCCTTGAGCAGCGCGAACGGCCCCATGGAGCCCTGGCGCGGTTCGGGCGCCGGCGGCCGGAATCCGTTCGGGCCGTTGGCGGCGACGGCCGGAACGGCCGGCCGGATACCATCCGGGATGTCGTCAAAGGCGTTCAGCATGTGGGCGGCCCTGCAGCGTCGCATTCATAACATGCCATCGCCGCAGGCGGAACTCCGGCCCTCTCGTGCGCGCATGTTGCCGATGCGGATGCTTACCGAACCATGGGCTTATCCGTTGTAGACCGAGAACTCGAAGCCGCCGCCGATCCGCACCGAGGTGGAGTGGAAACCGTTGCGCCCGGACTGCATCAGTTCGACGTAGGGCGCGAGCGCCCTGCGGAAGCGGAACACGTCATCGGCCAGCACGACCGCTCCCTGGCGCAGCTTCGGAATGAGGAGGTCGAGGATCGGCAGGTAGAGTTCTTTCCAGCCGTCGAGCAGGACGAAATCGACCGGGCTCGCGATGTCGGCGAGCGTCTGCCGGGCATCGCCGAGGCGGACATCGACATAGTCGGAGAGGCCGGCCTCGGCGAGATTGGCGCGCGCGCCCTGGCACTTGTCGGCCTCCGATTCGCTGCCGATGACGAGGCCGCCGCCGTTGTCGCGGACGGCGGCGGCGAGATAGATGGTGGAGATGCCGAACGACGTGCCGAACTCGACGATGCGTTTGGCGCCGATCGCGCGCGCGGTGATGTAGAGCAGGCGGCCCTGTTCGGGCGAGAGCCCCAGACAGGAACTCGCGAACAAAGCCGGCTCGACCGCGCGCATGCCGTCGCGCGCCAAGGCGCGCCCCGCCTGCGGCAGGCTTGCAAGGATCCGCGACAGATCGCCCCAGGTTGCCCGGTGCAGCCTGCGCAGCACCGATTTGACTCTCGGGTCTTCGATCGTTGTCGGAGCGGCGGCGGGCGGCATGCGGGCTCCTTCCGGATGCCACGCGTCTAACATGCCGGCTCGCCTCGGCGAAAGCGCGGATGATCTGAGTCCCGAAGTCTCCTCCAAAATGCACGGAGTCCATCGCCGCCGATGTGTGCCGGTGGCGCGCGAAGCGAGCCGGGTGGGTACAGAAATCAGTAATCAGTGATCGGAAGTAGATTGGTCCTCTGCGCCCCTTTCCGATTTGTGGAAAACCCCACCCGACCCGCCTTCCGCCCGCCTTCGCGGGCGTCAGGCGGGCCACCCTCCCCGTTCCGGGGAGGGATTATCACTCGAACACGGCGACCGCGCGGATGGGCGAACCGGTGCCGCCGCGCCACTTGAGCGGCAGGCCGATGAAGCGGAATTCCCCTTCGCCGATCAGCGCCTCGAGGTTGCACAGGCTTTCCATGTGGGTGATGTCGAGTTCGAGGCACGCCTTGTGCACGAGCGTATTGACGACGCCCATCGGCCCGGGGCGCATGGAGTCGATGCCGAAGTGCACGATCCCCTGGCGCGCCAGCCATTCGGTCGCCGCCACGTTGACGCCGGGGTTGTCGGTCGCATAGGCGGGCGTCGGGTAGGTGCGCGCGTGGTGGCCGGTGCACAGCAGCACCGTGCCGCCCTTCGGGATCGGCGTGCCCGTCGTCTCGACCGCCGCCTCCAGATCGGCGGGCGCGATTTCCGCCTTGGGCGCGATGTGCCGCAGGTCGAGGCAAATCCCCGGCACGATGCAGTTCTCGAGCGGATATTCATCGATCGGGATGCCGCTCTTGCCGAAGTGACGCGGCGCGTCGATGTGGGTGCCGCCGTGGTCGGGCATGGAGATGAACATCACGCTGTTGCCGTGGACGTTGCCCGATTCGGCAAAGGCCTCTTCGTGGGTCTTCCACACGCCGTGAATGATCGGCGGCTGGCCCGGATAGGTCGGCGTGCGGTGATAAAGCTCGCGGCTGAGATCGATGATGCGCATGGTCGAGATCCTCCCTGGGGCCTTTCAACCACTTCCGTCGTCATGGCCGGGCTTGTCCCGGCCATCCACGTCTTTTTTGTTGGCCTCCAAGACGTGGATGCCCGGCACAAGGCCGGGCATGACGAAATGGTCAATCGAACATGATCACGCCGCGCGCCACGGCGCCCGCCACCAGCAGGCGGAAGCCCTCGTTGATCTCGTCGAATGTGTAGGTGCGGCTGATCAGGTCGTCGAGATTGAGCTTCTTGTCCATGTCGAGATCGGCGAGGATGGGGAAATCGACGTCCGGGCGCACCGAGCCGTAATAGGTGCCGCTGATGGTCTTCTCCGCGAACACCATGTTGAACGGGTTGATCGGCGCGCGCACCTGCACCGCCGGAATGCCGACCAGCACCGCGTGGCCGCCGGGCGCCAGCGCGTCGACGATCTGCAGCGCCGTCGCCTCGCTGCCGATCGCGTCGAAGGCGGCGTCGACGCCGAGCCCGTCGGTGAGCGCCTGGACCTGCTTCACCACGTCGCCCGCCTTGGCGTTGATGGTGTGGGTCGCGCCGAAGGTCTTGGCGTAGGCGAGCTTGTTGTCGAGGAGGTCGCAGGCGATGATGATGCGCGCGCCGGCGAGCCGCGCGCCCTGCACCACGTTGAGGCCGACGCCGCCGCAGCCGACGACCAGCACGCTCGCCCCCGCGGCCACCCGCGCGTGCCGGATCACCGCGCCCACCCCGGTCGCGACGCTGCAGCCGATGATCGCCGCGTGGGTGAACGGCAGGTCCTTGCGGATCCTGATCGCCTGCTCGGCCGGGCAGACGACGAACTCGGAGAACGTGCCGATGCGCGCCATCTGGTTGACGGGCGAGCCGTTGAGCTTCACCCGCGCGGTGCCGTCGTGCATCACCCAGCGCGGCGTGTCGTTGTGGCCGATGCACAGCACGGTGCGGCCGGACGAGCAGTAGCGGCAGTGGCCGCAATGGGGGCGGAACGAGAAGATCACGTGATCGCCCGGCTTGACGCTGGTCACGCCCGGCCCGTTCTCCACGACGATGCCGGCGGCCTCGTGGCCGAGCACCATGGGCAGCGGCAGCGGCCAGTCGCCGTTCATGATGTGCCAGTCGCTCATGCACACGCCGGCGGCCTTCACTTGCACCCGCACCTCGTTCGCCTTGGGCGGCTCCTGCTCGAGATCGAGAAGCTGCAGGGCCTTGTTGACTTCGGTCAGGACCGCAGCGCGCATGGCGTTTCCTCCCTGATTTTATTCGGCGCGGGCGCCAGCATAGGCGGCCGGTCGGGCGCAATCAAAGCCGGGGACGGCCGCGCGGCCGATGTCGATTTTTCTTGAACGTTGCCGAAATGTCACAGCCTTCCCGGGCGCGCCCCTGTACGCTGGTGGCGCGCAACGTAATGGTGGGGGCACCCATGAAGCATCTTCTACCATCGCTCGTCGCGTTCACGGCCGCCAAGCGCAAGGCCGAGCTGCAAGCGGAAGCCCGGCGCGCGCGTCAGCAGCTTTCGCTCGACCTCCTCTACATCCGTCAGTGCCCGGGGCTGCGCGACCCGCGTCTGCTCCGCACCGCGGAAGAGGACGAGGACTAGCGCGGGCGCGCGGCGGGACGGACATAGGTCGATGCGCGCAGGAGCGCGCGCGTTCACTCGCCGTCGCCCAGTCCCGGATTGCCGGCGACGCCCTCAAGCGCCACCCGATTGACGCGCCTCATTCGCACGACCTTTTCCGCCCGCAAATAATCGGCAACGACCGCGCTCGCCGGCTTGCCCTCGCGCGGGTCGACCGAAGCCCACCCGGCGACGCGATAGGTCTTGCCCGCTTCGACCGGCGTGCCGTCATCGAGCGTCATGGCGGAAATCCGGTTGCCGGCGGCAGCGCCGGGCGCGCAGGCGTAGTCCATGCCGCCGACCCGGACCATGTCGCCGCCCTGCTGATAATAGGGGTCGGGGTTGAACAGATTGTCGGCGACGTCTTCCATCGCGGCCTTGATCTCGCCGCCGGTCATGTCCCGGACGTAGACCTCGGGATAGGAGATCGCGGTCTCCGCCAGCACGTCTTCCATCGTAATCGGCGCGCCGGCGATGAGGGTCGCGCCCCAGCGGAAGCCGGGCGAGAGCGCGATCTGCGCGTCGAGCGCGCGGCGCAGCGCGTCGCAAATCACTTGATCCATGGGGCCGGCGAAGTTGCCGCGCCGGTACAACAGCTCGCCGGCGGTCGCGAGCGGCTCGCCGAAAGCGGCGGCGTAGGGCGCGCGCAGGCGCTCGATCAGCGCCTGCATGGCCGGGTCGGGCGCAAGCAGGTCGGCAAAGACCGGCAACAGCCGGTAGCGCAGGTCGTCGATCCGCTTGCGGCCGACGGCGAGATCGAGCACCGCCAGGAACTTGCCGCTCGAGCCGGCATTGACGACGAGGGTGTTGCCGCCGGCGTTGGACACGATGCTCGGGCGCGGCACGGCGTCATGGGTGTGGCCGCCGAGAATGACGTCAATGCCGGAAACCCGGCTGGCGAGCATCACATCCACGTCCATGCCGTTGTGGGACAACAGCAGCACCGCATCGACGCCGTCGCTTTCGCGCAGGCGAGCGACGATTTGCTGCAGCTCCGCCTCGCGGATGTCGAAGGTCCAGTCCGGGACGAAGCGCTTGGGATGGGCGACCGGCACGTAGGGAAAGGCCTGGCCGACGATGCCGATGCGGCGGCCGCCCACCTCCTTGACGGTCGCGGGCTTGAACACGCGGCCCGAGGCGGCGTCGAAGGCGGGCGCGTCGTTGAACGCGGCTTCCGGGGTGAGGAAGACGTTTTGCGCCAGGAACTCGCCGTTGAAGCGGGAGAGGTTGCGCCGCAGCACGTCTTCGCCGTAGGTGAACTCCCAGTGGCCGGTCATCGCCTCGACGCCGAGGAGGTTCGCGGCTTCGACCACACCGGCGCCTTGGCTGGCCTGGGCGAGGCCGGTGCCCTGCCATGAATCGCCGCCGTCGAGCAGCAGCGACCGGCCCGGGCCGGCCTCGCCGCGCAGGCGATCGACGAGGGTCTTGAGATGAGCAAAGCCGCCCATGGGCCCGAAGCGGCGCGCGGCTTCCTGATAATCGAGATACGTGAAGGCGTAAGCGTCGCGCCCGCCCGCCGCAATGGCGAAATGCGCAAGGAACGCCCGGCCGACCAGATGCGGCGGCCGCCCGCCCATGGCGCCGACCCCGATGTTGACGCTGGGCTCGCGGAAGTACGCCGGCGCGAGTTGCGCGTGGGTGTCG
>DASPVJ010000221.1:0-6933 GCA_035622435.1 Xanthobacteraceae bacterium | reverse complement strand
ACCACCGCGCGGGTGAGGCTCGACTGCAGCAGCGCGGTTTTCCCCGTCCGCCACGCCATGATGTAATAGACCTTGAAGGCGACGCCGACCCCGAGCAAGAGCGGCAGCGCGATTATGTTGGCGAAGTTGAGCGGCAGGTCGAAGACGACGCAGAGTTCGAGCGTCACCGCACCGGCGACGACGAGCGGCACCAGGGTGAGGAGCACGTCGCCGATGCGGCGCAGGGTGACCCACAGCAGGATGGCGATGGCGGAAAGCGCGAAAATGCCCGATTGGATGAAGGCGTGCACCACGGTGTTGCCCGCCTCGTAGAGCAGCACGGCGGGGCCGCTGGTGTTGGGCTCGACCGCGGTGACCGCATTGACGAAGGCGCTCAAGGTCGCGGTGTCGTTGGGGTCGCCGCTGGGCAGCACCTGCACCCGCGCGCGGCCGTCCTTGGTCATCCATTCGTCGGCGAGGTCGGGCGGAATGGTCGCGACCGTGACCGGCTCGGGCTTGAGTTCGCTGCGCAGTTCGTCGAGCGAAAACCGCAGCGGCGAGACGATCGCCGCTTCGAAGCGCGCCCGCGCCGCCGGGTCGCCGTGGGCGAGGCGCGAGAGGAGCCCGGCGAGCCGCCGCGCGGCGTCAGCGCCCAGGCCCTCGCCGCCGGCGATCTTGGTCAGGCGGTCGGCGGTCGTCGCGAGCGCGTCGGCGGTGTCCTGGTCGCTCGGCGGCGGGTCGATCTTTTCCGGATTGAGCGAGGGATCGATTTCGGCCGCGGCCGCCGCGATGAGCTTGATCTTCGCGTCCTGGTCGGTGGGCACGAGGTTGCTCAGGGTCGAGGCCTGGGCGACCTGGGGCAGGGCGGCGACGCGCCGCGCGATCGCGTCGGCGGCGGCGAGATCGGGCGCCAGGACTTCGATGGCGCTGGCGCCGGCGCGCGGGTCCTTGGCGAGTTCCAGGTAGGCGGCGACCGAGTCGACCTTGGGGCTGCGCAAATGCAGCGGATTGAAATCGAACGGCAGGAAGAACAGGAGCGGCGAGCCGAGCAGGACGACCGCGACGGTAGCGGCGACGACCGCGACGCGGTGGCGCTCGAGGTAGCGGTCGACCGGCGCGAGCCAGGAAAATCCCATGGCGTGCGGCTCGGCCGGCGGGTTGAGCACCGCGAGCAGCGCCGGGAGGAGGGTGATGCTGGTGGCAAAGGCGATCAGCATGCCGAGCCCGGCGATCTGGCCGAGTTCGGAAAGGCCGCGGTAGGCGGTGGGCAGGAACGAGGCGAAGCCGACCGCGGTCGCGACCGCGGCGAGCGCGAGCGGCCCGCCCGCCTTGAGCGCCGCGCTCCGGAGCGCCGCGGAGAGGTCGGGGTAATCGTGGCGCTCGGCGCGGTAGCGCACGCTGAACTGGATGCCGAAGTCGACGCCCAGCCCCACGAACAGCACGAAGAAGGCGACCGAGATCACGTTGAAGGCGCCGACGAGGGCAAGGCCGGTGGCGGCGGACATGGCAAGCCCGGCGAACAGGCTCGCCGCCACCGCGAAGATGATGCGGAACGAGCGCAACGCGAGCCACAGGATGAGCAGCACCGCGGCGAGGGTGACCGTCGCGTTGATCTCGGCGTGCTGCTTGATGGTGCCGAACTCCTCGTCCTCCATGGGGATGCGCCCGGTCTGGCGCACCCGCGCCTGATAGTCGCGGGCGAGGTTAAGCTCCGCGGCGATGCGGGCGATCGCCTCGGTGGCGGCGCGCCCGGGCTGCAGCGCGCTGAAGTCGAGCACCGGCGCCACCAGCAGAAACCGGCGCACGTCCTGGGGCGTGGCCGGCTTGCCGCTCGCCAGCAGCCGCCAGGAGAAGCTCGCCGGCCGGCCGGCGAGCACGTCGTCGGCGGTGTCGGCCGCCGCGTTCAAGGTGTGCGCCATGTCGTCGAGCTTGATGTCGCCGCGGGTGACGCCGCCGAGCGCGAGATAGAGCGCATCGAGCACGCCGCGCAGGCTGGGGTCGGTGGCAAGCGTCGCCACCAGGAGGTCGGCCTTGACGAGCCCGTCGGTCGCCCGCGCGACCTCGTCGGTCGGCAGGAACAACAGCCCGTTGCGGGCGAAGAACGGGCCGCCGCCGGGCTGGCTGACGGCGTGAAACTGGTTCGGCCGGTCGGCCAACGCCTGCGCCAGCTTGGCGGTCGCCTGCTCGGTCGCCTCGGGTGTCGGCGCGTCGACCACCACGATGATTCCCCACTGCGGGAAATTGTCGATGTAATCGATCGCGCGCTTCGCCCACGGCACGTCGTGCGATATCAGCTCGTTGACGTCGGTCTTGATCTTGAAATGGCGCGCGGCGTAGACGGCGGAGCCGGCCGCCACCAGCAGCGCGAGCGCGATCACCCACCACGGACGGCGCGCGCAAAAGGCGACGATGGGAACGATCGGCGATTTCGGCATGCCGGGGGACGCCGCCGGTCACGCGCCGGGCGGCCGCGGACGCGGACGGCCATGCCCGCCGCGCGCGGGCGAACCTTGTACCGCTGGGACAGGCATGATATGCGCACGGCCCTCGCTGTGGTCGGGCGCGGATTCGCCCCTTCGCCCCGCCCAAAGTAGGCCAAATTTCCCATCCACAACAAGCGTCTTGTCGATATGCGGTCGAGCGGCACGTATTTCGCCAATGTTCGCGCCGGACTTATGGCATCGAAAGCGATGACGCGCGCGGCCGCACTTGCCGCCGCGCTCCTCCTCGGCGCGAGCCTCTCCGCGGGCGCCGCGCCGGAGACGATTCGCTTTGCCATCATGCGCAACGGCGAGCAGATCGGCACCCACACCATCGAAATAAACCGCGGCGCGCACGAGACCACGGTGACGAGCGCGACCGAGCTCGTGGTCAAGGTGCTGTTCGTCACCGCCTACCACCTGCAACAGACCGGGAGCGAGCGCTGGGTCAACGGCCGGCTGGTGGCGCTGGCGACGCAGACCGACGACAACGGCACCCTCCACAAGGTCAGCGTCGCGCTGAAGCCGGCGGGCCTGGAGGTGGAGGCGGACGGCAAGACCAGCACGGTCGACAAGAGCATGATGCCGGCGACCCTGTGGAATCCGGAGATGATGAAGCGCACCTCGGTGCTCGACCCGCAGGACGGCCAGGTGGTCGCGATCGAGGTGACCGACGTGGGCGCGGAAGAGCTGACGCTCGACGCGCACACGGTCAAGGCGCGGCACTTCAGCATCAAGGGCAAGTTCACCCAGGACGTCTGGTACGACGAGCACGGGCGGCTGGTGCAGTCGAGCCTGGTCGCGCCCGACAACTCGATCATCCTCTACAAGCCGCAGTGATGGTTATCCCTCCCCTGAAAGGAAAGGGGAGGGTGCCGACCCGGGACTTGCTCCGGGGGAGGCGGGTGGGGTTGTCAGGAATCGGAAATCAGAAGTCGGAAGTCAGAATCCCCGGTTCGCGGTTTCTGATCTCTGATTTCCGACTTCTGATTTCTGATCCCCCACCCGGCGCGCTGCGCGCGCCCCCCTCCCCCTGCGGGGGAGGGATTGACCGCGCCGATTGGCGCGCCCGGCAAAGCTCTTTAGGATCGTCGCTCGATCGAAATTGCGCCGAGGAGCCGACGATGATTCACCTGCGCGAACCCGTTCTCAAGCCCGTTCCCATCGCCGCGCTGCACCCGACCCAGATCACCGTGGGCATGCGCGAGGTCATGGCCAAGCGCAAGCGCTGGCGCGAGGAAAGCGCGAAGAAGGCCGGCGAATTCCTCGGCAAGCACATGATCCCGGTGGTGCTGGGGCCGAAGGGCCGCCACTACGTCATCGACCATCACCACCTGGCGCGCGCGCTCCACGACGAGCACGTCAAGGACGTGCTGTGCATCGTGACGCACGATTTCAGCAAGCTCGACCGCGACACGTTCTGGTTCAACCTCGACAACCGCAGCCTGATGCACCCGTACGACGCCGACGGCCGCCGGCGCGGATATCATAATATCCCCGGCAAGGTGAGCGACCTCGTCGACGATCCGTATCGCTCGCTCGCCGGCGAACTGCGCCGCTCCGGCGGCTTTGCCAAGGACACGACGCCGTTCAGCGAATTCCTGTGGGCGGATTTCTTGCGTCCCCGCATCAAGCGCCGCACGATCGAACAGGACTTCGACGCGGCGATGGAGAAGGCGCTCCAACTCGCCGAGAGCGAGGCGGCGGACTACCTGCCCGGCTGGTGCGGCCCCTCGCCGGAGGGCTGAGCGACGCCGCACTCTTCCCCGGGCGCAGCGCAGCACGCAGGGGTCCCCGTTGCGCTCTGCACAACGGGGCGCCCCGCAGTGGTGCGCTGCAGACCCGGGGTCCACATAAGATTTCCGGACCTCGGATCAGCGACGCATCATTCCGCTTCGCTCCATGCTGCGCCGCGTCCGGGGAACAATGTCGTGCCCCGGCGCATTACGCTTCGCTAATGCGCCCTACTATTCCCCCGCGACCCGCGCGAGCATCGCGCCGAGCTGGTCGACGTGGTAGGGCTTGGCGAGCATCGGGCGGTCCTTGAACGCGGGCGGGATGGCGCGGTCGCCGTAGCCGGTGGTGAACACGAACGGCTTGCCGCGGCGCGCCAGCGCTGCCGCCACCGCCTCGACCGATTGCCCCTGCAGGTTCACGTCGAGCAGCGCCACGTCGAAGTCGCCGGCGGCGGCCAGCCCCGCCGCCTCCTCGACGGTTGAGGCGAGCCCGACCATGCGGTGTCCGAGTTCGGCCAGCATGTCCTCGATCAGGGTCGAGATCATGACCTCGTCCTCGACCACGAGAAGGCGCAGCCCGTCGCGGGCGGCCGGTTTGGTCAGCGCTTGCGCCATTGGTCGAGGCCTCTTGGGGGATGCCGATCGAATCGTAGCGTCAAACCCGCCGCGGGCAAGACGGCCCGTTCACGATATCGGGATTGCCCGAAAAACGAAGCCCCGGCCCGGCGCTTGTCGCGCACTCTGGACCGGGGCGTTCTTGCCGGACGCCGGGGGGAAGGGGGGATGGGGGCTTGCGTCCGACCGAGGAAGAACGCGGGACGGGCTGCCCGGTTCCCCGCCCGGCCGAAAAATTTTCTCGACCCCCCGCGGCAGTCCGACGCAGGGCTGACGTCGGCGCCGCGCCTTTGCCGGCTGCTTCGCAAACATGTCGCGGCCCGCCTATACTGCGGCAAAACGGCTCGAACCGCTCAAAGGGAGGAAGCGCATGGATTCGACGCGACGCACCATGGTGGCGACCGGCAGCGCGGCGCTGGCAATGGCGGCGGCAACGCCCGGCTTCGGCCGCTGGCAGCCGGCCGAGCGCTACCCGGACTCGGCCGTCGAGGTCCTCGACCCGAGTTTTACCAAATACCGCCTGTTCAACGCGGCGGTCGAGCGGCTCGCCACCGGCATGCGCTGGAGCGAAGGCCCGGTCTGGTTCGGCGACGGCCGCTACCTGCTGTGGAGCGATATCCCCAACAACCGGATCATGCGCTGGGACGAGGCGACCGGCCGGGTGAGCGAGTTCCGCAAGCCGTCGAACTACGCCAACGGCAACACCCGCGACCGCCAGGGCCGCCTCGTCACCTGCGAGCACGGCGGCCGGCGGGTGGTGCGCACCGAGTACGACGGCACGATCACGGTGATCCTCGACAGTTTCGACGGCAAGCCGCTCAACTCGCCCAACGACGTGGTGGTCAAGTCGGACGGCGCCGTCTGGTTCACCGATCCGCCGTTCGGCATCGCCGGCAATTACGAGGGCCACCAGGCGGCGCCGGAATTGCCGATGAACGTCTACCGGGTCGACGCCAGCGGCCGGGCGACGGTGGTAGCGCCCGATCTGCGCGGCCCCAACGGGCTCGCGTTCTCGCCCGACGAGAGCAAGCTCTATATCGTCGAATCCCGCGCCACCCCCAACCGCACGATCCTGGTCTACGACGTGACCGACAACGGCACCAAGCTCGCCAACGGCCGCGTGTTCATCGACGCGGGTCCGGGCACGCCGGACGGGTTCCGCGTCGACGTCGACGGCAACCTGTGGTGCGGCTGGGGCATGGGGAGCGAGGAACTCGACGGCGTAGTGATCTACTCGCCCGCCGGCAAGCTGATCGGCCGCATCAAGTTGCCCGAGCGCTGCGCCAACGTCTGCTTCGGCGGGCTCAAGCGCAACCGCCTGTTCATGGCCGCGAGCCAGTCGCTCTATTCCCTCTACGTCGGCACCCAGGGCGCGCCCGGCGGGTGAGGCGTAGTCGGGTTTTCACGCCGCCGTCGTCCTCATTTCTCCAGCGACTTCAGGAAGGCGATGAAGTCGGCGATCTGATCCGGCTGCAGGACGAACTCGGGCATGCGCGGGTGGCCGACCACGATCCCTTCGGCCAGCGCCTCTTCGAGCGACTCGACCGGATAGCGCAGGTGCAGCGTGCGGAACGGCGGCGCCGGCGCGAACGGGCTTGCCGACGTGCGGTCGATCGCATGGCAGCGGGCGCAATGGCTGCGGGCAAAGGCGCGCCCGCGCGCGACGTCCGCTGCCTGGGCGAGACCGACGCCCCAGCACAGGCAAACGAGAAGGACCGCGATTCGCCGCATCCGAGAACGATGCGGCGATTGCGCCGCCGGTGCTTTGATCTTGGTCAAAACGGTGTCGCGCCGGAGCGCGAATCGCGACGCCTGCCCCGGATCGAGTCCGGGGCAGGCATTTTGCCGATCAGTCCTAATGCATCGTCATGACGGCGGGGTTGACGATGTAGAAGCCGATGCCGATCAGGATGAGATAGACGAGCAGAATCAGCGTCCAGCCGAAGTTGTGGCGGATCACCTCGCCTTCGTTGCGCACGAACTTGCTGGTCGACACCCCGACGCTCGCGGTCTGCGGCGCGATCGGCTTGCCGATCTCGGCGCCGACCGAGTTCAAGGTCGGCAGCAGCAAGGTCGGAAAGCCGAGCTGCACGCCGACCAGCGCCTGGAACTTGCCGAACATG
>DASPVJ010000220.1:0-4707 GCA_035622435.1 Xanthobacteraceae bacterium | reverse complement strand
TTCGCCCTCGGCTCGGTGTTCTCCTTCGTGCTCGGCATCGGGCTTTACGGCCTCACCCTCGTCTATCCGCTCTATCTCGGGCGCGTGCGCGGCTACGACGCCCTGATGATCGGCGAGACCATGTTCGTCTCCGGCCTCACCATGTTCATCACCGCCCCGATCGCCGGCCAGCTGACCGCCAAGGTCGACCAGCGCTACATGCTGCTGTTCGGGTTCCTCTCCTTCGCCGTCGGGACCTGGTGGATGACCTGGGTCACCAGGGACTGGGATTTCTACGAATTGCTGTGGCCGCAGATCTTCCGCGGCATCGGCCTGATGTTCGCGATCATCCCGATCAACAACATCGCGCTGGGCACCCTGCCGCCGGCGCAGGTCAAGAACGCGTCCGGCCTCTACAACCTGATGCGCAACCTCGGCGGCGCGGTGGGACTGGCGGCGATCTACACCTTCCTCAACGACCGCACCGACCTGCATACCGCCCGCCTGCACGAGGCGCTCACCTCGGCCTACCGGCCGGCGCTCGAAGCGCTCGACAACCTCGCCGCGCGCTTCCAGAACTACGGCGCCGACGCGCAGACGATGGCGCTCAAGCAGCTGTTCGCCATGGTCCATCGCGAGGGCGTCGTCATGGCTTTCGCCGACGTGTTCCTGGCGCTGAGCGTGCTGTTCCTCGCGATCGGCCTGTGCGCCATCATCATGAAGAAGCCGTCGGCCGCGGCGCCCGGCGGCGGTCACTGACGCTCGCCCCAGGACCGTCCACCCGTCGCGGGCGGACTTTTCCCGGCAATCGGCCGTTGCTAATCTCGCGGCATGTCGTACCCGGCCCAAACCAATCCCGACCAGGCGGCCCAGCCTCGGCCGTCGAGCGCTGCGTCCGCCGGCGGCCTGCGCGGCGCCGCGCGCGAGCGCACCGTCGCGGCGCTGCGCCGCCTCGCCGGCAAGCAGACCGCCGGCGCGCCCTTCCGCCTCATTCCGCCCGACGGGACGCCGATCGACTTCGGCCAGGGCGAGCCGGTCTTCACCTTGCGCGTGCGCAGCCCGGAGGGGCTCGACGCGCTCGCCTCGGTCGACGCGCTCAACATCGCCCACGCCTACATGGACGAAAAACTCGACTTCGAGGGCGACCTGTTGGAGATGCTGCGCTACCAGGAGCAACTGCGCGACGCGCACCCGAGCGTCTACCTCTGGCGTCGGCTGCACCCGATTCTGGTCGGGCGCCCGCGCGTCAATCCGCAGTGGATTGCGCTGCACTACGACGCGCAGAACGCGCAGCTGCACGTGTCCGACCACGACTGGCACACCTACACGCCCGGCATCTATTTGACCGACGACGAGGAGCTGGAGCCGGCCGCGACGCGCAAGCTCCAGGCGGCGTTCGACGGGCTGCAGCTCAAGCCGGGCCAGCGCCTGCTCGAGGCCGGTTGCGGCTGGGGCGGGATGACCCGCTTTTCCGCCCAGCGCGGCGTGAAGGTCACCGGCATCACCCTGTCGCAACGGCAGAAGGAATACGTCGAGCAGAAGATCGCCGAGGAGAAGCTGCCGGCCGAGGTCATCTACCAGGACTTCTTCACCTACCAGCCGGCGGAGAGGTTCGACGCCATCTCGATGATGGGGGTGATCGAGGACCTGTCCGACTACCGCGTGGTGATGCGCTCGCTGTCGCGCTGGCTCAAGCCGGGCGGGCGCGTCTACCTCGACTTCGCCGCCGAACGCCGGCGGTTCGACACCCACAGCTTCGTCACCCAGCACATCTGGCCCGGCACCTTCCGCATGGTGTTCATGCCGGAGTTCGTGGAGGCGGTGCGCGAATCGCCATTCGAGCTGATGCGCATCGACAACGACCGGCGCAATTATCACCTGTGGGCGCGCGGCATGTACCTGCGCTGGAGGCGCCAGCGCGACGAGGTGGTGGCGGCGCACGGCGAGCGGCTGTGGCGCACCTTCCTTTTGCTGTTCGTGGCGGTGGCGGCGATGATGGACCGCCCCTCGCACACGGCGACCGCCTACCGGGTGCTGCTCGAATTGCCGGCCGACAGCGACGGCGCCTTCCGCACCACCCCGCAGGTCAAGGCGCTCGACCTGGTGCGGGGCGCCGCGCGCGCGGTGCGCGAGGGCGTGCTCAAGCTGTGGCCGGGGAAGACGCCGAGGGCGTAGGGTTATATTACGCCGCGACGCCGCCGCCGGTGCCGGCGGTCGCCGTGTCGCGCGCGGACACATCGGCCGGAATCGCCAGCAGGATCGCCGAGCCGAGCGCGCGCATCAGCGGCTTCGATACCAGCCCCTGCGACAAATCCCGCTGGGTGCCGAACGCCACTCCGGGCCGCAACGTCGGTGCACGCTCCTCGCGGGTTTGCCGCAGGAACGCTTCGCGCGCCTGCGGATCGGCGATTTCGTTGGCCAGCGCGGTGCAAACTGCGGCGAGGTCGGCGTTGCGCGCGGCTTCCCGCTCGATCGCCACCCGGGCGTAGGGGCCGATGTGCTGGGACAGCTTCTCGGCGATCTTGTTGAGCGCAATCCGGCGCGTCAGGTTGAACGGAAGCCCGTCGCCGGCGCGAAGCGAGCCGTCGGTCGGCGTCTGGCTGAAACCGTGGTCGCTCTCCCGCAGCTCGCCGTCGATCAGGAGGAACTTGCAGCCGTCGAGGCGCTCGGGCACGGCTATCTTCTCGCCGGGTGCGTAGAGCAGCAGTTCCCCCTCTTCGCCGGCGCGCGCGAAGAAGTCGGCAAGCGCCGAGCGCAGCGGCGCCGAACCGGTCTGCCGCAGCAGCGCTTCGCTTGCCGCGCGCAGGCTCGCCGCGTTGACCCGGCGCAGTTCCTCGTCGAGGTTCGCGCTCAGGCCCGGGATGCGCTCGCGCTGGAAGGCGTACCAGACGCGGCGCAGCACCTCGGTCTCGACATAGGCGCGGTCGGCATAATGCGCGACCCAATAGCGCAGCACGTATTTGATGGTGCCGCCGGCGTCGAAGTTCGCCGGGCCGATCGCGATCGGCCGGGAGAAATCGATCTGCGCGAAGTCGCCGACCACCGCACCGACGACCTCGCTCACGCGCCCCGGCGGCACGCCGGCCGGCACGGAGATGACGATCTCCGAGCGCACCGGAGCGTCGCCGCGCACGACCTCGAGGGTGTTGTCGGCGATCGACGAATTGGGCAGCACGACGAGCGAGCCGTCCGGCTTGCGGCCGGTGACCGAGCGCCAATCGAGCGAGAGGATCTCGATGCTCTCCCCGCCCTGCACGATCGCGTCGCCCACCCGGACGGTGCGGTCCATGTCGAGGGTCGAGCCGGCGATGAGACTGCCGATGGTCGCCCGCGTGGCGAGCCCGACGAAGCCGGCGAGCAGGGCCGAGGTCGTCAGCAGCGAACCCACGTCGACCCCGAAGCGGGCCAGCACCACCGCGGTCGCCGCGAAGGTAACGAGCGAGAACACGAGCGCGCGGTGCAGCCCGCTCGGCTCCACGTCGAAGAAGCCGGCAATGAACACGTGGAGGATCAATTGTGAGATCACGAAGGCGGCGAGCAGCGCCGTCGCGATCCAGGCGAGCACGAGCAGGACCGTCTCGCTCGCGCCCCAGCCGAACATGTCAAAGCTCACCGCGACGGTGCGGAAGAACCACAGCGCCGCCGCGAGGCCGGCGAGCAGGAGGAACGTCAGCAGGCGCGGCACGGGCTCCGCTCAGCCCTTGTCCGCGGGACGGCTCGCGCCCAGCTGATCCATCGCCTTGGACAGGCTCACCCGCAGCCGTTCGATCGCCTCCCCGAGGGTGCGGATTTCGCTTGCCCCCGACGGCGGGACCACGATCTCCTGCTCGGCTTTCCTGCTCGCGCTGTCGGCTGCGCGCGCGAGCGCGACGAGCGGGCGGACCAGCACGATGTTGAGCGAGGACGTCAACGCCCAGTAGGTGACGAAAAAGACCAGCAGCAGCCCGCCGGCGATCATCGCCGCCAGCTCGACCGCCCCGCGCAATTCGTGCTCGACCGGCACGGTCATGGTCTGAACGCCGACGACCTCGTTGAGGCGCCAGTTGAAGCCGTTTTCCCGGCCGTAGAAAGCGACCATGCTGGGCGGCGCCCGCTGCGGCGCGCCGTGGCACTGCAGGCAGGTTTCCTGGGTGATCTTTATCGGCTTCGCCAGATAGAACACGCTCCCGTCCTCGCTGTCGCGCACGCCGCGGATCTCCGGCAGGTCGGGATCGGCGCGGAACCGGTTGATCAGCTCGACTTCGAACGGCGTGGCGCGATCGCTCGGACTGGTCGGGTTGAGCGCGGGCTCGCGGTAGCTGTAGGCGGGGAAGCCGGTCTGGACCTGGCGATAGACCGTCTGGGCGGCAAACGAGGGCACCGTCGCCTGGTGGAATTTCTCCGCGGTGAACTGCGGCAAATCGACCTGAACGCGGTCATTGATGTAACCGCGGATCGCCAGCGCCGTGGTCAGCATCAGGCGCGCGGTCTTGGTCGCGGTTTCCAGGGCGCGATAGCGCAGCAGGTAATAAGCGCCGCCGGCGCCGACCACGAGCGACACGACCAGGATGGGAATCAGGATGCGGCGCACAACTCCCTGGGTCGAGGTGTCGGCAGCCACACGCGCACGCCAGCTTCGACGCAGGCCGGGCGCTTCGGTCGGTAGTGCTACCATAGTTTGATGCTGCCCTGATCGCGTGCCTAGGTCTTATAGGGCCAATATGCTGTGGGCAAAAGGTATTTCCGCCC
>DASPVJ010000219.1:0-9874 GCA_035622435.1 Xanthobacteraceae bacterium | reverse complement strand
TTGCCATAATTGTTCTTCGGCAGCGCGTCGACGAACACGTAGTCCTTGGGCCGCTTGAAACGGGCGACCGAGGCGAGGCAGAGCTTGTCGAGCGCCGCCGCGTCCGCCTCGCCGACCACGTAGGCGACCACGACCTCGCCCCATTCGCGGTCGGGCCGGCCGATCACCGAGACCTCGCGCACCGCCGGATGGGCGAGCAAAACCTCTTCGATCTCGCGCGGATAGACGTTGGAGCCGCCGGAGATGACCACGTCCTTGGAGCGGTCCTTGAGGGTGAGATAGCCGTCGGCGTCGAAGGCGCCGACGTCGCCGGTGTGCAGCCAACCGCCGCGCAGCGTCTTCGCGCTCGCCTCGGCATCGCGCCAATAGCCCACCATCACGCTGTCGCCGCGGCAGAGGATTTCGCCGGTCTCCCCCGCCGGCAGCGGTCGGTCGTCATCGTCGGCGACTTTCACCTCGATGCAGGCGTACGGCCGTCCCGCCGAGGCGAGGCGCTCGCGCCAGCGCGGATGGGCGCGCTCGGCGATGTCCGCCTTGCCGAGCAGCGTGATGGTCATCGGGCTTTCGCCCTGGCCGTAGATCTCGACGAAGCGCGGGCCGAACCGGTCGAGCGCGCGCAACGCGTCCTCCACGTACATGGGCGCCCCGCCCCACACGATGGTGCGGATGTTATCGGCGTCGCAGTCGGCCGCGCATTCGATCAGCCGCTTGACCATGGTGGGCGCGGCGAACATGGAGCTTTGCGGCCACGCATCGAACAAACGAAAGATTTCCTCCGGCTCGAAGCCGCCGGATTCCGGCACCACGTTGACGGCGAGCCGGGCGACGTTGCCCATGATGTAGAGGCCGGAGCCGTGGCTCATGGGCGCCGCGTGCACGATCGGCTCGCCCGGCGCGGTCGGATCGACTTCGGCGAGATAGGCGTGGCTTGCGACCGCCAGCACCCGGTGGGTGAGCATGGCGCCCTTGGGCCTCCCGGTGGTGCCGGAGGTGTAGAACAGCCAGGCGAGGTCGTCGCCGGCGCGCGGCGCGGCGGCAATCGGCTCGGCCGCAAACAGCGCCGCGTAGTCCGCGCCGCCGACCGTGAAAAGCCGCTCGAGGCTCCCCGGCGCGTGCGGCGCGATCTCCGCGTCGATGCCCTCCGAGGCGAAGCACGCGCGCGCGCCGGAATGCTCGAGGATGTAGGCGAACTCGCGCCCGTGCAGCTTGGCGTTGGCCGGCACCGCGGCGAGCCCCGCGTGCCACACGCCGTAGAGCATTTCGAGATATTCGGGCGCGTTCTTGGCGGCGATGACGACGCGGTCGCCGGGCTTAAGCCCGCAGCGGCCGCGCAGCGCGCCGGCAAGCCGCGCCGCCCGCTCGGCGAGCGCGCCATACGTCATCACCGCGCGCGTGCCGTGCCCGACCGCCGGCCGGTCCGGGCAGCTCCGGCCCGCCCGCTCGAGCCACAGCGCGAGGTTCATGCTGGCGCCTCATGCGTAGGGCGGATTAGCCGAAGGCGTAATCCGCCGATTCGAACAATGGCGCATTACGCTTCGCTAATGCGCCCTACGTCGGAAGACGCGTTTGTTTGAGTCATCACACCGCCGTCGCGTAGCGCTCCTTGATGGTGCGCACGACCTCGTCCGGGTCGCGCTTCCACCAATGGCGCGCGGAGAGGATTTCGATTTCGACGTGGCCGGCGTAGCCCGCGGCCTCGGCCAGGCGGCGGATCGCCGGCAGGTCGATGACGCCGTCGCCCGGCATGCCGCGGTCGACGCGCAGGTCCCGGGTGTCGAGGAGCCAGTCGCTCACATGGAAGGCGCGGATGCGCTTTCCGGCGCGGGCGATCTCCTGCGCCAGCTGCGGATCCCACCAGGTCACGTAGGCGTCGAGGGCGATGCCGACGGCGTCCTCGGCGGCAAGCGCGTCGCACCAGTCGTTGGCGAGCTTGAGCGTCGTGAGCACCGAGCGGGTGGCGCAGGCCATCGGGTGGAGCGGTTCGATGGCGATGGCGACGCCGGTCGCGCGCGCGTGCGGCGCAAGCTGGGCAAGGCCGTCGAGCACGCGGGCGCGGGTGGCGGCGAGGTCCTTGTCGCGCGGGTCGAGGCCGCCGGAGAGAAACACCAGGCACGGCGCGCGGATCGCGGCGGCCTCGTCGAGCGCGCGGCGCACGTCGTCGATCGCCGCGGCCGCGGCGGCGCGGTCGGCCGACGAGATGAGCCCGGCAAAGCACAGGCCGGAGACCGCAAGGCCGGCGCCGTCGAGGCGGCGGCGCGCTTCGGCGACGCCGATCTCGGCAAGCTTCTCGCGCCACACGCTGATCGCCGGAACCCGGTGACGGGCAAGCCCGTCGATCGCCTGCGGCAAACTCCACTGCGGCAGCACGCAGATTTGGTTGATCGAGAGGCGATCGGGATCGGGCATGCGAGACTTCTCAGGATCGAGCGCCCTACCCTCCCCCTTGTGGGGAGGGTCGCCCGCCAAAGCGAAGCGACGGCGGGCGGGGTGGGGGTGATGCAAACAAATTCCCAATCCTCCGCGACCCCCACCCCTTACCCCTCCCCACAAGGGGGAGGGGAAGAGCGGCGAGGCCGGCGCGATCCATTATCGTTTGATCTCCGAATACGGATACATGAACTTGCCCGACCTGTACTCGGGCGGATAGAGGATCACCACCTTGCCGCCGCGGCGGAACTGGTCGAGGTCGTTCGCCGCGATGTTCTGGTACTGCACGAACAGCACGCGCGACTTCTCCCATTCGCCGTTGTCGGCGAATTTCACGTCGCCGACGATGGTGGCGAATTTGGCGGTGTGGATGTAGGCGGCGATCTTCGCCTGGTCGAGGCTGCCGACCGCGTTGACCGCCTGCGCCAGTACCTGCATCTCGGCGTAGGCGTAGGGCGGCAGATAATAGCCGAGCGGATCGACGCCGGCGGCGGGAGCGCGCGCCTGGTAGCGCTTGAGGAACTCCTCGACGCCTGGGAACTTCATGGTCGGCTCGGGCTCGTAGACGTCGTAGGCGACGATGCCGTTGAGCAGCGGCCCGAGCTGCAGCTTGATCGGCGTGAACGCGAGCCCGATCATGCCGCCACCGAACATTTTCGGCTTGAGCCCGATTTCGTTGGCGGCGCGCACCATGCCGACCGAATCCGGCGGGTAGGAGGCGACGAACACCACGTCCGGCTCGGCCGCCTGGACCGCGCGCACGATCGGGGTGTAGTCGACGGTGTTGGGCGGATAGCTCCTGTCGTAGACCACCCGCAGGCCGAGCCGCTTCACCGTCTCGCGCGCGCCGGCGATCACCGTCTGCGCGTATTCGGCGTCGGCGGCGACGAGCGCGATCGTCTGCGGCTTGGGGTCCATGGTCATCGCCGTCTCGAGGAAACCGAGCGAGGGGGCGAGCCGCGTGTCCTTGCCGTTGGGCAGGATCTGGAAATATTTGTCGTATTTGAAAATGTCGTTCACGCCGGTGCCGAACAGCGCCATGAACACCTTGTTCTTCTGCATGACGACCGGCATCGCCGGCGCGATCTGGTTGGTCGCATAGGCGGACACCACGAGGTCGACCTTGTCGATGTCGAGCAGCTTCGAGTAGATGCCGGGAACCTGCCCCGGCATGCTCTGGTCGTCGTAGTAGACGAGTTCGACCGGCCGGCCGAGCAATCCGCCGGCGGCGTTGACGTCCTCCTTCCAGATTTCGAACGCCAGGATGACGCTTTTGCCGCCGCCGGAAAGCCCGCCGGTCAGCGACATGGAGAAGCCGATCTTGATGGGATCGGCGGCGCGCGCCGGCGCCGCCAGCGCATGGATCGCGACCGCGAGCCCCGCGAGCGCGACGTTCAATCGGCGGCGATCGAACCGCATCGACGTCCTCCCCGGCGCGCCGCTTGGCGGCGTCTGCTGTTGTCTCCCCGCAACGCTAGCGAGTGCCCATCGGGGAGTCAAAGCAGCATTCGCCCGCCTACCCTCCCCCAGATTCTTCCGATCCGTCGCGGACTACGCTCGCGACGGATCGATGGGTCGGGGAGGGTCGCCGCGCGAAGCGCGGCGGGGTGGGGGTGGTTCAGGGATCAGAGATCAGAAGTCGGAAATCAGAAAGCGCGGTTGTGATTTCCGATTTCCGATTTCTGAACGACCCCCACCCGGGGTCCCCGCCGCGCAAGCGCGGCGGGGCGCCCCGCTTACCCCTCCCCACAAGAGGGAGGGGAAGAGTGGAGAGGGCGCCGCATGAACCGCGCCGCATTGCCCGCTGGCGCCGCCATGCGGCCATGCTACAACAGGCGCGAGAAAAGGGGGGACGCATGAGGACAGGGCCCGCACCGGATGCGACCGCGGCCACGGCGGACCGGCCGCCGCAGCGGCGCCGGCGGCTGCGCGTGACGCCGGGGCGCGCATGTTCGACCTGCTGATCAACGCGATCGTCGCGGGCCTGCTGCTGGGCGGCTTCTACGCCGCCGTCACCTCGGGCATCTCGATCGCCTTCGGCATCCTCGACATCGTCAACATCGCCCACCCGGCCTTCATCATCCTCGGCTCGTACATCGCCTACATCGTCAATTCCCAATTCGGCCTCGATCCGATCCTCGTCAGCATCGTCATGCTGCCGGCGTTCTATGCGCTCGGCGCCTCGGTCTATCAGGTCTACTACGTGTCGTTCGAGCGGCGCGGGCAGGAGGCGCTGCGCGGCCTCGCCTTCTTCTTCGGCCTTCTGTTCATCACCGAAGTGGTGCTGATCCTGGCGTTCGGCGTCGACTACCGCTACGTCGAGGCGGTCTACATCGGGCCGACGCTGCACTTGGGCTTCGTCGACCTGCCGCTGCGCATGCTGGTTCCCTGCCTGGTCTCGCTGCTGCTGATCCTCGTCCTGCAGGTCTACCTCACGCGCACCTTCATCGGCCGCGCCATCATGGCGGTGGCGCAGGACCAGGAGGCGCTGCGCCTGATGGCGGCCGACCCGATCCGCATCAAGCGCATCGCCTTCGCCATCTCGATCGCCACCGCCTCGATGGCGGGGGCGTTCCTCATCGTCATCCAGCCGGTCGAGCCCTCGGTCGGGCGCGAGTACATCGGCCGCGTGTTCGCCATCTGCGTGATGGGCGGCATGGGGAGCCTGCCGGGCACCGTCATCGCCGCCTTCCTGCTCGGCATCGTCGAAAGCATCACCTCGACCTTCTACGGCCCGTCGTGGGCGCCGGCGGTGTCGTTCGGCTTCCTGTTGCTGACGCTGGCGTTCCGGCCGGCCGGCCTTTTGGGGCGTTAGCCGTGCGCTCGTCGACCTTCATCCTGATCGCCGTCGCCGTCGGCGCGGCCGTGTTCGGCCTCTCGCGCTTGGTCGAGAACGAATATTTCTTCTTCGCCGGCTACGTGGTGCTCCAATACGTCGTGCTGTCGACCGCCTGGAACATCCTCGGCGGCTACTGCGGCTACGTGAACTTCGGCACCGCGGCGCTGTTCGCGCTCGGCGCCTACACGTCGGTCGCCATCCACAAGTTCCATCCCGTCGCCATCCCGGCGCTGATCGCGATCGGCGGCGCGGTGTCGGCGGTGGTCGGGCTCGGCATCGGCTATTTGACCTTGCGGCTGCGCGGCGCCTTTTTCTCGATCGCGACCCTGGCGCTCGCCGTCGTCATCCAGACGCTGATCACCAACTGGGACTACGTCGGCGGCTCGCGCGGCGCCTACATCATCCGCCCGCCGACGGCCCCGCTGATCGGCAGCTACATCCAGTATTTGTTCCTGGTCATGCTCGGGCTGGCGGTGCTGGCGGTCGCGGTCGCGCGCGTGATCGAGCGCTCGCGGCTCGGCTACGGATTTGCCACCATCCGCGACGACGAGATCGCCGCCGAGGCGTCCGGCGTGCCGACCCTGCGCCTCAAGCTCATCGCCACCACGCTGTCGGGCGCGTTCATGGGCATGGCCGGCGCGCCGCTGCCCTATTACGTCGGCTACCTCGACCCGGCCTCCGGCTTCAGCCTCGCCTACGCGGTCAACAGCATCGCCATGCCGGTGATCGGCGGCACCACCACGTGGGTCGGCCCGCTGATCGGCGCCGTCCTGCTCGGCACCCTGCAGCAATGGGTGACGGTGACGATTTCCTCCGCCGTCAACCTGCTCATCGTCGGCCTCCTGCTCGTCGCCTTCGTGATCATCGCGCCGAACGGCATCGTCGGCCTGGTGCGGCCGCTCATCGTGCGCGGCGGACGGTGAGCGTCATGGCGCGGCCGCTGCTCGAAGTCCGCGGTCTGAGCAAGCGGTTCGGCGGATTCGTCGCGCTCGACGGCGTCAACCTCGCGGTCGCGAGCGGCGAGCGGCTCGGCCTGATCGGACCCAACGGCTCGGGCAAGAGCACCCTCGTCAATTGCCTGTGCGGCGCGCTGCACAACGAGACCGGCAGCGTGCGCTTCGACGGCGTCGACGTAGGCTCGCTCACCGCGCACCAGCGCACGCGGCTCGGCATGGCGCGCAGCTTCCAATTGCCGCGGCCGTTCGTCAGCCTGTCGCTCACCGACAATTTGCGCATCCCGCTGATCTACTCGGCCAACGTGCGGCGCGGCGCCCACCTGACGGCGAGCGAGATCGAGGCGCGCTGCGCCGACCTTTTGGCCCTCGTCGGCCTCGCCGCCAAGGCGCGGCGCCGGCCGCGCGACCTCACCCAGGTCGAGATGCGCAAGCTCGAACTCGCCCGCGCCATGGCGGCCGATCCGAAGCTGCTGATCGCCGACGAGGCGATGGCCGGCCTCTCCCATTCGGAGATCGAGGACATCCTCAAGCTGCTCAACCGGCTCAACGCGGACGGCATCACCATCATCCTGATCGAGCACATCATGCGCGCGGTGATGAGCTTCTCGCAGCGGCTGGTCGTGCTGGTCTCCGGCAGGAAGATCGCCGACGGCGCGCCGCAGGACGTGATCCGCGATCCGGAAGTCGAGAGGGCGTACCTTGGCCAGTAGCATCGCGCTCGACAAGGTGCACGCGGCGTACGGCGCCGTGCGCGTGCTCGAGGACGTCTCGCTCACCGTCAACTCCGGCGAGACCGTGGTGCTGCTCGGGACCAACGGCAACGGCAAGAGCACGCTGATGAAGTGCATCATGGGCATGGTGCGGCCGAGCGCCGGCTCGGTGGTCGTGGAGATCGACGGCGCCCGGCACGACCTCGTCGGGCGCTCGACCGAGGAGATCGTCGACCTCGGCATCGCGCTGGTGCCGGAAGGCCGGCGGCTGTTCCCCCGCCTCACGGTCGAGGAGAACCTGCTGCTCGGCGCCTTCCGCAGCACCGCGCGCGCGCAGATCAAACAGAATCTCGAGTTCTGCTTCGAGGCGTTCCCGCGGCTCTTGGAGCGGCGCCACCAGCTCGCCGGCAGCCTGTCCGGCGGCGAACAGCAGATGCTGGCGCTCGGCCGCGCGCTGATGCTGGCGCCGCGCATTTTATTGATCGACGAGCCGTCGGTCGGGCTCGCGCCCATCCTGGTCAGCCGCACCATCGACAAGATCAGGGAGCTCAAACTCAGCTACAGCCTCACCGTGCTGATGGCCGAGCAGAACTTCAACCAGGCGATCCGCATCGCCGACCGCGGTTACGTCATCGTGCACGGCCGCATCGCCTTCGAAGGCCGCTCCGCCGCCGAACTCAACAACAACGATTTGATACGGAAGTTTTATTTGGGGCTGTAGCCCCCTCTCCCCGCTTGCGGGGAGAGGGTCGGGGTGAGGGGGACTTTCCGCTCTTTTCCCCTCCCCCTTGTGGGGAGGGGTCAGGGGTGGGGGTCGAGCACAAATCAGAAGCCAGAAGTCAGAATTCTGATTTCTGAACCACCCCCACCCCGCTCGCCTTCGCTTCGCTCCGGCGAGCGACCCTCCCCACAAGGGGGAGGGTAAGAAAGTCACTTCGCCTTCTCGTACGGGTAGATCACGTTGCCGGACTTGTACTCGGGCGGCCATACCACGACCTGGGTGGAGATGTTCCGGAACTGGCCGACGTCATTGCCCTTGATGCCCTGGAACTGCACTTGGAGCACGCGCGCCTGCGCCCATTCGCCGTTGGCGCCGAACGCGATGTCGCCGCCGACCGTCTTGAACGTGGTCTTGCGGATGTAGTCGGCGAGCTTCTGGTCGTCGAGGCTCTTGGTCGCCTCGATCGCCTGGCCCAGCACCTGGTACTGGGCGTAGGCCCACGGCGCCATGTAGTAGCCGAGCGGATCGACGCCCTCGGCGCCGGCGCGCGCCTGGTACTTCTTGATCAGGTCGGCGACGCCGGGAAAGTCCATCTTCGGCACCGGCAGCCAGAAATCGTAGTTGACGATGCCGTTGAGCAGCGGGCCGAGCTGGGTCTTGAACACGGTCGCCTGCAGGCCGACCATGCCGCCGCCCATCATCTTCGGCCGCAGCCCGATTTCGTTGGCCGCGCGCGCCATGCCGACCGAGTCGAGCGGATAGGAGCAGATCAGCACCAGGTCGGCGTCGGCGGCCTGGATGGCGCGCACGATCGGCCCGAAGTCGGTGGTGGCGGGCGGGTAGTTGCGGTCGTAGACGATCTTGAAGCCGGCCGCCTTGGCGTTGGTGCGCGCGCCGTCGGCGCAGTTGCGCGCGAACTCCGCGTCGGCCGCCGCGACCGACAGCGTCTGCGGCTTCGGGTTCTGCGCCGCCGCCACCTCGAAGAAACCCTTGGTGATGGACGCCTTGGAATCGAGGCCGCCGGTCGGCGCCATCGAGAAATAATTCGGATAGTTGAACTCGCTGTTCACCGCCAACCCGAGCAGGCTGACGAACAACTTGTTCCGCTGCATCACCACCGGCATCGCCGGGGCGATCATGTTGGTGGCATAGCCGCCGGTGATCAGGTCGACCTTGTCGACGTCGATGAGCTTGGTGTAGAGGCCGGGCACCGTCGCCGGGTTGCTCTGGTCGTCGTAGTAGACGAGCGTGACCGGCCGGCCGATGAGCCCGCCCTTGGCGTTGACGTCCTCCTCCCAGATCTTGATGGCGAGCAGCGCCGACTTGCCGTTGGGCGCGAGCGGCCCGGTCTGCGCCATGCCGAAGCCGATCTTGATCGGCTCGCCCGATTGGGCGGCGGCGGGCGCCGGCGACAAGGCGAAGATGCCGGCGGCCAAGAGACCCGCGGCAAGCCAAGCGAAGGCCCGATGGGCGCACTGTCGAAGCATGCGAACTTCCTCCCTTTGCACGGCAATTTTCGCCACCTTATGCCCAACCGGCAGCCCGGCGCCAAGGGCCGCTCGGACCATGGCTGCCGTCACCTCGTCGCATCGCCGCCCTCGACGATGACGGTCTCGACCTCGCCGGCGCCGCCACGCCGGAATGCCGCGGCCGCCTCGTACGCGGGCGAGGTGAAGCAGGCGACCGCCTGATCGAAGGTGGGAAACTCGATGACCACGAAGCGGTGGAACTTGTCGGGGCCCTCCATGCGCTGGTAGCGGCCGCCGCGGGCCAGGATGTTGGCGCCGTAGCGGGCGAAGATCGCCGGCAGGCGATCGGTGTAGCTCTTGTAGGCGACCGGGTCGTTGATCTTCGACCGGGCGACCCAATAGGCGGGCATGGGCTTGGCTCCTGCGTGGCGGTGATGCGCGGCGCCGCCGATATTACGTATAGGGCGCAATAGGCCGAAGGCCGTATTGCGCCGATGACGGCGCATTACGCGGCTGCGCCGCTAATCTAATGCGCCCTACGAGGCGCGCTATTGACGCCCGGCCGGCCGCCGCGGATAGAGTGGCTTCGAACCCGCGATTTTCCGAGCCCATTTGGAGACCACCATGGCCTACGTGACGGAACACAACATCACCGACGTCGTGCTCGACCGCTGGCAGCAGATTCCCGACCCGCGGCTGCGCCAGGTCATGCAGGCGGCGATCAAGCACCTGCACGGCTTCGTGCGCGAGAT
>DASPVJ010000218.1:0-10272 GCA_035622435.1 Xanthobacteraceae bacterium | reverse complement strand
CGGTCGATGACGCGGCGCACGCTCTCGGCGGCGTTGTCCTGCACGTGCTGCATGTAGGCCTTGACCACGGCGAGGCCGAACTGGCCGACCATCTTGCGCAATTCCTGCACGCCCTTTTCGTTGGCGGCGATCTGCGCCTTGAGGTCGTTGACGTTCTGCAGCGGGTTGCGCGCCGGATATCTGGCGCCGGTGAGCGCGGCATAGAGTTCCTTTTCGCGAAACCGGCCGCCGTCGACGAGCTTGAAGTTGTCCATGTAGACGCCTTCCTGCTCGATATCGACGGCGTTGGGCGACATCGAGCCGGGCGAAATTCCGCCGACGTCGGCGTGATGGCCGCGGCTCGCCACCCAGAACAAAATGTCGCGCTTATCGTCGTCGAACACCGGCGTGCACACGGTGATGTCGGGCAGGTGGGTGCCGCCGTTGTAGGGCGCGTTGATGGCGTAGACGTCGCCCGGGCGGATGCGGCCGCGGTTCTCGCGAATGATGGTCTCGACCGCCCGGTCCATGGAGCCGAGGTGCACCGGCATGTGCGGTGCGTTGGCGACCAGCGACCCGTCGGCGTCGAACATGGCGCAGGAGAAATCGAGCCGCTCCTTGATGTTGACCGAGTAGGCGGTGTTCTGCAGCGACACGCCCATCTGCTCGGCGATCGACATGAACAGGTTGTTGAACACTTCGAGCATCACCGGGTCGGCGTGGGTGCCGATGGCGCTCTGGCGGGCGGGGGGTACGGCGCGATCGAGCACGAGGTGGTTTTTTACGCTGACCGTCGCGCGCCAGCCGTCCTCGACCACGATGGTCTGGTGCGGCTCGATCAGGATCGCCGGTCCCGCGACGGCGTGGCCGGGCTTAAGCTGGTCGCGGGTGAACACCGCGGCGTCGTGCCAGGCGCCGCCGGAATAGAAGCGGGTGCGGCGCGCCGGCGCGGGCAGCGGCTCTGCGGTCGGCGCGCGCGCCGGCTCGTCGAACTTGGCGCCGCCGCCGATCGCCTCGACCGACACCGCCTCGACCACCATGGCCTTGCTGGGATCGATGAAGCCGAAGCGCGCCCGGTGCGCGGCCTCGAAGGCGGATTGCATCGCGTCGAGTGAAGCGGCGGCCTCGCCGCTTGGCACCGCCTGCTCCCTCCCCCCTTGTGGGGGAGGGTTGGGGAGGGGGGGCGATCGTGACGGCGCCGGTTGAGATTCACCCCCCACCCTGTCCCTCCCCCGAGGGACACCCCGCGACGCTTGCGTCGCGGGGACCCCGTTGGGGGGAGGGAACGCTGCTGCACCGTTTGCGCCGAGCGTAAACGCCGGAACCACCAGCGCCGTGTCGGTCCCCGAATAGCGCACATGAGCGCGCACGTGCACGGCGACGTCGGCTGCGGGCACGCCTTGCCCGATGACCTCGGCGCGGGCCGCGGCGCCAAGCCGACCGCCGACCTCGGCAATGGTGGCCAGCACCGGTTCGGCGAACGGCTCCTCGACCGCCTGCTGGCGGGTCGCACGGATATCGGCGAGCCCCATGCCGTAGGCCGAGAGCAGGGAGGAGAACGGGTGGATCAGCACCTTGGTCATGCCGAGCGCGTCGGCGACCAGGCAGGCGTGTTGGCCGCCGGCGCCGCCGAAACAGTTGAGGGTGTAGCGGGTCACGTCGTAGCCGCGCTGCACGGAAATCTTCTTGATCGCGTTCGCCATGTTCTCGACCGCGATGCGGATGAAGCCATCGGCGACCTCTTCCGAGGTGCGGCCGTCGCCCACTTGCGCGGCCAGCGCGCCGAACACCTCGCGCACCGCCGCCGCGTCGAGCGGCTGGTCCTGGCCGGGGCCGAAAATGCGCGGAAAGAATTCCGCCATCAGCTTGCCGACCATGACGTTGGCGTCGGTCACGGCGAGCGGCCCGCCGCGCCGGTAGCATTTGGGGCCGGGGTTGGCGCCAGCCGAATCCGGACCCACGCGGAAGCGTGCGCCGTCGAAGTGCAGGACCGAGCCGCCGCCCGCCGCGACCGTGTGGATGAGCATCATCGGCGCGCGCATGCGCACGCCCGCCACCTCGGTCTCGAACGCGCGTTCGTACTCGCCGTCGAAATGGCTCACGTCGGTCGACGTGCCGCCCATGTCGAAGCCGATCAGCCGGTCGAAGGCCGCCGCGCGCCCGGTCTCCGCCATGCCGACCACGCCCCCGGCAGGCCCCGACAGGATCGCGTCCTTGCCCTGGAACAGGTCGGCGGCCGTCAGCCCGCCCGACGACATCATGAACATCAAGCGCGTTTCTCCCTCTCCCCGCAGGGGAGAGGGTCGGGGTGAGGGGAGTACGCCCTCTCCATCGGACAGGAACCCCCTCACCCGACGCGCTTCGCGCGTCGACCTCTCCCCTCCGGGGAGAGGTGAAGAAGAGCGCAGATCCCCCGCGACCTGCGCCACGTAGCGCTTGAGGATGGGCGAGAGGTACGCATCGACCACGGTGGTGTCGCCGCGGCCGACGAGCTTGATCAGCGGCGACACTTCGTGGCTCGCCGAGACCTGCGGGAAGCCCATTTCGCGGGCGAGCGCCGCGGCGCGTTGCTCGTGCTCGGGGTAGCGGTAGGCGTGCATGAACACCACCGCGACCGCGCCGATGCCGTCCGCCTTGGCGGCGGCGAGCGCCGGCCGCAGGGCGTCGAGGTCCAGCGTCCGTTCAATGGTACCGTCGGCGCGCACGCGCTCGTCGGCCTCGACCACCCGCTCGAACAGCATCTGCGGCTTGACGATCTGCCGGGCGAAGATTTTCGGGCGCGCCTGGTACCCGATCTTGAGCGCGTCGCGAAAACCCCGCGTTGTCACCAGGAGCGTGCGGTCGCCCTTGCGCTCGAGCAGCGCGTTGGTCGCGACCGTCGTGCCCATCTTGACCGCGCCGATGCGGCCGGCCGGTATCGGGGCGCCGGGCGCAAGGCCGAGCAGGTCGCGGATGCCCTGCACGGCGGCGTCGCCATAGGCCTCCGGGTTCTCGGAGAGGAGCTTGTGGGCGACGAGCGTGCCGTCCGGCCGGCGCCCGACCACGTCGGTGAAGGTACCGCCGCGGTCGATCCAGAAGTCCCAGGTCTCGGTCGGCGGGCGGGTCATGCGGGCCGCCACATAGCGGAGGCGGCGCGCCGTGTCATCAGATGGCTATTGCATTCTGCCGGACGCGTTTCCATCATGCCGGCCATTCCGAGCATGCATGGGTGGAGCGCACAAGGCAGATGGTTTCGAGCGCCGCCAACGCCATCGAGGCCGCCCCGGACGGACCGCAGCTTGCGGTCTCCGGCGTGTCGAAGCGCTTCGGCGGCGTGCGCGCGCTTGACGACATCAGCGTCGCGGTCGCCCGCGGCGCGATCATGTCGATTATCGGCCCGAACGGCGCCGGCAAGACCACGCTGCTCAACATCATCAGCGGGCTGTTCCAGCCCAACACCGGCACGATCATGCTGGAGGGCCGCGACATCACCGGCCAACGCCCCTCCCGCATCGCCGCCATGGGAATCGCGCGCACCTTTCAGAACATCGCGCTCTTTAACGGCATGAGCGTGCTCGACAACATCATGCTGGGGCGCCACGTGCGCATGGGCTCGGGGCTCCTCTCCTCCGTCATCTACTGGGGCCTGGCGCAGAAGGAGGAGGCGGAGCATCGCAGCCGGGTCGAGGACCTGATCGACTTCCTCAAACTGCAGCAACTGCGCCGGCAGCCGACCGGCGCGCTGGCCTATGGCCTGCGCAAACGCGTGGAGCTGGCGCGCGCGCTTGCGCTCGAGCCCAAGATCGTCCTCCTCGACGAGCCCATGGGCGGCATGAACCAGGACGAGAAGGAGGACATGGCCCGCTACATTCTCGACGTGAACGAGGAGTGGGGGACGACCATGATCCTGATCGAGCACGATATGGGGGTGGTGATGGACATTTCCGATCGGGTCGCCGTGCTCGATCACGGCCGCAAGATCGCCGAGGGAACGCCGGCGGAAATGCAGAACCACCCGGACGTGATCCGAGCCTACCTGGGCACCGGAAAGCGGTGAGGGGACACGCCATGACTCCAACGATCACGCCGCCGACCCTGCCGTCGCTTTTGCGCCGCAACGCCACGACCATGGCGGCGCGGCCGGCGGTGCGCGAGAAGGACCGCGGCATTTGGCGCACCTTCAGCTGGTCGCAATATTACGAGGAGGTGCGCGACTTCGCGCTCGGCCTCGCCGCCCACGGTTTTGCCCGCGGCGACAAGCTCTCGGTGATCGGCGACAACCGGCCGCGGCTCTATTGGGCGCAGCTTTCGGCGCAATGCCTGGGCGGCGTCGCGGTGCCGGTGTTCCAGGATTCGATCGCCTCCGAACTCGCCTACGTGTTCGCGCACGCCGAGGTCTCGGTCATCGTCGCGGAAGACCAGGAGCAGGTCGACAAGGTCCTCTCCTTGCAGGACCAGCTGCCGGCCCTCAAGCTCGTGGTGTACGACGATCCGCGCGGCATGCGGAATTACGATTCGCCGCTGCTCAAGTCGTTCGAGGAGGTGCAGGCCGCGGGCCGCGCCTTCGGCGCGCAGCGCCCCGGCTACGTCGAGGCGGAAATCGACAAGGGCGCGCCGGGCGACATCGCGCTGTTCGCCTACACGTCGGGGACCACCGGCCGGCCCAAGGGCGTGATGCTCTCGCACGCCAACCTGATCAGCGTGGGCGAATCGATCGTGGCGGCAGGCGACGTGCACGTCGATGACGAGTGGCTGTGCTACCTGCCGATGGCCTGGATCGGCGACAGCCTCTATTCGACCACGATCAGCCTGCTGGTCGGCTTCACCTGCAATTGCCCGGAGAACGTCGAGACGGTGCAGCGCGACCTGCGCGAACTCGGCCCCTCGGCGTTTCTGGCGCCGCCGCGCATCTGGGAAAACATGCTCACGACGATTCAAATCCGCGCCGGCGACGCCTCGCCGCTCAAGCGCCGTCTGTTCGAATTTTTCCGCAATCTCGCCGAACGCGCGGAACTCGCCCGCCACGACGGCAAGCCGCTGTCGCTCCTGACGCGGCTCGGCCTCGCGCTCGGCGAAATCTTCGTCTATGCGCCGGTGCGCGATCAGCTGGGCCTGCGCCGCGCGCGCTGGGCCTATACCGGCGGCGCCCCGCTCGGTGCCGATGCCTATCGGTTCTTCCGCTCCTTCGGCATCAACCTCAAACAGGTATACGGCGCGACCGAAGTCGCCGGGCTCGCGGCGCTGCAGCCGGACGGGGAGGCCGACCCGAACACGGTCGGGCGCATCTGCTCCGGCATGGAGGTCCGCATCGCCGAGAACGGTGAAGTGCTCATCCGCTCGCCCGGAGTGTTCGCGGGATATTACAAGCAGAACGATGCGACCAAGGACGCGCGCACCGACGACGGCTGGTACCGCACCGGCGACGCCGGCTTCCTCGATCCCCGCGGCCATCTGGTCATCATCGACCGCGCCAAGGACGTGGGCGCGCTCGCCGACGGCACGCCGTTCGCCCCGCAGTTCATCGAGAACAAGCTCAAGTTCAGCCCGTTCATCCGCGAGGCGGTGGCGTTCGGGGCCGGCCGGCCGTTCGTCGCCGCGCTGGTGGCGATCGATCTTGCGATCGTCGGCAAATGGGCGGAGCGGCGCAACCTCGCCTACACGTCGTTCCAGGATCTCAGCGCTCGGGCGGAGGTGCGCGCGCTGATCGCCGAGGAGATCCGCAGCTGCAACGCCACCCTGCCGGAAAGCACGCGCATCCGCCGCTTCCTGCTGGTGAACAAGGAGTTCGACGCCGACGACAACGAGATCACCCGCACCCGCAAGATCCGCCGCCGCTTCGTGGCGGAGAAATACGCCGCCGCCGTCGCGGCGCTGTACGGCGAGGCGGACGCCGTCGAACTCGTGACCGAGATCACCTACGAGGACGGCCGCACCGGCAAGCTCAAGGTGCGCCTGCGCATCGCCGACGTCGACGCGCCGGCCGCGGCGGCGAGAGAAGCGGTCCATGCCTGAGTTCGACCTGCAATTCACGCTCGTCCTTTTGACCAACGGGCTGATGATCGGGCTGATGTACGCGCTGATCGCGCTGGGTTTCGTGCTGGTCTACAAGGCGACCGACGCGATCAACTTCGCCCAGGGCGAGTTCGTGATGTTCGCCGCGTTCATCGCCGCCGCCGGCGCCTATGCGGCCGACCTGCCGTTCTGGGCCTGCGCGCTGGTGGCGATCCTGTGCATGGTCGCGTTCGGCTTCGGGCTCGAGCGCGTCGTGCTGCGGCCGCTGATCGGCCGGCCGGTGGTCGCGGTGATCATGGCGACGATCGGCATCGCCGCGCTGCTGCGCGGGTTCGCGACCCTCGTGTTCGGCGCGGGGACGCGCGCCATCGTGATGCCGGTGAGCGACGAGCCGATTTTTCTCGGGCCGGTGATGCTGCCGCCGGTGCAGCTCGTCAGCGCCGCCATCAGCCTGGCCTTCCTCGCCGCCTTCACCTGGTTCTTCCTGCGCACCCGCATGGGCGTCGCCATGCGCGCGGTCGCCGACAGCCAGCAGGTGGCGATGGCGATGGGGATCAACGTGCCGCGCTATTTCGCCCTCGCCTGGGCGATGGCCGGCATGGTGTCCGCGCTCGGCGGCGTCGTCTGGGGGGCGATGCTCGGCGTCGACAACCAGCTCGCGCAAGTCGGCCTCAAGGTATTTCCCGTGGTGATCCTCGGCGGCCTCGATTCGGTGGTCGGCGCCGTCGTCGGCGGACTGATCGTCGGCGTCGTGGAGAATCTCGCCGCCGGCTATCTCGACCCCTACGTCGGCGGGGGTACCAAGGACTTCGCGCCCTACGTTCTGATGATCGTGGCGCTGATGATCCGGCCGTACGGCCTGTTCGGCAAGCCGCAGATCGAACGCGTCTAGCGCATGATCCCGAAAAGTGGGAACCGGTTTTCGGAAAAGATCATGCGCCAGGATAAGTAGCCCATGTTCTACCGCGAGTCCGGCGTCTTCAAGACCAACTACACCGCCGACATGGCGCTTTATCCGCTGCCCATCGCCAAATTCGCGGTGGCGGCGGTCGCCGTGCTGTTCATCGTCGTCGCCCCGCTCGCGCTCGGCGAATATCTGATCTCGATCCTCAACCTCATTCTCATCGCCGGCGTGGGCGCGCTCGGCCTCAACATCCTGGTCGGCTACACCGGCCAGGTGTCGATCGGGCACGCCGCCTTCATGTCGGTCGGCGCCTATACCGCCGCCAACCTGATCGTGCGGTTGGGCGCGCCGTTCTGGATCGCGATTCCGGCGGGCGGCCTGATGGCGGCGCTCATCGGCGCGCTCGTCGGCGTGCCCTCGCTGCGCATCAAGGGCCTCTACCTCGCGATCGCGACGCTCGCCGCCCAGTTGATCATCGAATGGACGATCAACCACGTGCCGTGGATTTCCGGCGGGGTGCAGGCCTCGATCGAGGTGCCGCGCCCGAGCGTGTTCGGCGTGGTCCTCAAGACCCAGATGCAGCTCTACTTCTTCCTGATGTTCTTTCTCGTGCTGGCGATCGTCGCCATGCAGAACATCGTGCGTGGGCGGATCGGCCGCGCTTTCGTCGCGGTGCGCGACCACGATACGGCGGCGGAGATCATCGGCATCGACATCTTCCGCTACAAGCTCCTGGCGTTCGCCATTTCGTCGTTCTACGCCGGCGTCACCGGCGTGCTCTACACTTACTACCTCGGCATCGCCAACTACGAGCAGTTCCAGATCAACGTGTCGATCGACTACCTGGCGATGATCATCATCGGCGGACTGGGCTCGATTCTCGGCTCGATCCTCGGCGCCGCCTTCGTCACCCTGCTGCCGATTGTCACACGCTGGGTGCTGGAGGGCGTCGGCGGATTGTTGTTTTCACAAGCCGAATTACTCAATATCATCCCCAACCTGCGATTGGTCATGTTCGGCGGACTGATCGTCCTGTTCCTGGTGGTGGAGCCGGAGGGCCTCAACCGGCTGTGGGTCAACATCCGCAATTACTTCCGGATGTGGCCGTTCTCGTATTGAGGCGGGAAAAATAACCGGAGGAGAGGAAACATGAGGCGCATATCGGCCGCGGGTTCGGCCCTGGCGGCGGCAGCCGTCGGGTTGTGGTTCGTCGGCGCCCCCCTGGCGCAAGAGAAAGTGATCGAGATCGGCACGCAGTGCGACCGCACCGGGCCGACGCAGATCGTCGGCGTCCGCCTGTGTCCGGCCATCCAGGACTACGTCAACCTGATCAATTCCAAGGGCGGGGTCGAGGGTTACACGATCGTCGCGCGGGAGATCGACCACGAGTACAAGGTCCCGCCGGCGATGGAGAGCTACGAGCGCTTCAAGGCGGAAGGGGCGGTCTCGATCGCGGTCTACGGCACGCCGCAGATCCAGGCGCTGACACAGAAATTGACTGAAGACCATATCCCTGGCACCTCGCCGGGCTTCGGTACCGCCGCCGCAGCCAACGGAACACGCTACCCATACATCTTCCCCATCGCCGCCACGTATTGGTCGCAGGGTGCGGCCGCGATCCAGTTCATCAAGCAGCAGCTCGGCGGCAATCTCGCGGGCAAGAAGATCGCTTATGTCTTCTACGACAATCCGGCCGGCCGCGAGCCGCTGCCGATCGTCGAGGACCTGCAGAAGATCGAGAAGTTCGAGCTGCGGACCTTTGCGGTGCCGCCGCCCGGCGTCGAAATGGGCGCGCAGGTGCTCGACATCGCGCAACGCTACCGGCCCGACTTCGTGATCTCGCACCTGTTCGGGCGCTCGCCCTCGGTTTCGATCAAGGAGCTCAAGCGCGCCGGCTATCCGCTCTCCCACGTGATCGGGTTGGTGTGGGCCTCGGCCGAGGCGGACATCGAGGCCGCGGGCGGCTGGGGCGTGGCTGAAGGCTATCATACCCTGCAGTTCGCCGGTGTCGGCGAAGATTATCCGGTGCGCAAAGAAATCGTCGACATGTACAAGGCCCAGGGCAAAGAGCCGCCGAAGGAAATGGCGTCGACCGTCTATTACAACCGTGGGCTCCTGATCGCCGCCATTCATGTCGAGGCGATCCGCAACGCCATCAAGGCGAAGGGCGGCGAGAAGCCGACCGGCGAGGACGTGCGCAAGGGCTTCGAGTCGATCAAGGACTTCACCCTCGCCGGCCTGGTTCCGCCGCTGGAGGTCACCGCTGCCAACCATGAAGGCGGCGGCTGGGTGCAGATCTTCCAGGTCAAGGGCGGCAAGTTCGTCAAGGAGACCGAGTGGTTCCGCGGCTATCCGGACGTTCTCGCTAAGGCGGTCGCCGCGGCGGAATAGATATTTCGCTCCAACCGGCCGGCGTCGCCGCGACGCCGGCCGGATCGCCTGGGACGCCCGGTGCTCGCGCTCAACAACATCGAAGTCGTCTACGACAACGTCATCCTGGTACTGCGCGGCGTCTCGCTGCGCGCCGAGGACGGGCGCATCACGGCGCTGTTGGGCGCCAACGGCGCGGGCAAGACCACCACGTTGAAGGCGGTCTCCGGCATCCTCGGCACCGAACGCGGCCGGGTGACCAAGGGCACGATCGAGCTTGACGGCGAGCGGCTCGAGCAGCTGCCGGCGCACGAGGTCGTCCGCCGCGGCGTCGTGCAGGTGTTCGAGGGCCGGCGCGTGTTCCCCAACCTCACCGTCGAGGAAAACCTCGTCGCCGGCGGCCACACCCGCGGCGACGGCAAGTTCATCCGCGACGGCATCGAACGCGTCTACGAATTTTTCCCGTTGCTCAAGGAACGCCGGCGGCTGCAATCGGGCTATCTGTCGGGCGGCGAGCAGCAGATGCTGGCGATCGGACGCGCCCTGATGTCCGACCCCAAGGCGATCCTGCTCGACGAGCCCTCGCTCGGGCTTGCTCCCCGCATCGTCGAGGAAATCTTCGCCATCATCCGGCGGCTCAAGGACGAGCGCAATCTCACCGTCCTCATCGTCGAGCAGAATGCGACGCTGGTGCTCGACATCGCCGACCACGGCTACGTGATGGAGAACGGCCGCATCGTGTTGGAAGGGCCGGCCGAGGATCTGCGTCGCAACTCCGACATCAAGGAGTTCTATCTCGGCCTCAACGAGATCGGCACCCGCAAGTCCTACCGCGACGTCAAACACTACAAGCGGCGCAAGCGCTGGCTGTCGTGACGGTCAGCGCTCGCGCGCGATCCGATAGCGCACTGCGACATCGGTCGGCCCGCAAAAATTGGCGGGGCGCCCGACGGTTCGCGTCGGACGCCCCTCGTTATCGCGTCAGCCGGCCTGTAAGCCGGGTTCTGTGCGGCGCCGGCGCGAGCCGG
>DASPVJ010000217.1:0-3732 GCA_035622435.1 Xanthobacteraceae bacterium | reverse complement strand
GCCGACGACCCATCCCCACATGATCTCGCTGGTCGACAGCGAATAGGTTTGCCGGCCGGGCGCCCCTCCCGGATTGGCCCAGGTGAAATTGTACTCGGCCTCGCCGAACGCGAGGCCGCCGGTCGCGTAGAGCATCCATTTCCGCGCCGCGTCGGGCGTAAATCCCACGCGGCCGCGGACCGTGCTGAACCAGGGGAGGCTCCATTCGCTGTTCAGGAATGCCGGGCCGGTGCCGGGCCGCTGCGGAACAAAGGCCTGGATACATGCGGTGCAAGTGTTTGGCGGCAGCGGCGGCAGCGCAACGGCGGGATCCGTCCAGCTCTGTGAATCTTTCTCGCCGGTGCCCTGGATATCGCCTTCGAGGCCGAGGACCCACGGGCCCGTGCGCTGCAAGTTGTATCCAGCCTGGATGCCGCCCAGCCAGCCATCGAGGCGCGGACTGGCAGCGGTGGATTCGAAGTTGAAGATGCCTTGATTGCTGCTCGCGTCCCACGCACCCCAGCTGTAGCCGACGTTGCCACCGACATAGAAACCGGTCCAATCGTAGACCGCCGGCGGCGCGATGATCGGCGCCTTGTAGACCGGCGTCATGTCGGCCGCACCGGCCGATCCGACCGCCGCAAGGGCGATTAGGGCCGTGGACGTCAGAAGAAGTTTTTTCATGACCGCCCCCGGTAACGCCCATACTGTAGCAGTTTCCCTCTTCGAACCGGTGATATTTTGGCAACACGTTGGAAAAAACACGAGGTGGGGTGGATATCCTTGATCGCAAAGGCCAGCTTCGCCTGCTGCGCGAGGAAATCAAGCAGGTACGTGGCAAGACAGCCAGCGCCTCCTTGAGCTGATCAATACGTCACTTGCGCCTGTCGATCCCACCGGTTGAATGGGTCCTTGGGTTCCCTCAGCAAAGCCACAATTGGGCGGTAGGACGGCCCACACCCCGCCGAAAGGAATGGCAAAAAATGCGCTCGTGTCGCCCCATCGCGCTCTCGCTTTTGTTCATTCTCGCAATGATCGCCGTGCCGGCGATTTCGTCCGCCCAAATCGCGGTCGACGTGGCCGTCACCATCGAGCCGCCCGCACTGCCCGTCTACGACCAGCCCGAAATCCCCGGTCCCGGCTATATCTGGACGCCCGGGTATTGGGCCTATGGGCCCGAGGGATATTTTTGGGTGCCCGGCACGTGGGTTGAAGCCCCGGCGCCCGAATTGCTTTGGACGCCGGGCTACTGGGGGTTCGGCGACGGCGGATATTTCTGGCATGAGGGATACTGGGGCCCCCACATCGGATTTTACGGCGGCATCAACTACGGCTTCGGCTACGTGGGCGTAGGCTACCTTGGCGGGGCTTGGCGCGGGGGTGTGTTCACCTACAACACCGCGGTCACCAATATCGGCAGCGTCCACATTACCAACGTGTATCATGAGACCATCGTCAATCGCGCGGCGGTGACGACCGTCAGCTTCAACGGCGGAGCCGGCGGCGTCGTTGCGACACCGACCGCGCAGGAACAAGCGGCAGCGCACGAGCACCATATCGCGCCCACCACAGCGCAGACCCAGCACGTAACCGCGGCGAGCACCAACCGGGCGCTGCTCGCCTCGGTCAATCAAGGAAAGCCCGCCATTGCCGCCACCGGCAAGCCGGGGCAATTCACCGGTCACGGCGTGGTTGCGGCAACCCAGGCCGGCAAAGAGTTCCGCGGGTCAACGAATCCCGCCGCCGTCGGCAAGACTGCGCCGGGCGGCGCCGTGCATCCGGACGTAAAGGACACCAAGGCTAAGGAAAAAGGCCGGACGTATCCCGCGACCGCCACCGCGCCATCCCCGCCTGTCAAGAACGCAAAGGTGACGCCGCCGAATGCTCCGAAAGCGACGCCGAAGGGGCCTCGCCCGGCCGTCGCACGCACGCCGCCTAAAGCGCCACCGAAGAAGCCGAAACAGGGTTGAGCTGAGCGGGCTAGTTCAGACGGCGGCGTCGCGATTTTCGCCGCGCGCTCCCGGACTTCCGAACCCCATCCGCCCGCCGCCGTTATGTAAAGCCAAGCGACGGGGGAGAGCCCAACCGCGCCCCGGCTGCGGCAAGTCGTTGCGCCGGCCTCACTTTTGCCCCCGACTTGCGCCGTGTTAATCTAGCCCGCATCTGGATTCTTGACGCGCTGCGCAGGTCTGGGGCGGACCGGCGGTCGAGCGGTGGGAATGAGGAATTTACCGGCAAAGTCCGCGCTTGCGCGCCTGGTCAGCGGGCTCAAACGCGAGCCGCACGACTATCGCGCCTCGCTCGACGTGTTTCCCACGTTGAACGTCGCCAAGCTCGCGGCGGACCTGGCGGTGGGCAAGACCGGCTCGGAACGCGGCGCGCGCGAGGAGCCGTCCTCCGATTCCGCGGTCCTCGACGACGTGGAAAGCCGCGTCGTCGAGCGCGTGGAGGCGGAGAAGAACAGCGCCCATGGCGTCCTGCTCGACCAGCTGCACCTCTACGAGGAGCGGCTCGCCGGCCTCGATTTCGAGGGCCGCTTCGCCACCATCCGGCAGGCCGCACCTGCCGCGGTGAGCGAATTCCGCGCCGAAGCCGCCCAGGGCCGGGACGAACTGCACAGCCTGCGCCGGCACCTGCGCGATCTCGAGGTCGAGCGCGACGACTTCCGCCGGCGGCACCGGCTGGTGCGCACCGCGCGCTGGTCGAAGGGCGGCAGCCTGACGCTCAAGATCGGCGTGCTGCTCGTGCTGTTCGTTTTCGAGGTCTTTCTCAACGGCTTCTTTCTCGCCAAGGGCAGCGAACTCGGTTACGTCGGCGGCGTCGCCGAGGCCGTCACCTTCGCGCTGTTCAACATCGGGGTGAGCTTCCTCGCCGGCGCGGTCGGCGCGCGCGAATTCCATCACCGCAATTATTTTCGCAAGCTCCTCGGGCTCGTCTCGCTCGTCTGCTACATCGCCATCGCCGTCGGCCTCAATCTCGCTTTGGCGCATTATCGCGAAGCCGCCGGCGCGCTCGTCTCCGACGCCGGCCGCGAGGTGCTCGTGCGCCTGAAGACCGCGCCGCTCGCCATCGCCGACGTCAAATCCTGGCTGTTCTTCGGCATCGGCATCATGTGCTCGCTCGTCGCCTTCGGCGATTCCTACCTCATCTTCGATCCCTATCCCGGCTACGGGCCGCTGGAGAAGCGCCGCGCCGCCGCCTACGAGGCCTATATCCGGCGCAAGAACGAATTGATCGCCGCGCTGCTCGAGATCCGCGACGAGGCGGTCGAGATCCTGGAGGAGGCGAACCGCGACCTGTCGATCCGCCGCGGCGAGCATGACGCGATCATCGAGGGCCGCGCGCGCCTGCTGCGCCTGTTCGACGCGCACCAGTCGCATCTCGAGCGCACCGCCAATGCGCTGCTTGCCACCTACCGCGAGGCCAACAAGCGCAACCGGACCACCCCGCCGCCGGCGGGGTTCGCCAAGCCCTACGCGCTCGAGAAGATTCCCATCGAGCCGCACCAGCGCCCGGCCTCGGCGCGCGACGACCTGCGCCGGTCGATCGCGGAATCGCAGGCCATGCTCGCCGACCAAGTGCGGGCGATCCATGACGAGTTCGAGCGCGCATTCGCCAGCTACCGCGAGATCGACGAGCTGGTGGAGGAGAGGACGATTGCCAAGTCGAGCGCGAAGGCGGCCTAGCACCAACCCGGCGGACGTGCGCAGGCACGTCTTCGGCGCCGCCCTGGCGGCGCTCGCGCTCGGCGCG
>DASPVJ010000216.1:0-8389 GCA_035622435.1 Xanthobacteraceae bacterium | reverse complement strand
GTTCTGCATCAAGAAGGTCGAGGTGGTGGAATATCCGGAACTCGGCATGGAGGCGATCTGGCGCATCGAAGTCGTGGACTTCCCCGCCTTCATCGTCGTCGACGACAAGGGCAACGACTTCTTCAAGGAACTGAATCTGGGATGAGTATGAGCAAACCGGCCAAGCGAGTCATTCAGGGATTGCGTGAAGCGGCGGCGCATGCACGCGGCAAGAAGCTTTCCGGGCTCAAGCTGCACTTCAACAAACGGAAAGCTCCTCAGGGACCTAAGGTGACCGGAGTGCGTGGTCCATACCGCACCGGCGTCGCGCCGCGGCGTCCGCGCGCGTAGCGCGGCAGCGGATCGGCGGTCTCGAGCCACGGCAGCTGCTCGGCTACGTGAACGTGGCACGTCGGCTCGGCCGCCGCCGGGTCGTCGAGCGTCCCGGTATAGAGGTCGATCTGATCCGGCCGGCGGTCCGACTCGTAGGCGATGGGCGAGCCGCAGCGGCCGCAATGGGTGCGCGTGACGCCGGGCGAGGAGGCGTAGGCGCTCGGAGTTCCCTGCGTGTAGCGAAAACGCGCTTTGTCGACGCACACGAAGGTGGTGATCGGCGAGGACGTGTGGCGCCGGCAACTCTCGCAGTGGCAATGCAACGTCACGATGGGAGCGCCCCAGTACTCATAGTGGATGTCGCCGCACAGGCAGCGCCCGCGCACGGTCGGTTCGGTCGTCACCTCGCCACTCCCGACATTGCCGCGACCCGGCGCGGCCGGTATGCGACAATAGCATGGAGGAAGGACGGCGTGGTTCGCTACCTCGACGAAGACGACGTGCGCCGCCTGCTGCGGTGGGAGGAGCTCATCCCCGCCATGGAGGCGGCGCTCGCCGCGTTCTCGCGCGGGCGCGTGCTCCAGCCGGTGCGCAACTTCCTCGCCATCGAGGAGGGCAGGCGCTACGTTGCCGTCATGCCGGCGGTGACCGAGGAAGCGATGGGCGCCAAGCTCGTGAGCTTCTATCCCGCCAACGCGGGCACCGGCGTTGCCACGCACCACGCTTTGATCGCCCTCATGCGCACCGACACCGGCGAGCCGCTCGCGGTGATGGATGGGCGGCTGATCACCGAGATGCGCACCGCCGCGGTGTCGGCGGCGGCGGCCAACCATCTCGCCGCGCCCGACGCCCGCGTGCTGGCGCTGCTCGGCAGCGGCGTGCAGGCGCGCGCGCATCTCGAGGCGCTCTCCCGGGTACGCAGCTTCGACGAGGTGCGGGTGTGGAGCCGGACGCCCGAGCACGCCCGGCGTTTTGCCGATGCGCACGGCGCCCGCGCCATGGAGGCCGACGCGGCAGTCCGCGGCGCCGATGTCGTGGTCACGGCGACGGCGGCGCTCACTCCGATCCTCGCCGGCGCCTGGCTCAAGCCGGGCGCGCTGGTGACGGCGGTCGGCGCGCCGCGCCCGAGTTGGCGCGAACTCGACGACGCCGTCATGGCGAACACGCTGATCGTCGACTCGCGCGAGGCGGCGCTCAAGGAATCCGGCGACGTGATCCTGTCCAAGGCGGCGATCTTCGCGGAGATCGGCGAGATATTCGCCGGCCTCAAGGCGGCGCCCGCGGGCACCAAGGTGTTCAAATCGGTCGGCATCGCCACCGAGGACATCACCGCCGCGCGGCTCGTTCACTCCGCAGCCGCGCGCGAAGGATGAGGTTTCTGTGGACTTGGGCGGCGGCCGGCGGCTACACACTTCCGCAGGGGCGGCTGCGGCCGAGAAGGGATCGGCATGATCTGCAAACCACTGCGGTACGCGCCGCTTGCGGCTGCGGCCTTCGCCGCCGTGCTGGTGGGCACCGTTCCCGCCGCCGCCGATTGCAGGAGCGAACTCGCCGCAAGCCAGCAGAGCCTGGAGCGCACCCGCGCCGGGGTCGCCGCGGCCGCCGCGAGCCCGGACGCGGCGAAATGCGCCGCCGATCGCCGCTACTACGCGGCGCTCATCAAGGTGCGCGAGGTGTTCTCCCGCTGCGATCCGGGGACCAAGAAGGCCGAACGCGCCGCCCAGCTCCAGGCCGCGATCGACGATTTCAAGGCGAAGATGCCGCCCGGCTGCCGGCCGTGACCTCCGCCGCACCCATAATCGTGATGGCAAAGGCGTAGGCGAGCGCCACTTCCTTGAGCCGGTCGAACCGGCCGGAGGCGCCGCCGTGGCCTGCCTCCATGTTGGTGCGCAAGGCGATGAGATTGCGGTCGGTCTTTTTCGCCCGCAGGCGGGCGACCCACTTGGCCGGTTCCCAATAGGTAACGCGCGGGTCGGAAAGCCCGGCCAGCACGAGGATGGGCGGGTAGTTCTGCGCCCGCACGTTGTCGTAGGGCGAGTAGCCGAGGATGTCCCGGAACGCCTGCGCGTCGACGATCGGGTTGCCCCATTCCGGCCACTCCGGCGGCGTCAGCGGCAAGGTGTCGTCGAGCATGGTGTTGAGCGCATCGACGAACGGCACTTCGGCGATGACGCCGCCGAACAGGTCGGGCCGCAGATTGGCGACCGCTCCCATCAACAGGCCGCCGGCCGAGCCGCCGTGGGCGACGATCTTGTCCGGCGCGACCCACCCGGAGGCGGCCAGATAGGCGGCGACGGCGATGAAGTCGTGGAACGTGTTCGGCTTGCGCGCGAGCTTGCCGTCCTTGTACCAGCGCCAGCCCTTCTCGGTGCCGCCGCGCACGTGGGCGATGGCGTAGACGAAGCCGCGGTCGACCAGCGACAGGCGGCTGGTGCTGAAGGCCGCCGGCATGGCGATGCCGTAGGCGCCGTAGCCGTAGAGCAGGCAGGGCGCGGTGCCGTCGAGCGCAAGGCCCTTGCGATAGAGGAGCGAGATCGGGACGGTCTCGCCGTCGGCGGCCGGCGCCATCAGGCGCCGCGTCACATAGGCTGCGGGATCGTGCCCGCTCGGGACCTTCTGGCGCTTGCGCAAGGTGCGGGTGCGGCCGGCCAAGTCGTAATCCCACACTTCGGCCGGCGTGGTCATCGACGAATAGGTGAAGCGCAGCAGATCGGTCGCGAACTCGAAGTCGGTTTCCATGCCAAGCGAATAGGCCTCTTCATCGAACGCGATCGCGTGCTCCTCGCCCGATTGAAGACGGCGCGCGACGATCCGCGGCAGGCCGTCCTGGCGTTCGAGCCGCACCAACCAGTCGCGCAGCAGCGCGAAGGAGAGGAGATAGACGCCCGGCCGGTGCGGAACGAGATCGCGCCAATGCTCGCGCCCAGGCGAGCGCAGCGGCGCCCACGCGATCTTGAAATCCTCCGCGCCGTCGCAATTGGTACGAATGAGCAGCACTTCTTCGCCGAACAGATCGGGATGGTGCTCGACCTCGTAGCGCACCGACGTCTCGCGGGCGGCGACCAGGAACGGGACCGCGTCCGGCAGGGTCAGGTCGACCAAGCGAGATTCCGCGGTGTCGTGATCGTGGATCGAGATCTCCGCAAACCGGTGCGATTGCAGGCTCGAGATCGACACGAAGAAACCCGCGTCCGGCTCCTCGTAGACCAGCACGTCGGCGTCCACCGGCTCCCCGAGGCGGTGCCGGTAGACCCGCGAAGGGCGGTGGTTGCGGTCGAGCCGCACGTACAGGAACGAGCGCGCGTCCGCGCCCCACACGACCGCGCCGGTCGCGTCCGGGATCGAGTCGGGCAAGTCCGCGCCGGTCGCAAGGTCGCGCACCCGAATGGTGTCGAACTCCGAACCGGACTCGTCGGACGACCACGCCAGCCGCGCGTGGTCGGGAGAATGGCTGATGCCGCCGAGGCGGAAATAGCCCTTGCCGGCGCCGAGCGCGTCGCCGTCGAGCAGGTCCTGCGCCGCCCCGCCGTCGCGCGGCTGCCGGCAGACGATCGGATGCTGGCCGCCCTCGCGATAGCGGACGTAATAGGCGTAGGGGCCGTCCTTGCTCGGCACCGTCGATTCGTCTTCCTCGATGCGGCCCTTCATTTCCGCAAACAGCGTCTCCTGCAGCGGAACGGTGTCGGCAAGCGCGGCGGCGGCGTAGGCGTTCTCGGCTTCGAGGTAAGCGCGGATCGCCGGATCGAGCTTCGCGGGATCGCGCATCACGTCCTGCCAGTTCGGCGCCTTGAGCCAGGCGTACTCGTCGGCAAGCGTGACGCCGTGCCACGTGGACGCGTGCGCACGTGGCTCGGCGCGCGGCGCGTCGGCCAGGGAGGCGGGCGGAATCGTTGCGCGCTGGAGCATCAGCCCATCAAGCCGCGGCCGATGCCGATCACGTCTTGTCGCCGGACGGCGCGAATTTGAGCGCCGTGCCGTTCATGCAATAGCGCAGGCCGGTCGGCTGCGGGCCGTCGCGGAAGACGTGGCCGAGATGCGCTTCGCACGCGGCGCAACGCACTTCGGTGCGGCTCATGAACCAGGACCGGTCGTCGTGCTCGCTGACCGCATCGGCGCCAAGCGGCGCCGAAAAGCTCGGCCAGCCGGTGCCGGAATCGAACTTGGCGGACGAGGAAAAGAGCGGCGCCCCGCAGCACACGCAGCTGTAGCTTCCGGCCCGCTTTTCGTCCCAATGGGGGCCGGTGAACGCGCGTTCGGTGCCGTGCTCGCGGGTGACGGAGTACTGCTCGGGCGTCAGTTCGGCGCGCCATTGCGCCTCGGTCTTGGTCACCTTCGGCTTGGTCTGCGTATCGGCCATTGATCAACCTCTCTGTTGCGGTCTGCGGCACAAATGGGTGGGCAAGCGCATGGGCACAAGTCATGCCGCGTCAAACCGAAGTGATACCGGGCCGTTCTTCGCGCGGGAAGGGACGCGGACCGGCAAACACGACCCCGTTTCGGCGACGCCACGGAGCCTATATTTACCGCGGTGGTAAAGCCAAGGAGAGCCGCAATATCCGCACAGGTTAGTGCTGTCGTAGACGAAATTTTACTTGCCACGCAACAACCAATACTAGATAAATCGCGGTTGCGAACCTTCGGCCCGCGCGCATCGCGCCCCGGGCGGTTCGCGCCGCCGGGCCGCAGTCCCGCGGGCGACGTCAACCGAAGGCAGGAAGCGCGAGGAGATGAGCGACAACCCCAAGAGCGGCGACTTCATCGGCCTGACCGCCAATATCGTGTCGGCTTATGTGAGCAACAACACGGTCGCGGCCGCCGACATACCGGGCCTGATCAACCAGGTGCATTCGGCCCTCGTGCGCGTGTCGGGCGGCCACGGGGAAGCGCCGTCGGACGCGCTCAAGCCGGCCGTGCCGGTCAAGAAGTCGATCACGCCCGAATACATCGTCTGCCTCGAGGACGGAAAGAAGTTCAAGTCGCTCAAGCGCCACCTGCGCACCCAATACAACATCACGCCGGAGCAATATCGCGAGAAGTGGGGCTTGGCGCCGGACTATCCGATGGTGGCGCCGAACTACGCGGCCGCGCGCTCGCAGCTTGCGCGGCAAATGGGGCTTGGCCAGCAAAGGCGGCGCCGCGGCAAGTAGCGCCGACCGGGCGAGAACAGGGGAGCCGAAGTGACCACACGGCGGATCCGGGCGGCGTTGGCCGTGGCCATGCTGGCGGGGTTGGTTGCGCCGGCATCGGCGCAATCGCCGGCCGGCATTCCGGGCGTCGTTGCGCCGTCGGCCGAGCCGGAACTGCTCCAGCAGGCGTTCAAGTTCACCGAAGGGCCGGTCGGCACCGGCGACGGCGCCCTCTACTTCTCCGACATCCGCGCCAACCGAACCTATCTGTTGGAGCGCGGCGGCAAGATCAGCCTGGTGCGCGAGAACACGAACGGCGGCAACGGCTTGGCGCTGACGAAGGACGGCGACCTGCTCACCGCGGAAGGCGACGGCAAGCGCATCAGCCGGCTCGGCCGCGACGGCACGGTCAGGACGGTCACCGACGGGTTCGAGGGCAAGCCGCTGCTCGCGCCCAACGACCTGATCGTCGACGCCAAGGGCGGCATCTACTTCACCGATCCGGGTCCGCGTCCGATGGTCCCGGGCCGCATCGTCTACGTCTACTACTTGCCGCCCGGGGCCAAGGAGCCGATCGTCATCGACGACAAGATCGCCCGCCCCAACGGGCTGACCGTGACGGCCGACGGCAAGACGCTGATCGTCGACGACACCATCGGCAACACCGTCTTCGCGTACGATGTGCAGCCCAACGGCACGGTCGCCAACAAGCGGCCGTTCGCCGAGCTACGCGACATTCCGGCCGGCCAGGAAAGCGGGGCCGACGGACTGGCGCTCGACCGCGACGGCCGCGTCTACATCACGACCGTCAAGGGCATCCAGGTATTCGACGGCAGCGGCCAATATCTCGGCACCATCGCGGTCGCGCGTCGGCCGGCGAACGTGGCGTTCGCCGGGCCGGCCAAGCGCACGCTCTATATTACGGCGCGCGAGGGGCTCTACCGCCTCGAGCTGCTGGCCCAGGGGCCCGCGCGCCTGGGGAAGTGAAAATCACGCCGTAACCGCGAGCGCTGAGCGGGCGTCGGCCTTGATGCGCTCGACCATCGACTTGAAGCCGTTCGAGCGTTGCGGCGTGAGATGCTCGCGCAGCCCGAGCCGGTTGAACAGCGCGATGGCGTCGGCGTCGAGAATGGCGCGCGCCGATTTTCCCGAGTAAAGGGCGAACAGGATGGCGATCAGCCCGCGCACGATGTGGGCGTCGCTGTCGCCCGCAAACGTCAACACCGGGCCGCTCGCGCCGTCGGGCTTGACCCTCGTCGCCAGCCACACCTGGCTGGCGCAGCCCTGCACCTTGTTGGCATCGGTGCGCGCGGCCTCGGGCAGCGGCGCAAGCTCGCGTCCCAGCTCGATGACGTAGCGATAGCGGTCGTCCCAATCGTCGAGGACCGCGAAGTTGTCGATGATATCGTCGATCGTCATGGTCACGCCCGACGCCCGTTGGCGCGCCCTCGATATAGGCGCCGGCCGCGGCGAGGTCGAGCCCGGCGCGGGGATGGGTGCGCGGTGTCGCTAGGCGGGATGGCGGGCGTCGGCGTCCCGGCGCGGCTGCGGGCTGTGCCACGGCAGCGCCAGGTCGGCGGGGGTGAGCGTATTCTGCGCGGGCCGGCGGGCGCTCGCGGGCGGCGATGCGTCGTGCGCCGGCTGGCCGGCAAGCCTGTCGCCGATGAACTCGTAGAGCATCTTGGCGCCGGTCTGCGCCTTGTAGCCGAATTGGACCAGCGCTTGCGAGCCGACCGCGCAGGCGTCCGGTTGCCGCGCGCAGAACTGGCGCATGTCGGAGACCACCGCGCCGGTCGCCGAGACCGCGTCGTTGGTGCCGACCTGGGGCGACGGCGCGCCCTGCTGCGCGCGATCGCTCGGCAGCAGCAGGACGACGACCGTCAGCCAGAACGCCAACTTGAGGAGGAACCGCATGACCCTGTCCCTGATCCCCGCGGGTCGTTTTTCTTTTCCCGCATGGGACCACGCTAGCAGACAGGCTTGAAAGCCGGGTTCGCGATTTTGTGCGTATTCGCGGCGAATGCGGCGCGAATTTTAGTAAAATTTGAAACGTCCATGCGAATCGCCCGCCGCCGTTGTTGCAAGCCGCATGCGCTGCGGCCGCGGGGCAGGGGACGCGCGCCGGCACGCGTCAACCGGCCGTTCACCATGACCGCTGAAATCCGCGCGGCGCGCGGCGCCTGGTCGCGGGCCGGCGGGGCGCGGCGGAACCGGCGCGGCGCGACCTTAGCGTTCGCTTAAGCGACCTTTGGGACGATCCGGCGACGAGGCAGGGGTGCGTCGAGGACGGGACGTGTCGTACAGCGTAAGTCTGCTTGCGCCGGTGCGCGACTACATCGACGCGCTGGTGCACCCCTGCGCGCGCGCCGACGCGCTCGCCGCCGCGCGTCACCGCGCCTTCATCGCGCCGCGGCTCATCGGCGGGCTGATCGCGCTGGCGGCGTTTCCGCTGGTGTGGGCGGCGCGCGGGGCGCCGAGCGCGCTCGAAGCGGTCGTGCTCGGCTGGCTGATCGCGCCGATCCTGCTCGCCTGTTTCCTGTCGCGCACCGGCCGGCTCGAAACCGCGTACATTCTCTCCTCGCTCGCTCTGACCATCCTGGTGACGACGGTGGCGGCGGCGAGCGGCGGCATCGCGTCGTTTGCGGCGATCTGGCTGGTGCTGGTGCCGTTCGACGCGGCGCTCGCCGCTTCGCGCAAGGCCGTGGTTGCAGCCGCGCTGTTCGCGCTCGCCGCCACGGGGTTGCTATTGATGTTTCCGGCCGCGGCGGCGGTCAGCGACGGCGAAACGCACGCGCTGTCGGCGCTCGCCGTCGGGGCGGCGGCGCTTTACGCGGCCGGCCTCGCGCTCGGCGCGGAATCCATGGCGCGCACCGGCATCCGCCTGCGCAGCGCCGAGGAGGCGCGCTATCGGCTGCTCGCCCGCCACATGACCGACGTGATCGCCCGCCACG
>DASPVJ010000215.1:0-8577 GCA_035622435.1 Xanthobacteraceae bacterium | reverse complement strand
CGCTTGCCGTCGGGGAACTCGATCTCGTCGACCTGCGGCTTGACGTTCACCCACTTGAAATTGCGCAGCGCCGCCACCTGAATCTCGGAATCGAAGTGGCCGATGTTGGCGACGATCGCCCGGTCCTTCATGGCCCGCATGTGCTCGAGCGTGATGACGTCGACGTTGCCGGTGGCGGTGACGAAAATGTCGGCGCGCGGCGCCGCGTCGTCCATGGTGGCGACCTCGTAGCCCTCCATCGCCGCCTGCAGCGCGCAGATCGGGTCGATCTCGGCGACCAGCACGCGGCAGCCGGCCTGGCGCAACGACGCGGCCGAGCCCTTGCCGACGTCGCCGAAGCCGGCGACAAAAGCGACCTTGCCGGCCATCATCACGTCGGTGCCGCGGCGGATGCCGTCGACGAGACTCTCGCGGCAGCCGTAGAGGTTGTCGAACTTCGACTTGGTGACCGAGTCGTTGACGTTGATCGCCGGAAACAGCAGGCGGCCGTCCTTCTCCATCTGATAGAGCCGGTGGACGCCGGTGGTGGTCTCCTCGGTGACGCCTTTGATGGCCTTGGCGAGGGTCGCATACCAGCCGGGGCGGCTCTTGAGCCGCGCCCTGATGGCCGCGAACAGGGCCTCTTCCTCGTCGTTCGCCGGGTGGCCGACGAGGGACGGGTTGGCCTCGGCCTGGCTGCCGAGGTGCACCAGCAGGGTGGCGTCGCCGCCGTCGTCGAGGATCATGTTGGGGGTGCCGCCGTCCGCCCATTCGAAAATGCGGTGGGTGTAGTCCCAATAATCCTTCAGGCTCTCGCCCTTCACCGCGAACACCGGGACGCCGCGCGCCGCGATCGCCGCCGCCGCATGGTCCTGGGTCGAGTAGATGTTGCAGGACGCCCAGCGCACCTCGGCGCCCAGGCTGGTGAGCGTCTCGATCAGCACCGCGGTCTGGATCGTCATGTGCAGCGAGCCGGCGATGCGCGCGCCGCGCAGGGGCTGCAACGGGCCGAACTCCTCGCGGGTCGCCATCAGCCCGGGCATCTCGGTCTCGGCGATGGCGATTTCCTTGCGGCCCCAGGAGGCGAGCCCGATGTCCTTGACGACGTGGTCGGGCGCGGGCTTGGCGGCCTTGGCGATAGCGGTCATGGGCGGTCCTGGGTTCCGGTCGGGCCGCCGCTATAGCAGGCCCGTGGGCAGGCGGCAATGAGGATATAAAGATTTCTTTATATCGCCTCTCGGCGGGTCATTTCAGTCGTCTTCGCCGAACCGGCCGGCGACCAGGGCCTGGAGCGCCGCCATGGCTTCGGCCGCCTGGGCGCCCGACGCCGTCACCGTGATCGAGGTGCCGGGGCCGGCGGAGAGCATCAGCAGCCCCATGATCGAGGTGCCGCCGACGGTTTCGTGCCCACGGGCGACAGTCACGGCGGCGTCGAATTTCTCCACCGTCAGGACGAACTGCGCCGCCGCCCGGGCGTGCAATCCCTTGACATTGACGATGTCGAGCACCCGCACGATGGCGCCGGCGGGCGGCGCAGGCGGATCCGTGCGACTTGCCGCGTCGGCGGGCTCGTTCATTTGCCGGCGAGCACCCGGCTCGCCACGGTGATGTATTTGCGGCCGGCTTCCTGCGCCTGGGCGACGGCGTCCGCGAGGGGCGTCTCGTCGCGCACCTTGGCGAGCTTGACCAGCATCGGCAGGTTGATCCCGGCCAGCACCTCGACCTTCGGCCGGTTCATCACCGAAATCGACAGGTTCGATGGGGTGCCGCCGAACATGTCGGTGAGGATCGCGACCCCGTCGCCGCTGTCCACCCGCTTGACCGCCTCGATGATCTCGCGCCGGCGCCGCTCCACGTCGTCATCCGGGCCGATCATCACCGCTTCGATCTGCTGCTGCTGCCCGACCACGTGCTCCAGGGCGGCGCGGAACTCGACTGCGAGCCGCCCGTGGGTGACGAGCACGATCCCGATCATGAAGCTACCCCCGGCGCACGGGTGCGCCGCGAAAAGGCGCACATTCATGACCAAGTCGAACCCGAGCGCAAGGGGCCTGCGCACGATTTATGCAGGCGTTGCGGCGCAACAACAGGGCCGTCAAACCGCCGTCAGGCGCCGGATTCCGTTAATTGCAGCGCAGCAATCACGAGCGGCAGCGGCGCCTGCCCGGGGGCGATTGCAACTCGCGGCAGCGCAACTTCGGCAATAACCGCTCGCGCCTGTTCCGGCGCCGGGAGGCGCTGCGCGTCGGCCGCCGCGAGGTCGACCACGAGGCCGACGACGGCGAGCGGCTCGAACGGCAGGCGCCTCAGCCCGAGCCCGCGCACCTCGATCAGGCCCGCGAGCGGCGGCGCCGGGCGCACCAGCAGCCGTCCGGCGGCCGCTTCGACCACGGCGCGGTCGTCGGCGACGAGGCGCGCGAACGGCAGGAGCCCGCCGGCGGCCGCGATCAGGTCGAGGGCGAGGCGCGACTTGCCGGCCCCGGACGGGCCGCGGATGAGGACGGCGCGCGGGCCCACGAGCACGGCCGAGGCGTGGATGGTGGTCGCGCGAGCCGTCACATCGCGGGCAGCCGCACCACGAAACGGGCGCCGAGCACCTTGGGCTCGCCGCTGCCGTCGGTCGCGATCCCGACGCGGTTTTCCGCGCGAATGCGCCCGCCATGCGCCTCGACGATCTGGCGCGAAATCGAGAGGCCGAGGCCGGAATTCTGCCCGAACCCCTGGGGCGGCCGGTCGGTGTAGAAGCGGTCGAAGATCTTCTCCAGCGCATCCGGACGGATGCCCGGCCCGTCATCGTCGACCACGATCTCGATCTGGTTGCGCAGGCGCCGGCAGGCGACGCGCACGCTGCCGCCCTCGGGCGTGAACGAGCGCGCGTTGTCGACCAGGTTGACGAACACCTGGCCGAGGCGGGAATCGTGTCCCGGCACCATCAACAGCCGCCCGCCGGTCTCGCAGGTGAGCGTCACCGGCACGTTGTTCTCGCTGCGCATTTCGTTGGCGACCGTCACCACCGTGTTGAGCAATCTAACGAGATCGACCGGGGCCGCCTCCTGCCGCTGCAGCTCGGCGTCGAGCCGGCTCGCGTCGGACACGTCCGAGATCAGCCGGTCGAGCCGGCGCACGTCGTGCTCGATCACCGCCAACAACCGCGCCCGGCTGTGGTCGGTCTTGGCGAGCGGCAGGGTCTCCACCGCCGAGCGCAGCGAGGTGAGCGGATTTTTCAGCTCGTGCGCGACGTCGGCGGCGAAGCTCTCGATCGCCTCGATGCGGGTGTAGAGCGCGTTGGTCATTTCGCGCAGCGCGCCGGACAGATGACCGATCTCGTCGCGCCGCTCGGTGAAGTCGGGGATTTCCACGCGCGAGCGGATGCGCCGGCGCACGCTCTCGGCGCCGGCCGCGAGCCGGCGTACCGGATCGGCGATGGTGCCGGCGAGGAAGACCGACAGCACCACCATCACGCCGGCGGCGACCAGGAACACCTTGAACACGGCCAGCCGCTCGGCGTCGACCATCTGGTCGATGTCGCCGCGCTGGGTCGAGAACAGGAGCGCCCCGCGCACGGCGCGGAAGCGTTGCACCGGCACGGCGACCGAGACGATCACCTCGCCGCGCTCGTTCGCGCGCACCATGGAGGCGTTCAGGCCGGCGAGCGCCTGGGCGACCTCCGGGTAGGCCTTGCCGTTGTCCGATTCGGTGTAGAGCGGCAGGTCGCCGCGTCCGAGCGTGCGGATCGCGATCCGCAGGCGCTCGAGCAGACCGGGCCGCTCGGCGTCGGGCGGCGGCAGCCCGACGCGCATCACGTCGCCGGCGCGGTCGAGGTCGCGGCTGTCGAGCAGGAGCACGCCGTCGCGATCATAGATGCGCGCGCGCGTCCGGGTCGGCGACACCAGGCGACGCAGCACCGGCGCGACCCGCTCCGGGTTGATGGAGAAGTCGATCACCGAGAGGCCGTCGTCGGCGGGGCCGTAGCTTTCCCCCGGCGGCAGCTCCATCAGGCGCCCGGGCGAAAGGGTGATCGAATTGGTCTCGACCGTCGCCGAGGAAGCGATCGCGGCGGCGATGATTTCGCCCTGCACCTGCAGGCTCTGGATGCGCGCGTCGATCAGGCCGGCGCGGAACTGCGACAGGTAGAGAATGCCCATGACCAGCGCCAGCAGGCCGGCGATGTTGAGAAAGACGATGCGCCGGGTGAGGCTGGAAAAGCTCTTGCGCAGGAAGAACTGCCATAAGGTGCGCGCGAGCACGCCGGCGCTCACGCGCTCGGCGCGGACATCCTCCTCGCCGGGCGGCTCGGCCTCGGCGACGGTCGCGGTCATTTCCCCGGTTCGATCGAGCACCTGGTCGTGTCCGCCCGTGATCGCGATTAGCGCGCGCCGGCGCCTGGTCCGCCGAGGCGGTTACCGGTTCGCCGGTCACAATATGCGCCGCGCTAGATGCGCCCCGCTACCATACCCCACCCACCGGGGTCGAGTCAGACCCCCCGGTCAGATCTCCTTGAAGCGGTAACCGACGCCGTAGAGCGTCTCGATCATGTCGAAGGCGTCGTCGACCGCCTTGAACTTCTTGCGCAGGCGCTTGATGTGGCTGTCGATCGTGCGGTCGTCGACGTAGACCTGATCGTCATAGGCCGCGTCCATCAGCGCGTTGCGGCTCTTGACCACGCCCGGCCGGCTCGCCAGCGCCTGCAGGATCAGGAATTCGGTCACCGTCAGGGTGACCTGCTCGGCCTTCCACGTGCACACGTGCCGCTCCGGATCCATGCGCAGCAGGCCGCGCTCGAGCACCTTGGCGTCGGCATCCTTGGCGCCGCCGCCTTCCTTCGAGGTGACGCGCCGCATCACCGCCTTGACGCGTTCGACCAGCAGCCGCTGCGAGAACGGCTTGCGGATGAAGTCGTCGGCGCCCATCTTGAGCCCGAACAACTCGTCGATCTCCTCGTCCTTGGAGGTGAGGAAGATCACCGGCATGTCGGACTTCTGGCGCATCCGCCGCAGCAGTTCCATCCCGTCCATGCGCGGCATCTTGATGTCGAGGATGGCGAGATCGGGCGGGCTGGTCTTGAATCCGTCGAGGGCGGAGGCGCCGTCGGTGTAGGTCATGATGCGATATCCCTCGGCTTCGAGCGCAATCGAAACCGACGTGAGGATATTGCGATCGTCGTCCACAAGCGCGATCGTCGGCATGGTGTCCCCTAGGGCCAGTACGGGCCGAGTCTACTAATTTGAAGCCTGCAAAGCTGGGCCGAAATGTGACGAACCCCCTCTAAAAGCAGTGATTTACGCCACGGGATCGTCCCGCCCAGTATAGCGGCTCGCGCCCCCGGGGACCACACCCGGGCACCGGGGGCAATGCGCCACAGGACCGCAGGATGAAACCGGCCCCCGACTTCGATCCCAAGCGCGCCGCCCGCACGCTTTTGCGCGAGGCCCGCTCGGGGGCGCTGGCGACCCTGATGGCCGGGTCGGGCGACCCCTATTGCTCCCTCGTCAACGTCGCAACCGCCGCCGACGGCTCGCCCCTGCTGCTGATTTCGCGCCTTGCGGTGCACACAAGGAACATCCTCGCCGACCCGCGCGTTTCGCTCATGCTCGACGAGCGGCGCGCCGGCGACCCGCTCGAAGGCGCCCGGGTGATGCTGATGGGCACGGCCGGAGCGACCGACGATCCGCAGGCGCGCCGCCGCTACCTCGATCGCCAGCCGGAGGCCAAAGCGTTCGCGGACTTCGGCGATTTCGCATTCTATCGCATCGCGCTCAGGGGCGCCCACCTGGTGGCCGGGTTCGGGCGCATCGTCGATCTTGCCGCGGCCGACCTCCTCGCCGACCTTGCCGGCGCCGAGACGCTGGTGAGCGCCGAGGCGGAGATCGTCGCCCATATGAACGCGGAACATCTCGACGCGATCGCGCTTTATGCAACACGGCTTCTCGGCGAGAGCGGCGGGGACTGGCGTTGCGTCGGCTGCGATCCCGACGGGCTGGAGTTGCAGTGGGAGCGAAGGGCACGGTGGCTGAATTTTCCCCAGCGAGTCGCAAGCCCGGGCGTGCTGCGGCAAGTGCTCAAGGGCCTCGCCGAGGAGGCGCGCCGGAAGGGCTGACGGCGTTAAGGTTAGCAGCGCGCCCGGCCAATGTTTGGTTGCGTCGCCGCGCGAGATGCCGCAGTGCAAACCGCGCTAACGATCGCGCGGGGAATCGGCTTGGCAGGGGGCTCGTGCGCGACTATGGTCCCCGCCCACCGTCGCGGGCGGCAAGGCGGCGGAACAAGGAACGTCGGCCGGGACGGGCCGCGGGCGCAGCGGGAGGCTTCGCGTGAGGGAAACGGGCGTCAGGAACGGCGCGTTCGGCGCCGATAGATTCGGCTTCGACGGCCTCGCGGCGGTCCACTGGAATCTGGCCGAGCCGCCGCTCTACGAATTTGCGCTGCGCGCGGGGGAAGCCGAGGTCGCCTACGGCGGGGCGCTGTGCGCCGACACCGGCGTGCACACCGGCCGCTCGCCCAAGGACAAGTTCACGGTCCGCGACGCGCTGACCGACAAGACCGTGTGGTGGGACAACAACGGCGCGCTCGCGCCCGAGCAATTCCAGCGTCTGTATGAGGATTTCATCGCCCACGCCAAGGGCAAGACGCTGTTCGTCCAGGACCTCTATGGCGGCGCCGATCCGGCCTATCGCATCAAGACCAGGGTCTACACCGAGTTCGCCTGGCATTCGCTGTTCATCCGCGCCCTGTTGATCCGCCCGGACGGCGGCGAGCTCAAGCACTTCGTGCCGGAATTCACCATCGTCGACCTGCCGTCGTTCAAGGCCGATCCCAAACGCCACGGCGTGCGCACCGAGACCATCATCGCCATCGATTTCTCCCGCAAGATCGTGCTGATCGGCGGTACCAACTACGCCGGCGAGATGAAGAAAGCGGTGTTCAGCACGCTCAACTACTTCTTGCCGGCCGAAAGCGTGATGCCGATGCACTGCTCGGCCAATATCGGGCCGAAGGGCGACGTAGCGTTGTTCTTCGGGCTCTCCGGCACCGGCAAGACCACCCTGTCGGCCGATCCGTCCCGCACCTTGATCGGCGACGACGAGCACGGCTGGGCGCCGCAGGGCGTCTTCAACTTCGAAGGCGGCTGCTACGCCAAGACCATCAAGCTCTCGGCCGAGGCGGAGCCGGAGATCCACGCGACCACCCACCGCTTCGGCACCGTGCTGGAGAACGTCATCCTCGATCCGCAGACGCGCGTTCCCGATTTCGACGACGATTCGAAGACCGAGAACACGCGCTGCGCCTATCCGCTCGACTTCATCCCCAACGCGTCGAAGACCGGCCGCGGCGGCCACCCCAAGAACATCATCATGCTGACCGCCGACGCCTTCGGGGTGATGCCGCCGATCGCCAAGCTCACGTCGGCGGAGGCGATGTACCATTTCATCTCCGGCTATACCGCCAAGGTCGCCGGCACCGAGAAGGGCGTGACCGACCCGCAGGCGACGTTCTCGACCTGCTTCGCGGCGCCGTTCCTGCCGCGCCATCCGTCCGAATACGGCAACCTGCTGCGCGAATTGATCGCCGCCCACGGGGTCGACTGCTGGCTGGTCAACACCGGCTGGACCGGCGGCAAGTTCGGGGTGGGCCGCCGCATGCCCATCAAGGTGACGCGCACCCTTTTGGCGGCGGTGCTCGACGGCTCGCTCAAGAACGCGTCCTACCGCACCGATCCCTATTTCGGCTTTGCCGTGCCGACCTCGGTGCCAGGCGTCGAGCCGCACCTGCTCTATCCGTTCAAGACCTGGAAGGACAAGGCGGAGTTCGACCAGACGGCGCGCAAGCTGGTGCGCATGTTCCACGACAACTTCGTGCGCTTCGAGAACCACGTCGACGCCGACGTGCGCGCCGCCGCGCCCGAGGTGCGCCTCGCGGCGGAGTGAGCGGCGCGCGATGGGCTATTGTCCTAGCGCCCGGAAGTAGTTCGGCGGCACATGGTCGCGAATTTGTAACGGCAGGATTCCAAGGAACAAGCCGAACCATCCGGGCGCGAGCGGCGTGATCAGATGCCCATGCGCCCACATGCGAAGCGTATTCACCTGGCTTTCGAAGAAACTCCTGACGAAATCAGGCTTGTCGTTGTCGCTCGGCAGCAGGCCGTTGGCGCTGAAGGTCCCGCCGCTGGGGCACGCGAGCATCTGTCCGACGTGGCGAAACCCGATCTCCGAGGGGCCCACCGTCGCGACGATGTCGTTTCCGTGCACGAGACGGTATATTCTGTCTCGAAGCGTGAGGTCGTAGTCGGTTGCGAATTTCTCGTCGCCCGGGCGCGGGCCCCCGAACGTATAGACCGCCGTTGCCCGGGTCGCGAGTTCGCGCTGCGCCTTGTCTGCGGCGATGACGGCAAGCACTCCGCCGAGGCTGTGCCCGGTGAAGAAAAGCGCGTTGTCGTCGGGCTGTCCTTTGGGGACGGCCGCCTTGATCCGATCCCAGATTCCGTCGACCGCAATCTGGAATCCGGTCTGACTTCCGTCGGGGGATTTCAGCGCGTCGAAGTCGGTGATCCAATCGTGGAGTTTGAGCGGATCGGTTCCGGCGAAAGCCACGATCGTCGCGCCG
>DASPVJ010000214.1:0-4077 GCA_035622435.1 Xanthobacteraceae bacterium | reverse complement strand
CCGTCCTGCGCGATCAGCCGGTCGAGGCCGCCTTGGCGCAGGAAGTCGCGGGAGAGGAAATCGAGCCAGACCGCCTGGCCCCGGTCACGCAGCCCCAGCAGGGGATTCTGAGTCGTCATGGCGCCTCCATTTTAAGTCCCTTGCGATTTGGCGACTCCGACAACCTATTCAAGTACGAAGGGTCATTCCTTCACCCGGTCCTTGACCGCCCCGCGCGCCCGACTGGCGTCCGGATAGTACCACCGTTCGCGCGGCTAACCGATCATAACGATGACATCGATCAACCGAGATGGCGGCGCTCAACCGCATCGAGGTCCCGGTCGTGGACGAGCAACCGGACCTGTTTTGCGGTTGCGAAAATCCCGGTATATCAACGCGGTCCGCCAGGAGCCGTGCCGCCGTGCGGGCCGCGGCCAATCGTCGCCACCGTCCGGGGAACCCGAGGGAGACTTTTCGACCATGCCGCATCGCGCACGACCGGCGCACGTCCGCGCCGCCCCTTGCATCCCCGCCTTTGCGACCGCTGCGGCATCCCTCTTTGCCGTTTCGTTCGCCGCCGCGCAACCGGCGCCGGCGCCCGCCCCGATGGCGCCCGCCTCGACCCCGGCGCAGGAGGCGCTGCGGGTCGTTCCCGCCAAGCGCCTTTCCGGCAAGGTGCACGTGCTGCCGGCGACGATGGAGACCACCCAGTGGGGCTGGTTCAACAACGCGCAGCCACCGGTGCTGCACGTGGATTCCGGCGACACCATCGTGTTCGAGACGATGATGCACTCGCACAACCAGGTGGTGCCCGGCGCGACCATCGAGCAGATCAAGAAGCTGCGCACCGATTACCCGGGCCGCGGCCCGCACACGATCACCGGCCCGGTCTACGTCGAAGGCGCCGAGCCCGGCATGGTGCTCAAGGTCAAGATCAACAAGATCGTGCCGCGCGCCTATGCGACGAACTTCAACGTTCCGGGCATGTTCGGCGAGTTTCCCGACCGTTTCCCCGACGGTCAGGTCAAGTACTTCTATCTCGATCTCGAGCGCAAGGTGACCGAGTTCGCGCCCGGCATCGAAATTCCGCTCCGCCCGTTCCCCGGCACCACCGGCGTCGCCCGCGCCGAGCCCGGTCCCTATAGTTCTGTGCCGCCCGGCCCCTACGCCGGCAACATCGACGTGCGCGATTTCGTCGAGGGCACCGCGCTCTACGTGCCGATCTTCGTTCCCGGCGCGCTGCTGTGGACCGGCGATTCCCACGCCGCCCAGGGCAACGGCGAGGTCAACCTGACGGCGCTGGAGACCGCCTACAAGGAGATGAACGTCACCGTCGAAGTGATCAAGGACATGAAGCTCGCCTGGCCGCGCATCGAGACGCCGGATGCGTGGATCACGCTCGGCATCGACAAGGACCTCAACAAGGCCCTCGATCTCGTCAAGGACGAGACGGTCAAGTACCTGATGGAGAGCCGCAAGATCGGCAAGGAGGAAGCCGAGAAGCAGATGCTGGCCAATTGGGACTGCCGCGTGAGCCAGGTGGTCGACGTGAACAAGGGCCTGCACTGCTTCAGCGCCAAGGACGCGCGCGCGCGGCGCAAGATCGAACCGCCGCCGACCGCGGAGACCCGCGCCTATCTGGTGACGGTGGCGAAGGACGCCGATCTCAACAAGGCGATGGATACGGCCTCGTGGGCGATGATCGAACTGCTGCAGAAGCAGAAGGGCTTAAGCCGTCTCGACGCCTATTCGCTCGCCAGCATGACCATGGATTGCCGGCCGGCGGTGCCGACGGCGGCGGAGAAATCGGTGCATTGCCTCGTCCCCAAGAGCATCTGGGTGACGGCGCGCTAGAGCATGATCCCGAAAAGTGGGAACCGGTTTTCGGATAGGATCATGCTCCATGAAGATGCGGGTCGGTTTCGTCGTCGTCCTGGCGGCGGCGCTCGGCGTCGCTGCGCCGGCGCAGGCGAGCGTGCGCGTCGTCGCCGCCACCGCCGATGTTGCCGCCATTGCCGCCGCGGTCGGCGGCGAGCTTACGACCGTCGACACCATCGTGCCGGCGGCGGTCGACCCCGAGGCGTTCGAGCCGCGGCCCGGCGACGTCGAGAAAATCCGCAACGCCCGGCTCGTGGTGCGCGTCGGCCTCGGCTACGACTATTGGCTCGACAAGCTGCTGCGCCAGGTGGGCGACAAGCGGCTGATGCGCGGCGGCGAAGCTTACGTCGATGCCTCGCTCGACATTCCGCTGCTCGAGGTCAGCGGGCAGAGCGTCGTCAACGAGGGCGGCCACGCCCATGGCGTCGCCAACCCCCACTACTGGCTCGATCCGGAGAACGCCAAGCTCGTCAGCCTGAGCGTCGCAGCGGGGCTGACGCGGGTGCTGCCCGGCGAGGCCGCGCGCATCGCGGGGAACCGCGACCGCTTCGTCGCCGATCTCGACCGCGGGCTTGCGCGCTGGACCGCGCACCTGGCGCCGGTCGCCGGCGTCAAGCTCGTCGCCTACCACAATTCCTGGCCGTACTTCGCGCGCCGCTTCCGGCTCGACGTGGTCGATTTCATCGAGCCCAAGCCGGGGGTGGCGCCGAGTCCTTCGCACCTCGCCCGCCTGATCGCCACGGCCAGGACATCCGCGGTGCGCGCGGTCGTGCACGAGCCGTATGAGCCCGAGGACGCGTCGAGGTTCGTGGCGCAACGGCTCGGCGTGCCGTTCGTGCTGCTCGCGACATCGGTCGGCAGCGTGCCCGAAGCCACGGATTACCTCGGCCTCATCGAGCATAACGTCGCGACCCTTGCCAAGGCGCTCGGCGTGCCGAGAGCGGAATGACTTTTCTTCGAATCGTCATCCCGCTCTCGCCTATTATTGGTGCATGATCTTTTCCGAAAACCGGTACCCACTTTTCGGGATCATGCACTGCCAATGAGCGAATTGGGCGACGCATTTGCGCTCCTCGTCTACCCGTTCGCGGCGTCGGTCGCCTTCGTGCTGATCCACGCCTATCTGGGCGTGCACGTGCTGCGGCGAAACATCGTGTTCGCCGACCTCGCGCTCGCCCAGCTTTCGGCGCTCGGCGCCACGGTCGCGTTCGCGCTCGGCTACCCGCCGGTCAGTCCGGCGGGCTTTGCCTATGCGTTCGCCTTCACCGCGCTCGGCGCGGCGCTGCTCACACTCATCCGTCCGCTTGCCCGCTTCGTCAGCCAGGAGGCGTTCGTCGGCATCCTCTACGTGGCGGCGACCGCCGCGACCGTGCTCGTGGTCGACCGCTCGCCCCAGGGCGCCGAGCACGTGAAGAAAATCCTGATCGGCAGCATCCTCACCGTCGAGCCGGGGGACCTCGTGAAATTCGTCGCGCTCTACGGCGCGATCGGCGTGCTGCAATGGTCCGCGCGCAAGCCGATGCTCGCGGTCGCCACCGAGGCGCAGCCGGCCGGCCGCAGCCGGCTTGCGGTATCGCTATGGGACTTTTTGTTCTTCCTGTCGTTCGGCGTGGTCGTCACCAGCTCGGTGACCACCGCCGGCGTGCTGCTGGTGTTCAGCTTCCTGATCGTGCCGGCGGTGATCGGCTCGATTTTCTCCCGCGCGGTTCCGGTCGTGCTCGTCATCGCCTGGTCGGCCGGGATTTTGGCGAGCGCGCTCGGCCTCGCCGGCTCCTTCGTCCTCGATCTGCCGACCGGCGCCGCCATGGTGGTGGCGTTCGTGCTGATGCTCGCGCTTGCCGGTCTCGCCAAGGCGCTGGTGTTTGTCCCGGCGGCGCAACGCCGGGAAAATTGGCGCATTGCCGGCAACGCCGCCGCGCTCCTGGCCCTTGCCCTGGTGCTCGCCTCGAGCCTGTGGCTCATCCTCAATCCGGCCGCCGACCAGCCGCTGCTCGCCGTGGTGGAACGCGCGACCGGCCTCGGCCCGGCCGCGTTCCTCGGGGCCGCCGAGCGCGCGACCTACGACGACGCCATCCGCGACGCCCGGCGCTTCCAGGCCGAAGTCGCCGCGCTCAACGCCAAGGAACGCGCCGCCCGCGTCGGCGGCCCGCCGCTTTCCGACGACGAGGTGCGCCGCGTCGCCTCCTACCAGCAGAGCTTCAACGAGATGGCGCGCGGCGA
>DASPVJ010000213.1:0-33689 GCA_035622435.1 Xanthobacteraceae bacterium | reverse complement strand
CTGCCGGTTTGTCTATGCCCTGGTTCCCGACAAACCGCTCGCCGACACTGTGCGCGACCGCGCCGAGTTCGTCGCCCGCCAACGGCAAGCGGCGGTCGAGCAGACCATGCGGCTCGAAGATCAATCGGTGAAAGGCAAGGCGACGGGCGCCGACCTGCGCCGTCAGTTCGTCGAGGAGCTGTTGCGCCGCCCCGCCCGGCTCTGGGATGAGAAATGATCAAGCCGTTCGACACCGACGATGCGACGCCGTGACGCCGGAGGAACGGAGCGAGTTGATCCCCACGCACATCACGCTGCGCAGCGAGCTGAACGAGCTGGAGCAGCAAAATATCGCCGACGCGGACCGCTGGGCTTTCAGCCGCCGGCGCAACGTGCTCGACGAGGCGTTCCTGCGCGGGCTTCACCGGCGCATGTTCAACCGCGTCGGCGGTGGGCGGGCAAATATCGAATGACCGAGCGCAATCTCGGCGTCGCGCCGCACCTGATCGAAACGCAGCTGCGACAGGCGATCGACGACGCGAATTATTGGGTCGAGCACCAATCCTATGAACCGGACGAACTGGCCGTGCGATTCCATCATCGGCTCGTCGGCGTGCATCCCTTCCCCAACGGCAACGGGCGCTGGTCGCGGCTTGCCGCCGATCTTGAGGCCGTGCGCCTCGGCAGGCCGCGCTTTACCTGGGGCCGCGTCAACCTACAAGCCGCCGGCGCCGCACGGCGCGCCTATATCGATGCGCTCAAGGCTGCCGACGATCACGATCCTGGACCGCTCATTGCCGTTGCGAGGTCGTAGGCGTTCAGGGATGCCATCGACAAGAAGGGCTGCCCGAGGGCAGCCCTTCCATTGTCGGACCGCGGTCCGGCATCGTCATATGACGCTATGCGTCACGCGGCGCGGACCCCGTGAAAAGCGAGGATCCAGGCCGTTGCCGGCGACCGCGGCGATTGACAATGAGACACTGGATCACCTCCTTTCGGTTGTTGACGATGCGGGCCAATCTAATGAAAACCGGCCAAATGGCAAGGGTTTGCGCCGCGAGCGCCGTCGCGCGCCGGCGGTGGCTGAAAGCCGCGCTCACGGCGGCCGTCGTCGCGCTCGTCGCCCTTCCGGGCCCGCCGGCACGGGCGCAGACGCCGGTCGACCTGCAGCTCGTGCTCGCGGTCGACGTGTCCGGCAGCGTCAACCAGATCCGCTTCGAGCTGCAGCGCGACGGTTACGTCGCTGCGTTCCGCAACGCGCGCGTGCTCGACACCATCCGCTCGGGCCCGCACCAGGCGATCGCCGTCACCATGGTGCAATGGACCGGGCCGGCGCTGCAGGTGCACGTGGTGCCGTGGAGCCGCATCAGCGGTGCGGCATCCGCGGAGACCTTCGCCGCGGCGGTGGGGGCAGCGCCGCGCCAATTGTTCGGCGGGGGCACGTCGATCTCCGGCGCCATCGACTATGCTGTGAGCCTGATGGCGGCGAGCCCCTTCCGTGGTAAGAGGCGCGTCATCGACATATCGGGCGACGGTTCAAACAACCGCGGCCGGCTGGTCAACCTGGCCCGCGACGAAGCGGTCGCCGCCGACATCGGCATCAACGGCCTGCCGATCCTCGCGCTCGAGCCCGATCTCGACGAATACTACGAACACAACGTGATCGGCGGTCCGGGCGCCTTCGTGATCGCCGCGAAGAGCTACGAGGCGTTCGCCGACGCCATCCTCAAGAAGCTGATCACCGAGATCGCGGTTGGGAGGGGCGCCCTCCGCGCGCTACGATAGGATCCCGAGATTTGTCTGATCTTCCGTTTTCTGCCGAAGTTCCGCCAAACCGACGATTGTTGGCAGATGTCACAAATGTGTTATAATTGATTCTGAGGCCGCTGCCATGTCCGCCGACAAGCGAAGGTCGCCGCGCAAGAAAATTAATACGGTCGGGTTTCTATATACGACGGACGGATGGCCGTTGGGCGAGTGTCAAATGAAGGACATTTCCGCCGGCGGCGCGCGCTTCACTCATTCGCTCTCCGACCGGCTGCCGGCTGAGTTTCTCTTGTCCCTTTCGAGGGATGGAAGAGTGCGGCGGCGCTGCGAGATCAGATGGCGTGAGAAAGACGAAGTCGGCGTTCGCTTCCTCCAGCAATAAGCGGCCGCCAGGCTCTGCCCGGCGTTCCCGTTTTGATTCGGTTTCGTTTCCGGTTCGATTCGATCGGCGCCGCCTGCGCTTGCGCCCGCATCATGGCCGGCCCGGATCCGGCTCGCGCGCCGGCACTTTTCCCTTTGACGAATCCGGGAAATTCCGCACCCTACGGGCCATCGGCTGATTCGGAGCGCATCCATGGAAGTCCTCTGCTTCGCCTCGCGCAAGGGCGGCTCGGGCAAGAGCACGCTCGTCGCGCACCTGTCGGCACACGCCAGCCGGCCGAGCCGGCGCTGTCTTCTCGTCGATGCGGACTCGCAGGGCTCGCTGACCCTGTGGCACAAGCTGCGCGGCACCGGCGAACCGGCGCTCAGGAACGGCGCGCGCGGGGTTGCCGAGGCGGTGGAGGCGGCGCGGCGCGAGGGCTACGACTGGGTGTTCATCGATACGCCGCCCGACATGTCGGCCGTGGTGAACGAAGCGATCCAGGCGGCAACCTTGGTGATCGTGCCGACCCGCCTCGCGGTGTTCGATCTCGCCGCCATCAAGGAGACGATCGATCTCGCCCGTCATTTGCGCAAGCCCTACGCGGTGGTGATCAACGCCGCGCCGGCGCGGCGCGACAACACGGAATCGCCGTTCGTCACCCAGGCGCGCGAGATGATCTCCCGCCTCAACGTTCCGGTCTGGTCCGGCCAGATCACCAATCGGGCGAACTATGCGCTGTCGCTGGCGTCGGGGGAGGGCGTGCGCGAGTTCGAGGCGCAGTCGCAGGCCGCAACCGAGATCGGACGTCTGTGGCTCGCCATCGACCGCTCGGTGAAGGCCATCCACGGCGCCTACCAGAGCGCCGGCGCCATGCATCGCGTGGCGGCGTAATCAGATTTTCGTCTTCACCGTGTTGATCACTGCCGCCAGCGACCCGACCGTCGCCTGGGCGCCGGTTGCCGGCGTGCCGCCGGCCATGACCAAGGTCGGCATGCTTGGAATATCGGTGCCGCCGAGCAGCTGCATGTAAGTCGAAGGGTGGTGCTGATAGAGCGCCTCGTCGTACCAGGTTTGCGCCGTCCCGGAACACGCCGCAGGCAGGGTCGTGGCGGCAGGTTGCATATAGCTGACGTCGGCCAAATGCATCAGCGTTTCAAAGCCGATGACGCCGGCGTAGACGACGTCGGGCACGGTTTGGCCGCACGGCTGGTAGACGGTTTCGAGACTGCTCAAATCTCCCCAAGCTTTCGGGATGGCGTCGAGCGAACTCGCATAGCGCAGGGCTTGCGGAAATTGCTGTTGGAAATAGGCGGCGAAATCGGCGTTGCCGGCGGTCGGCGCCGCGAAGGTCACCGGCATGACCGGCACGTTGCTCGGCTGGAGCTTGGCGCGCAAGCCGGGCGCAAACACGGTCGTCAGGCAGCCGCCGAGGCTGTGGCCGTTGACGACCAGCGCGAGATCGGCATTCGCCGGCGCGTTCACCAGGCTGGTCAGGTACGCCTCCAGACTCTGCCCGTTCGCGCTCAGCCCGCAAATCACGTCGAAACCCTCGAGCGTTCCTTCGGCGACGCGGGCCGGGTCGGCCGCCGCCCACGGCAGCGGCACCTGCTTGGTGCAATCGCCGTCCTCCCATACCTGCTCGACCGTGCCCCAGGCGTCGGTGATGCTGAAATCGGTCCCGCGGATGGTCACGACCGCCAGATCGGGCACCGTCCCCGGAGCCGTACAGTAGAGGGCGACCAGGGCGAGATTTGACTGGTCGGAGTCCTGGGCCACCCAGGGACACTGCCACTGGCCGCCGCCCGGAAGCGGCGGCATCGCGGCGACTGCCGCCGGAATATTCGCAAACGGCAGATAGCTCACCTCGCACAATTGCAGGCAGGCGATGGCGAAAGTCTTGTCGGGCGTCGAGGTGGTCTGGGTAAAGAACTGGGTGAGCTTTGCGGCTCCCGTCGCCATCGCTACCTCCCCTGGTTTTGCGCGATATCTCTTCGATCATGATGCGGGCGCGCGCCGCCCATTTCAACGGCCGATCGACCGGCCCTCCGGATTCGTGAGGGCAGCCATTTTCATTCCGAATAGGCCCGGGCGGCGGCGCGCTGTAAAAGGGATGCCAACGCCGGGTTCGTCGCCATGCATCAGCCTGCCGCCCGCCTCGTCGATTCGAGGTCGTCCTGGACCGTCGCCGCGGTCAGCTTGCTCGTCCTCGGCACGGCGTTCGGCGCGCCGTGGATGGCGGCGGTGGCGCTCAAAGACATCGCGGCGGAGGCGGATGGCGCACGCTCGGTGCCGGCGCTCGCCGTGGCGCTCGCTTGGTTCGGCGCCGCCTTCGGCGGCATCGGGATGGGGTGGATCGCCGAGCGCGTCGGGGTACGCTGGACGGTGATGTTCGGTTCCGCGATGATCGCCGTCGGCCTGACGTTGGCGACATTGGGGCCGAGGTGGCCGCTCTACATCGGCTACGGCCTGTTCGTCGGGCTGATCGGGCTGTCCGGCATCAACGCTCCGCTCTACGTCTACATCAGCAAGTTGTTCGAGCGGCGGCGAGGATCGGCGTTGGCGCTCATCGCCAGCGGAACCTACCTCGCCGGCGCGCTGTGGCCGCCGATCTTCGAGCGCGCGATCGCCTACGCGGGGTGGCGCCAGGCGATGATGTGGTTCGGCATTTTCGAACTGGCTTTGATCGTGCTCCTCGCCGCCGTCTTTCTGCGCGCGCCGCCGGAATACGCGCCGGTTAACGTACCCCGTTATGCGGTACACCGGACCGACAGCGTGCTCGGCTGGCCGCCCAGGCTGGTGTTCGCGGCGCTTGCCGCCGCCATTTTCCTGTGTTGCGTGCCGATGTCGATGCCGCAGACCCATCTGGTCGCCTTTTGCAGCGATCTCGGCATCAGCAAGGTGCACGGCGCCGCCATGCTGTCGGTGCTGCTGGGAACCGCCTTTCTGTGCCGCCAGATTTGGGGGCTGATCGCCGACCGCATCGGCGGCCTGCAGACGGCGCTCCTGGGGTCGGTCGCCCAGGCGACGACCATGAGCTTTTTCCTATTCACCCAGGACGAGGTCGGCCTGTTTACGGTCGCGGCGGCGTTCGGCCTGGGCTTCAGCGGGATGATTCCCGCGACGGTGCTCGCCGGGCGTCAATTGTTTCCTCCCGCCGAGGCGGCCTGGCGCATCCCGACGCTGCTGTTGTGCAGCGGCTGCGGCATGGCGAGCGGCGGCTGGCTTGCCGGGATCCTGTACGACCACTTCGGCTACTACGGCCCGGCCTTTACGGCCGGCATCGCGGTCAACCTGCTCAATCTCGCCATTCTCCTGACGCTTGTCAGCCGCCAGCATCTCATGATCGCGCGCGCTTATTAGAGCGCCTGTCGCCCCTGGTCGAAGTCTGCAAGCGGCCTGCCGTCGAGATCACTCGTCGGGAGGCCGAGAAAGGAGAGGATCGTCGGCGCGATGTCGACGAGGCTCGTGCGGCCGGCGTGCACGCCGGGAGGAATATCCGGTCCGTTGAGCACCAAGAAAGGTCGGGTCTCATCCGCGCCCCAGCCCCCATGCTGTCCGCATCCGATCGGATTTTGGCCCCCTGTACCGGCGGCAACCCAACGAACGCCGCGGATGCCATAGGCATTCGCATCGTCTCGCCGCGCCATGTTGACGGCGGCGATCACCCCGCCCGATGCGGCGTGATGCAACTGGGCGAGACGTTCTTCCGCGAGGATCTCCCCCGCCCAAGGTTCGCGTCGCATGGCCTCAAGCACGTCGAGCAGAGCGGTGCGGCGTTCCTGGGTGGCGTAAAGGAGGGCGGCGGTGCCCTGGGTGGCCACGGCGATCTGCCCGCTCGCGAGGTCGGCGCCGAGGCCGCGCGATTCGAACCACTCCTCGATCGCGATCCGGTCGCCGATCGTTTCCTGACCGTGATCCGAGCCGATCAGAAGCAGAATCGTCTCTCCGGCCCCACGCAGGCGTTCGACGGTTTCAATCACCGCGCGGACGCATCGCTCGGTCGCCCGAAGTGCATCGTGATGTTCGGCAGAGCCGAGCGGCGCCCCATGAAGGACATGGTCCGGATTGGCCAACCATAATACGGATACGCTCGGCTGCCGCTCGCAGAGAATCTGCGAACAAAACCGCCGCGTCATGGCCCAATCGCCGGCGAGGTCATGGCTGACGTTGAGCGCGTCCGCGCCTTCGATGAGCCGACCTCCCGGGGCGTAGGAGCCCGCGCGATGATAGACAAACCCGAAATTCTCCGGATCGAGAAAATAGGCGGCGCCGGGCGAAACGTTGGAGAAGGCGACGAAGCCGCCCGAATCGGCAACGCGCTGTGCGAGCGTGGGCACGCGCAACGTACCGCCCGTGGCTGCGCGCATTTGCGTTCGGAAAAGCGGATGACCGACATCGTAGACCGTAATCTTCCCGTCCTCGATCAATCCCATGCGATTGCCGTGGAGGCCATGCCGGCGGGGATAGCAGCCGGTTGCAACCGAGGCGGCGGAAGCGCGCGTCGCGGAGGGGAAAATCGCCCGGTGCTCGACGCAGCAAAGACTTCGGCTCGCGATCTCGTGAAGGACCGGGGTCAGCGCCGGCGTCACCCAATTGCGCCCCAGCCCATCGCAACAGACGAAGACCGCTCGGCGGGAACGATGCATGCAAAGCGCCTCGTTTGACCACGCGTGGCAGGGGCCGGAAGCGGCATCGACCCGTCGCCGGCCGCGTCGAATTTGACGAACCGGATGTCGGCGCCGGAAGTTCGCGACCGCGAGTCGTCACCGCGCTGTGCGCTCGAGGTAGCGAGCGCCGATCTCGCCATCCCTCCGCCATACGACCTTGCAACTGCGCCACAGCCGTCGGCTCCTCGTCAACGATAATTTAAATTCTTCAGGGACGGCCTCCGCTTGTTCGAGCTGGAGGCGGATTCCGTCGGATGAAATATCCACCACCGTACAGTCCCAGTGCGCGGTTCCTTCGATCGACGTTATGTGCGCAACGCAGGAGAGTGAACGGCGCGGCTCTTGCCTCTGTTCTTCCATACGCGCGTCTGCGGCCGATGCCGTCAAAGCCGACATTCGCGGGAGGCTACGTGCAAACGCTTAATCGGGAGCTTTCCTGTCGCATTCAATTTGAAACGCTTTGCGCAAAAGGGAAATCCGGCTGCTCCGACATGAACGTAACAAGCCGCCGGCGGTTTCAGCGCTATCGGCGCGCTTTTATGAAAATTTGCCCAGCCCATATAAGCCGGGCTAAGGCAACTCAAGTGCATTGCTGTTCGGCCGGTCGGGTCGATGCGGGTCTATTCCGACGACGCCGGCGGGTGTGCGCGGCGGCTTAAACGGGGGCAATGTGAGCGAATTGCACGAGATGTTTTTCGTGGAGCGCAGCATATTGCGCAATTCAGAGTTCGGCCGCGTCGGCGGGCCGATCGAGGGACTGCGGGAGGCCGAGGCAAGGTTCGCGGCGGTGCTTACGCTGGCGCCGAAATCGACCGTGCGGCTGCGACGGGGTCGGGAGATTTTTGCCGAGGCCCATTACGGCAACGTCGTGCGACACGACCCGCCCCGGCCGTTCGACATGGGATGGTGAGGCGGAGCAGAGACGCGACATCCGCGGCGCAGGCAAGGAGCGCAAGGGACATGGATCGATCGGAATACTTGACCGAAGAGGCGCTCTCCCTCGGCCCGCTCCTCATTCTTTATTCGATGCATCATTCGCTTGCGAAGCGCGGGCTGATCACCATCGAGGAGACCGAGCGCACGTTGAACGACTCCGTGAGAATAATTTCCGATCCGGCGAAGGAGAACAGTCCGTGGCACGACGACACCAATCGTGGCATTTGCCACATCCTCGGTCTTTTCGTTCACATGTTGCGGACCGCGCCGGCGCCGGATGATCCCGACAGCCCCACGGTCGCGGGCTGGCTGAAGGTCATCGAGGGCGGGAAGAGGTGAATTCGCGGGCGCCCGTCGGGTGCAAGCGCTCCGTGTCGCACGTCTACGATCGGGCCGACGTTTGAGCCGAAGGAAACGTTGCAGGAAATCGCGGCCAATTTCTCCAGCGAAAATCAACCTTAATAACGACATTCGCGCGTCGCTGCGACGCGGATCGAGTGCATGGCGTTGTGGCCGATGTCACAATGTCGAAGAAAGAAGGACGCACGAACCGCGGGAGAACGGCCATGCGTGCAGCAAGCTTCGCCAGATATTCCGTGGCCGCTGTCGTAGCCGGGGCGATTGCGCTCGGCGGCGCCGACCGCGCGTCGGCCGTGCCGGTGCCGTCGAGCACCGCCGCCGTGAGGGCGGCCGCGCCCGATCATGTGGCCGCGGTCGGCTATTACGATCGCGGCTACGGCGGGTGGATCAACGGGCCCTGGGCCGTAGGGGCCCCGGCTGGGTCGGCGGTGAGCCAGTTCTACGGCGCCTCCTACTACCCACCCTACGTTTACTACGCGCCGCCGGTCTACTACACGCCGCCTGTCTATGTCGGCCCGGCGATTGTCTATGGACGGCCGTTGGTGCCGCCGGATCCGTACTATCCGGTCCTCTATCCGTACGTGCGCTCCACCTACGACGGTTACCCGGGCTATTGACGACGCGTCGCCGCGCCGAATGCGCGCGATCAGCTCCACGCGCGAGCGCACGAGATCGCTCCGCGCCCAGGGATCAGGCCGGCCGTTTGCGGATCGCCTCTTCGACCGAACGGAACAGGTGATCTTCGCCCAGCGCGTCGAGCAAGCCGGTCTTTCTGGCCGCCTCCTGCGCCCGCTCCGAACTCATGCGCGCGATCGCCACGTCGATGTCACGTCCGCGCAACTCGGCAATGACCTGTTGCAGAATCAGCGAGCCGGTAAAATCGATGTCGATCACGCCGTGTGCTTCGATCACCACATAGTGGCAGGGTTCCTGCTGCGCGGCGATCGCGTTCATCAGCCGGGCACGTAGATAGGTGGCATTGACGAAATAGATCGGCGCGCTCGGCGCAATCACCAGGACGCCCGGTTCGTGCTCCTCTGGCGTTCCCTTTCCCTGCGTCCACCAAATGGTCGTGCCCGGGATCCGCGACAGCTCGGCGATGTCCGGGCGCGCGATGATGTAGACGCCGTGCAGCAGCGACAGCACGATGCTCAAAGTCACGCCGGTTTCGATCGGCAGAAGCACGACGAGCGCGGCGCTGGCAACGACGATCAGGATTTCCCACTCGCCCTTGCGGTAAATCTGCCGCATGGTCGCAACGCGGAAAATGCGCATCGCGATGAAGACCAGGACGCCGCTCAGCGCCGCCTCCGGCACGAACGCGAATGCGCTCGAAGCCACCAGCACGATCGCCGACACGATGGCGATGGCGAATAGCCCCGAGAGCTGCGACCGCCCGCCGGATTCGTGCACCACTGCGGTGCGCGGCGGGCTGGAGTTGACCGCGAACGCGCCGAAAAGCGCCGCCAATATGCAGCCGGCGCCGATGCCGGCGAAATCGCCGCTGACGTCCTCGTTGCCGGCTGGATCGGAAGGAAACGACCGCGCCACCGCCGCCGTCTGCATCATGCACACGAGCGCCACGATCAGTGCCGCCGGGAGCAATTGGGTCAGGTCGTCCCAACTCGGCAGCGTGAGCGTCAAGGCGGGCGGCGCGATCGGGAGCGCGCCGAGCACCGCGACGCCGTGCTGATCGAGCGCGAGCAGCTTGACCGCCAGCGCGCTGACGACGAGGCCGATCAGTGCGCCGGGGATGCGCGGATTCCAGCGCTCGGCGATCTGACTGAGCATCAATACGCCGACGCCGATCGCCAGCGGGAAAGCATGGAAATGGCGCGCCCGGCCGACGACGTCGGCCAGTCGCTCCATCAGGTTTCCATGGATGGCGTCGATGCCCATGATCGAGGGCAACTGCCCGACGATGATGTGAATCGAGATGCCGGCGAGAAATCCGGTCGTCACCGGGATGGAAAGAAGGTCCGCGATCCAGCCGGCGCGCACGATGCGTGCGAGCACCAGAATGAGCCCGGCAAGCAGCGCCAGCAGGGCCGCCATGGTGCCGTATTGCACGACGCCGGGCACGGCCAGGGCAACGAGCGCGCCGGCCATGATGGGCGCGATGGTGGAATCTGCGCCGACGGAGATGAAGCGGTTGGCGCCAAAGGCAGCAAAGCCGAAGGTGCCGGCCGCAAAGGCGAACAGCCCGGACATGGGCGGCATGCCGGCGAGCCGCGCCGTCGCCAGCTGTTCGGGGATGGCAATGGCGGCCAGCGTCGTGGCGGCGACGAGATCGCCGGACAGCCAGGCCGGGTTGTAGTCGCGCAGCGAAGCGAACAGCCAATCGCGTCGCCTCGTCGTGCCGGCCATGGCGATCCTCGCCGCACGAGCCGCGACCACGCAGCAGGCGTGCCGGCCAACGTTCGCACGGCTTTCGCCTGAAGCATAGCCGATTGTGACCGCGCGGCCTATTGGCGTTGGGAGACCGGCGAGAATCGCATAACCCTAGACGTCCCAACGCATTGGACCATTGCGGCGCGGCGTCGATTGGCATAAAGCGCGCCGTGCTTTAGATTGAGTTCGCGTGTCGGGAGAGCGTGTGCCCAATCGAAGGGGATGCAGCCGCACCGGTTCGATCGGAGTAAAACTCATTAGGGACGATGGACGAGGGGCTGGGACCGGCGCGGACGGCAAGCTGGCGGTGATGGAACCAGCGCGGTCGCGCCGCCGCGCGCCGCGGAACCGGCGCAAGTCGGGCTGGGCGCTGGTCGGCTGCGCGAGCGCGGCTTTCCTCATCCTGGCGACACTCGGCCCGGCGAACGCCGAGCCCAAGCGCGTTCTTCTTCTCCATTCGCTCGGCCGCGATTTTGCGCCATTCGCGGATGTATCTGGACGGTTCCGCGAGGAACTGATCAGGCAATCGACCGATCCGGTGGACTACTACGAAATCTCTCTCGAGACTGCGCGCTTCAGCGGAGCCGAGGAGGAGGGCCCGTTCGTCGACTATCTGCGGGCGCTCTTCGCCGGGCGGCGTCTCGATTTGATCGTGCCGGTCGGCGCACCGGCCGCTCGCTTCGCGTTGCGCTATCGCGAGCGGCTGTTCGGCTCCGCGCCGATGCTGTTCGTGGCCATGGATTTGCGCGCGATGCAGGGCGCCGCGGTCACCGCCAACGACGCCGTCGTCGCTTATCGGCTCGATCTGCCCGCGGTCGTGGACAACATTCTGCGGCTGCGGCCGCAGACCGTCGACATCGCCGTCGTCACCGGCAATTCCGATCCAGACCAGGCGTGGCTGGAGGACTTGCGGCGGGACTTCCAGCCGCTCGCCGGCCGGGTCAAGTTCGTCTGGTTGAACAAGCTTTCATTTAACGAGTTGCAGAAGCTCGTGGCGACGCTTCCGCCCTGGTTCGCAATCTTCTTCGCGCCGCTGCAAGTGGACGTGGCGGGTGTCCCGATCGAACAGGGGCGGGCGTTGGAGACCCTCCGCGGCGTCACCAGCGCGCCGATCTTCGGCACCTTCGAGAATCTCCTCGGCCGCGGCGTCGTCGGCGGCCCTGCCGTTTCCAGCAACGAGCTGGGCCGCCGGGCCGCCAGCGTCGCCATGCGTATCCTCCAAGGCGAAGCGCCGGCGAGCATCGAAACGCAGCCGCTGGGCCCGGGGCGGCCGGTCTACGACTGGCGGGAGCTGCGCGCCTGGAGCATCAGCGAGAATGTTCTGCCGCCCGGCAGCGAGGTCCGCTTCCGCGAAAGATCCCTGTGGGACATGTACCGCTGGCAAATCATCCTGGTCGCGACGACCCTGCTGTTGCAGGCGACGCTGATCACGGTCCTTTTGTTCGAGCATCGGCGCCGCCGCAACGCCGAGGCGCTCGCGCGCCGGCGCATGTCGGAATTGGCGCACGTGAACCGGATGGCCACCGCCGGCGAACTGTCGGCTTCGCTCGCCCACGAGATAAAGCAACCGCTGGCCGCGATGGTCACCAATGCCAATGCCGGCCTGCGCTGGCTCGGGAGAATGACGCCCGATTTCGACGAGGCGCGCGCGGCCTTCCAGCGCATCGTCGCCGACGGCCACCGCGCCGGTCAGGTGCTCGGCAGCGTGCGCGCGATGTTCGAAAAGGACAGCGGCAAGCGGGCGCAGGTGGATCTCAACGGCGTCATCCGCGAGGTCCTCGCGCTGCTGGAGGGCGAGCTGCGGGCGCACCGGATTATCGTGCAGGCCGACCTCCTCGACGTTCTGCCGGAAGTGTCGGGCAATCGGGTCCAGTTGCAGCAGGTCATCGTGAACCTGATCATGAATGCAGTGGAAGCGATGGAGGCCGTCGAAACTCGTCCCCGGTTGCTGCGGCTCGCCACCGAACTCGACAAGAACAATCAGATTCTCATTCGCGTGGAGGACTCCGGGCCGGGCATCGGCCTGGAGAACATCGACCGCATCTTCAACGCCTTCTTCACCACGAAACCGCACGGCATCGGCATGGGTTTGTCGATTTGCCGCTCGATCATCGAAGCGCATGACGGACGTTTGTGGGTTTCCCCCGGGGCCGATTACGGGTCGGTTTTTCAATTCACAGTGCCGAACCAAAGCCAGCGAAAGAAAGAAGAAAAGGTGGGCCCGGAGCCGGTCACTCGTCCCGACCGCGAAGGCACCGCTGCGCCGGGAGCACGCGAGCCGATCGCCATGCTGCGGACCGCGCGGCGTCAGTAGCGCGGCATTGCGCGCGAGCGGGCATTACGGTCCCGGCGCGAGTTGCAGGTTGGCGATGCCGAGGGCGGGCTGATGGCGATCCGGCCTTCGACGGAGAACGGCTGCAGCGCAACCGATCGAGCTTGGCGGCGGCGGCGGAAAGTTGCATCCTCGCGCCGGTCGCACACTCGGCAGACGAGGACAACCGCAATGAGCAAGCCGGAACCAGTCCAGCATGGGCCCGCCCATCACCATCTCCGATCCGCGCGGGTCGGTGCGAAAACGAACCGCGTGCTGACGAGGATCATCCTCGCGGCCGGGCTCGCGGGCGCCTGTGTCGCCGGCGCCCGGGCCGACGACCCTTACGGCACCTGGCTGCGTCCGTCGACCGGGACGCAAGTCAATTTCTACAATTGCGGCGGCAAGCTCTGCGCCAAAATCGTTGCCGTCAAGGATCAGAGCCGCAAAGGCGAGATCGGCACGATCATCATGAACGGGGCCGACAAGACGAGCGACAACGAATGGCGCGGCGACCTTTTGAATACGGAGGACGGCAAGACCTACTCCGGCGTGGTCACGCTCGAAGGACCCAACGCCCTCAACCTCAAAGGCTGCGTCTTGGGGATGATCTGCAAGGGCGAGACCTGGCAGCGGGTGAAGTGACGACCTCGTGTAACGACGGACGAAAGAGGCGACGGCGCCTCAGCGATCCGTCGCCTGTCCCGCGTCGCCCGTCGTCTGCCTGAGCGCGGCGAACGCATCCCGCAAGGCGGCGCCGTCGTCGTCCGACAGGCGCGCCAGAACGCTCAATAGCTCGCGTTCGCTGTCGAGGACGACGCTCTCGATCGGCCGAGTCGCACCGGCCGGCGCCGCGGCATCTGCGGCAGGCTCACCTTCGGCGCGGTCCGGGCCGGTCGCCAACTCCTTGACCATCGCAACGGCGATGTTGCCCACCGTTGCCACCGCCCAGCTGCGGGCCTTGGCGGCCGGGACCGAAACCCCGCGACCCGCATCCAGCGCGATCCACACCGCCCGCGCGTCGTCGTCACGCACGAGGGCCGCCTCCCGCGTGCGTCGGAAAAACTCGATCGCCGGCTCGACGGCGTCGACCGCGCAATCATGCTCGCGTGCCGCATCGTCGAGCGCGCGAGCGCTCGGAAACCGCCGCACCCAGGGTCCGGCGACGAACACGAACTCGCGGAGCACTTGCAGCAGGATCGGGTCGAGTGGCCCCGTCAATCCGACGTGGCTCGCACGCGCGTCTTCGCTGCGTTCGATGTGGGCGGCAAGGCACGTGGAGAGAATCCACAGGTGCGCCACCTCGCGCGCCACCTCCGTGGCCGGCGCGTTGAGGAGATTGCGCGTCAGTCGGGCTGCGTGCGCCAGCCCGTGCCAGCCGGGCTGTTGCGCCATCGGCGCGGCAAGCACGTCGAGCGCTTCGGCGTTGCGCCTGATCTCCGACAGGCGATGCTCGAAGAAGGGAACGGTCGTGGTGGCTTCGTCCGCGGGCGTCGTCGGCAACGCGAGATTGAACGCGCCGTCGTGGCCGAGCGAAATTCGGGCGCCGTAGGAGGTATGGTCGAGCCGGTCGGCGAGCTTACGCAGGCTGCCGGCAACGAAGAGCGCGTGGGCGAACTCGGGAAACGGGCGGCCGGATTGCGCCGCCTTCTCCACCTCCGCCTCGACCCGGCGAAACGCCTCTTCCAGCGCGAGCCGCTGGTGCATTCGTTCCGTTTCGGAAAGGGGCGGATCGAGCGCGTGCAAATGGTTCGCCAGAGCGGTGCGTGTGCGCTCATAGACCGCGCGACGGGTCTCCTCCGTATTCGGGTCGAGCCCCGCAACCGTGCGCAGGATGAGAGCGTGATAGTCGATCATCGCATCGGCGTGGTTGCGGACCGGAGTCGGGAAGGCTTGGCAATCGGACGAGGGCCAAACCGCGCTATGCACCGAGCCGCCTGCACGGATGGCGCCGCCCCCACCCGCAATAGTGACAATTGCGCCACGTGTCATACCATCCGCGCGGACCCCACCGGCAGCACCTGGCCGTGTCGACCGCGCCGAGAGGCGCGGCTAACTGGCGGAGGGCGTCGGGGTGGACGGCGAAAGCCGCCACGCTCGCGCTCGGCGCCAATCCGCACAACATCGCACCGAGCCCCGCTGCGATCACGCTCCGCGTCAGCACGCTTCTGCCTCCGATCGTCCGCAGCCGCATACCGCGACAAAAGGTATCATGCGGCCGCGGGCGTGAAAATGCGCGAGCGCCGCCTCGCTCGCGCGGGCGGCGCTCGGAAAAGTGGCCCCGGGGTCGGGGGGAAGGGGGGGACGGGGCCCCGGGGCCCTGATCGCTAGAGTGAAATGGGGGGGCAGCTCAAGCGATCAGTGTTCATGTTGCGTCCATCAGAACTCCAGTGCAACCGTGAGAAGCCCTGCAAGCGCAATACCCACAAGCAGCACCAGCCAATCCGTGGATTCCAGTCCGAGCAGGCGGGCATGTTCCGGAATGTAGGCCATGAGCGAATCCTCACGCGAAAGACGACTGACGAGGCCTTTCATTTTGACTGCGTTCCCTCTGACGGCGAACCGGATTGTCCTTCGTCGGTTAACGCTCCCGATGCTTCGACGTTCCCGTCATTGGGTGGCGGATCCGTCGCGGTTCGAGTAGACGGCGGGCGCGCCCGCCTTCACCACAGGACCGTTCGCCTTGACGGCAGCGGTCATGTTGCCCGCGTCGCTGACGTGGGCGCTGATTCCGGCAATGACCACGGCAAGCGCGCCCACGAGAGCAACAACCACGATCTTCACGTGGGTCCCACGGTCGGCGCTCAGCAGCGAGTGGTTCATATACGTATCCTCGGTTCGACTTTCTCCGCGGACAGTCGAGCGGGTCTCGGGCTCAATAGAGCCCGAAAGCCCGCGCGCTGTTCGAGGTCACGAAAGTCCTCGGCGCCGGGGCAGCCGGCTGCGAGGGAGGCACGATGGCGGCGGACGGGGCAGACCGCGTCCGGACGGCGGCCGGCTCATGGCGCGATCCCATCGGCAGGACCACGACCTTGGTGCCGACGTTCACCCGGCCGTACAGGTCGGTTACGTCCTCGTTGAGCATGCGGATGCAGCCGCTCGACACTTGGTGGCCGATGGTGTCAGGCGCGTTGGTGCCGTGGATGCGGTAAACGGTGTTGCCGAGGTACATGGCTCGGGCTCCGAGCGGGTTGCCCGGGCCGCCGGCCATGAAGCGCGGCAGGTAAGGCTGGCGCTGCAGCATCTCGGCGGGCGGGATCCAGTCCGGCCACTCCTGCTTGCGCGAAATGGCCTGGGTGCCTGACCAAGTGAAGCCTTCACGCCCGACGCCGATGCCGTAGCGCAGGGCCTTGCCGCCGCCCAGCACCAGGTAGAGGTAGGTGTGCGGGGTATCGATCACGATGGTGCCGGGCGCCTCGCTGGTGGGATAGGCGACCGTCTGCCGGCGCAGATTTGCAGGCATGTCGGCCGAGCCGGCCGGGTCAGTGTTCACGGGCGCGTTACTGCGCAGGACCGGATCGGCGGCCCCGGAGTTGCGGTCGCGCAGCATCTGGTCGAAAGCGCTGGTGGGGTGGAAGATCGGGTCGAACAACGCCAGCGGATCGGCAAAAGCAGGCGTGCTCCACAGCACGCCGGCGGCGGCAACCGCAAACGCCGTGCGACTCACGGCATGGGAAAAATAGGTCATCACGTCCCCCTGTTATTTGCCTATTGGTCGCCGCAAGCGGCCAAATGGTTCAAACCTTCCCTCGAAATTTCACGCGCGAACGCCCGACCCCCCGGGCAACTCGACCACGTGGTTGAGCCGACACTCTGACTCGTAGACAGGCCAAGCCCGCTGCATGCAGGCGCCCCGGACCGGGCCGGTACGAACCGGCCGGATATCGAGCCGGTCGCCCTTGATCGCCGCCCTCGGAGCGCTCGCCTCGACCTCGGGCGTCGCCACGAGGACGAAGGTTGCGACACCTGCGACAATCGCCGCGGCCATAACGAAGGCCACCAGCCTGAACATGTACGCTCCCTGCATTTTCTTTAGTGATTGGAGCGAAAATTAACGAAGTTAAACAAGTTCTCCATTGTACGTAGGTAAGAGTGCGCCACCATAAGAGATCGAGAACCCATACTTAGGTTTAGTCCGGCCTCGGCGTTGGGATGACCGGCGCGCTCCGCGCGACCGGGGGCGCTGGGCTGCCGGCATCGGCCGCGCGATCACGGCCGCGTGAGCCGATCGTCGGTCGGGGTGAGCGCCGGCCCGGCGCGGTTTGAACCGCGTCGATCGGACCGGTACAAGAATCCGTCGGCGATTGCTGCGAATCCAGGCCGCTTCAGGGAGGAACCATGATATTGCGCACGGCCGTCGCGTTTGTCGCTTTCGTGCTCGGCGCCGGCTTGGTCTCGGCGCAGACGGGGCAAGGCCGCCTGATCAGGATCGGCGACACCAAGGTCGTCAAGATCGCCTATCGGTTCGACTCAAACCCGTTCTCGTTCGTCGACGATCAGGGGGAGCCGGCCGGGTACACCATCGATCTGTGCCGGTTGGTGGCGAAGTCGCTTGCACGCCAACTGGGACTGGAACAACTCGAGATCCAATGGGTTCGCGTCGACGTGACCAATCGGCTCGCGGCGGTCGCCGATGGCTCCGCCGACATGGAATGCGGGTCCACCACGGTGACACTGCGGCGGATGATGGAGGTGGACTTTTCCAGCATCGTATTCGTCGAGAGCACCGGGCTTCTGGTCAAGGCCCGCGCGGGGATCAGCCGCGTCGGCGACCTCGCCGGGCGCAAGATCGCCGTGATCGCCGGGACCACCAACGAACGGGCGGTGACCGATCAGCTCCAGCGCCGGCAAATCAGCGCCACGGTGGTGCCGGTCCGCGATCGGGAGGAGGGGATCGCCGCGCTCGAGGAGGGGCGGGTCGACGCCTTCGCGAGCGACAAGCTCCTGCTCGCCGGCGCCAGGGTCAAGGACCCGCACGCGCTCGCCATGCTCCCAGACGATCTGTCGTTCGAGCCTTACGCCATCACCTTGCCGCGCGGGGACTGGGCCATGCGCCTTGCCGTCAACAGCGCACTCGCGGACATCTATCGCCGCGGGGACAATCTTAAGATCTTCGACAGGTGGTTCAGTGCGATGGGACTGCGCCCGAGCCTGCTGCTCGGGGCGGCGTTCGCGCTTGGCACTCTGCCCGAGTGAGCCGCCCGGGGCGGGCGGGCGTCGGCATTCGGGCCGGGGCGCTGTGGCGGGTGCTGGCCCGCAATGATAAAAGGGCCGTGTCCCCTGGCGGTCATAGCGGACCCGCGCCCAGACGGGCTCTTCCGACCGACAATCCGGTAACGCACCATGCAGGAGCGGCACAACGCGCAGGAAGTCGTTTTCGTCATCGACGACGATGCGTCCATGCGCAACTCGCTCAGCAGTCTGTTCCGGTCGATCGGGCTGAAGGTCGAGGTTTTCGATTCGGCCGCCGACTTCCTGCAATTCGGGCGGCCGGAGGTGGCGAGCTGTCTGGTGCTCGACGTGCGGCTGCCCGGCCTGAGCGGGCTCGACTTTCAGGCCGAACTGGCTAAGGCGAATATCCGCATCCCCATCGTCTTCATTACCGGGCACGGCGATATCCCGATGACCGTCAAGGCCATGAAGGCCGGAGCGGTCGAGTTCCTCACCAAGCCGTTTCGCGAGCAGGACCTGCTCGACGCCGTGCGGCTCGGCCTCGAACGCGACCGCACGCGGCGCGAAGGCGAAACCATCGTCAGCGACCTGCGCGCCCATTTCGAGGCGCTGACCTCGCGCGAGCAGGAGGTAATGGCGTTCGTCACCGCCGGCCTGATGAACAAGCAGATCGCCGCCGATCTCGGCGTCAGCGAGATCACCGTCAAGGTTCATCGCGGCAACGTCATGCGGAAGATGGGCGCGAAATCCCTGGCCGATCTGGTGCGAATGGCCGACGTGCTGGGAATTCGGCGGGAGAGGTCCTAGAGCATGATGCCGAAAAAGCCTGCCCCGCACGTGATGCGGGGTGGGTACCGGTTTTCGGAAAACATCATGCTCCAACAATAAGCTAAAGCGGGACGGCGAAAAGCCATCACGCTTTAGGAGTCTCGTTCCGGCGCAATCGGGGCACGTTCAGGAGTCATCGAGTGGCGCATGTTCTTATCGGCGAACGCATGACGTAAGGGAATTGGCATATAGGAATCGCATAGGAATCCCATGAGGTTGACCTAGATCAAATCCGAATTCGCTGTGCGTCTGAACCAAAGTATAATATCCCTACGGCTTGTCGGTATAGAAGCTTTACAAATGCACGGTGGCGTATTCCCGCCGCATTGTCTAACCAGGGAATCAGGGACAACAAGAAACCGTGGGATAGAACCGTGATCTCCATCGTCGATGATGACGCCTCCGTGCGCGAGGCCATGTTCGGACTCGTTCGTTCGCTTGGCTTCGACGCCGCCACTTTTTCATCGGCCGAGGATTTCCTGCAGTCCGATCAATTGGGACGGACTCTGTGTTTGATCACGGACGTGCAAATGCCCGGCCTGAGCGGGGTCGAGCTGCAAAGCCATTTGATTTCGCGCGGAAGCCCGATACCGATCATCTTCATCACGGCGTTCCCGGAGGAGAGGATCGAAGCGCGCGTGCGCGAGGCCGGCGCGATCGGCTTCCTCAGCAAGCCGTTCGACGATGAAACGCTGATCGAATGCCTCGATCGGGCGCTCAAGGGTCGCAGCCGCTTTCGCCACTGACGCCAACCGCACTTCGCCAACCGAACAAGCCGCCACACCGGTCCGCCGGCGCTGCCTGCGCGCTCGCTCGCACCAACGACGGGCGCGCGCCGTCGTGCCGATCGAAAGCAATCGCGCGGGCGGCTTGCCGGCAACCCGACGCGGGCTATAGTCGGCGGGATGCCGACCGATGAGACGCGTGACGCGCGCAGGCTCGCGCTCGTGCTGGGCGGCGCGCGATCGGGCAAGAGCCGCCACGCCGAGGCGATGGTGACGGCGCTGCCGGCGCCGTGGCTCTACATCGCGACCGGCGAGCCGCGCGACAAGGAGATGGCGGCGCGCATCGCCGAACATCGTGCGCGTCGGGGCGCCGGATGGCAGACGATCGAAGCGCCGCGGGATCTTGCCGGCGCGCTCTCAAGTGCGCCCGAAGGCGCAGCGGTGCTGGTCGATTGCCTCACCCTATGGCTGACCAACGTCATGCTTGCCGGTGTCGACATCGACGCCGAGATCGCGCGGTTCGAACGGGCGCTGGTCGAACGCCGCGGCCATACGGTGCTGGTCGCCAACGAAGTCGGGCTCGGAATCGTCCCGGACAACGCGTTGGCGCGACGTTTCCGCGACGCCGCCGGCGGGCTCAACCAGCGGCTGGCGGCGGCGGCGGATCGGGTCGTGCTGCTCGTTGCCGGCATTCCGGTGAAGGTGAAGTGATGGCGAAGCCGATCGATCGTCAGGCCGCCGAGCGGCATCGCGCCAAGATGAAGAAACGCAAGGCCGTGCAGGACACGGAGGTCGCCGCAAAGAAGGTCGAGAAGGGACTGTTGATCGTCCACACCGGGACCGGCAAGGGCAAGTCGACGGCGGCGTTCGGGCTGGCGTTGCGCATGCTCGGCCGCGGCCACCGGGTCGGGGTGGTGCAGTTCATCAAGGGTGCCTGGCACACCGGCGAGCGCGACGCGTTCGCGGCGTTCGGCGACCGCGTCTCCTGGCACACGATGGGCGAAGGCTTCACCTGGGAAACGCAGGACCTTGCCCGCGATGTCGCCGCGGCGGAGCGGGCCTGGCGCAAGGCGGTGGAGTTGATGAACGACGACAGCTTCGGCCTCGTCATCCTCGACGAACTCAATATCGCGCTGCGCTACGACTATCTCGACCTCGATGCCGTCGTCGCCGCCCTCGCCGGCCGGCGCGCGGGGCTGCACGTCGTCGTCACCGGCCGCAACGCCAAGCCGGCGCTGATCGAGGCCGCCGACCTCGTGACCGAGATGGACCTCGTCAAGCATCACTTTGCCGCCGGCGTGAAGGCGCAAGCCGGCATCGAGTTCTGAACGATGGCCGCGCGCGCGCTGATGGTGCAGGGGACCGGCTCCGACGTCGGCAAGTCGCTGATGGTCGCCGGCCTGGCGCGCGCGTTTGCCGATCGCGGGCTGCGCGTGCGGCCGTTCAAGCCGCAAAACATGTCGAACAACGCCGCGGTGACCGCGGACGGCGGCGAGATCGGCCGCGCCCAGGCGCTGCAGGCGCGCGCCGCGCGCGTCCCCCCGAGCGTGCACATGAACCCGGTGCTGCTCAAACCGCAGACCGAGATCGGCGCCCAGGTCGTAGTGTGCGGCAAGGTCATGTGCAACGCGCACGCCGCCGCCTATCAGGACATGAAGCCGACCCTGTTGCCGCGCGTGCTGCAGAGTTTCGCCGCGCTCGGGCGCGACGCCGACCTCGTGCTGGTCGAGGGCGCCGGCAGCGCCGCGGAGGTCAACCTGCGCCGCAACGACATCGCCAACATGGGCTTCGCCCGCGCGGCGGACGTGCCGGTCGTGCTCGTCGGCGACATCGAGCGCGGCGGCGTCATCGCGAGTCTCGTCGGCACCAAGGCGGTGCTCGAGGCGAAGGACGCGGCGATGATCGTCGGCTTCATCGTCAACAAATTTCGCGGCGACGCCCGTTTATTTGACGACGGCCTCGAGGCGATCGCGCGCGCGACCGGCTGGCCGCCGCTCGGCCTGGTGCCCTTCTTCGCGGATGCGCACCTGCTGCCGGCCGAGGATGCGCTGGCGCTCGATCGGCCGGCGCGCGCGCGCCGCGACGCCAAGGTCAAGATTGCGGTGCCGATTCTGCCGCGCATCGCGAACTTCGACGATCTCGATCCGCTGGCGGCCGAGCCGGCGGTCGAACTGGTGCGCGTCAAGCGCGACGCGGCGCTGCCCGGCGACGCGGACCTTGTGATTCTGCCCGGCTCCAAGGCGACGATCGCCGACCTCAAGGCGTTGCGCGAGGCGGGCTTCGACATCGACATTCGTGCGCACGTGCGGCGCGGCGGCACGGTGCTCGGGCTGTGCGGCGGATATCAAATGCTGGGGCGCACCATCGCCGATCCCGACGGCGTCGAAGGTCCGCCCGGCGCGGTCGACGGCCTCGGGCTGCTCGCGGTCGACACGGTGCTCGCCGGCGACAAACGCCTGGCGCCGGCCTCGGGGACCACTGCGGACGGCGCGCCGTTCAAGGGTTATGAGATGCACACGGGCGTCACCGCAGGTCCCGACTGCGCGCGTCCGTTCGCGTGGCTGCCCGGCGGCGCCGCCGAAGGCGCCACGTCGGCGGACGGCCGGGCGATGGGCACCTACATCCACGGGCTGTTCGTCGACGATGCGCAGCGCGCCGCCTGGCTCGCGCGCCTGCGCGCCGGGACCGCGGCCATTGCGCACGACGACCTGATCGAATCGACGCTCGATCGCCTGGCGACCCACATCGCCGGCCATGTCGATCTCGATCGCTTGCTCAGCCTGTCGCGATGAAAACGAGGGCGAGCAAGGCGACGAGCGCGATCAGCAGCGCGTCGGCGCGGCGATAGAGCGCGAGCGCGGCGCGAACGTCGGCGGCGGTCGCGTCGCGTCGCCCGTCGCCCATGCGCGCATCGTCGACTTGCACGCCGGCGTAGATGCGCGGTCCGGCAAGCGCGAGGCCGAGCGCCCCTGCCATGGCGGCTTCGGGATAACCGGCATTGGGAGACCGGTGGCGGTGCGCGTCGCGGCGCACCGCGCGCATGCTCGCCGCTGCCGCGGCGCCGGGCGTCATCGCCGCGGCGGCGATCAGCAGCAGCGCGGCAAGGCGCGAGGCGGGAAGGTTGACGAGGTCGTCGACGCGCGCGGCCGCCCAGCCGAAAGCGGCAAATCGCTCGGTGCGGTGGCCGACCATGCTGTCGGCGGTGTTGATCGTCTTGTAGACGGTGCCGCCGGCGAGGCCGCCGAGCGCGAGCCACAGGACCGGCGCCACGACGCCGTCGGAGAAATTCTCCGCCAGGCTCTCGATGGCGGCGCGCGCCACGCCCGCCTCGTCGAGCGCATCCGGGTCCCGCCCGACGATATGGGCCACCGCCGCGCGGCCGCCGGCAAGGCCGTTTTGCTCGAGCGCGCCGGCGACGCGCGCCACGTGATCGTGCAGGCTGCGCTGGGCGATCAGCGTACTGGCCAATGCGGCGACCGCGACCATGCCGAACGGCAGGCGAAGAAGAGCGGTCTCGATGACGAATGCGAGCGCGCCGGCCCCGGCGACGACGGCTGCAAGCGCAACCACGCCGGCCGTCCGGCGCCTTCCCGCGGCGGCCGTCGGCCGGTTGAATCGGCGCTCGAGCGCCGCGATGATGGCGCCGATCCACGTCACCGGATGACCGATGGCGTTGATGAGCGGCGGCGGGTAGCCGAGGGCGGCCTCGATGACGAGCGCCAGCAGGGCGGACGTGATGGCCATGGCATCGGACCCCGGCGCCTGGGCTATTGCCCCGCACGATCACGGGGGCGATCTCGCCGCCGCCCGGCGGACGTTCCCCGGCGCGCCCGAACCTTTCGTCGACCTCTCGACCGGGATCAATCCAATACCCTATCCGGTGCCGCCCTTGTCAGCGGACGCGTGGGCGCGGCTACCTGAGCCGGCGGCTCTTGAGGCGCTCGGCGCAATCGCCGCCAAGGCCTATGGCGCGCCGTCGGCTGCGCACGTGGTTGCGGCGCCCGGCGCCCAGATGCTGTTGCCGCTGGCGGCGGCCCTCGTGCCGCCGGGGCGCGCGGCGGTGCTGGCGCCGACCTATTCGGAGCACGCGCGCGCGGCTGCGCTCGCCGGCCACGCGGTCGTTGAGACGGCCGATCTCGCGCGGCTTGCCGAAGCCGACCTCGCGGTGGTGGTCAATCCCAACAACCCGGACGGCCGCCTGGTCGCAGTCGAGCCGCTGCGTCGCCTCGCCGCCACGCTCGCGGCGCGCGGCGGGCTCCTCGTCGTCGACGAAGCCTTCATGGACGTGGGGCCGGCGGACGCAAGCCTCGCGGCGGCAGCCGGCGCGGGCCTCGTGGTGCTGCGCTCGTTCGGAAAATTCTTCGGCCTTGCCGGGCTGCGGCTCGGCTTCGCGCTCGCCGCACCTGACTCCGCCGCGCGGTTGCGCGCGACCCTCGGACCGTGGCCGGTCTCCGGGCCGGCCGCTGCGATCGGGGCTGCAGCGCTTGCCGACACGGCGTGGATCGCGGCAACGCGGCGTGCCCTCGCGACGTCGGCGCAGCGGCTCGACCGCTTGCTCGTCGGCGCGGGGCTCGACGTAATCGGCGGCACCTCGCTCTATCGGTTGGTGCGCACGAGCCGCGCGCTGAACCTGTTCGAGCATCTCGGCTGCGCCGGAGTCCTGGTGCGCCGGTTTGTCGGTGCGCCGACTTGGCTGCGGTTCGGGTTACCGGGCGCGGAGAAGGCATGGCAGCGCCTGGGCGCGGCGCTCGGCCAATTCTGATCGGCAGACGACCCTACATCTTCCCGGAGGCAATCGACTCCGCGAGATCCACCAACGCGCGGCGGACATCGGTGTCGTCGATTTGCGCGTAGGCCTTGACCAGGCGCACGGCTCCCGACGTCTCGAGGAAGCCGAGCGCCTCGCTCGCGTCGTCGCTCCTGGCGGAGCCGCTGTGGTCGCCGAAGAAGAAGGCGACGGGCACGCCAAGCACCTCGGCGATGCGCGTCAGACGGCCGGCCCCGACCCGATTGGCGCCCTTTTCGTACTTCTGCACCTGCTGGAAGGTGATCCCGAGGCTGCGGCCGAGGTCGGTTTGCGACAGGCCGCGCACCAAACGTTGCGCACGGATGCGGCGGCCGACTTCCATGTCACGGGCGTCGGGAGCCTTGGTTCGCGATTTGATTTTCATTTTTGGCAATTGCCTGGCCTCGTGCGTTCGACGCACCGTATTTTCTCGACAGCCGACCGGTGGTATTGGGCAGCCGTCGGCCAGACTAAGTGTTGATCGCGGTGGTAACAATGGGAGGCCGGCGACTTGTCGTTGAAATGTCTCATAAACGGTGGAAATGTTCGCCGCGCGTCGGAAAGGCCCATTCAGGTTGAGTCGCCAATTTCGCGCCTCCGGAAGGCGCGCTGTCAAACTTCTGCGACGTTACCTTGTCACGAGCCGCGCGGCGGCCGGCCCGGCGGGTTCGAAGCGCGCGTAGGCGCCGCCACTTGCGCCTCCGTATCGAACTGCGTGGCCTGCAGCATGGCGTTGCCGAGCAGGGTCGGAATCGAGATACGGTAGGGCACCAGCACACGGGTGCCGGCGATCGGCGCCAGCCAAATCTCGATGTCGCGCGTCTCCTGCAAATAGCGGATGACGTAACGTCCGGGGCGATGACCCGCGATCGGTATATAGGACGCGGTGCACACCACGGCGGGCCCGCGATAGCCTTGCTCGGATTCGACGACCTCCATGCGTTTGAACGAGAGCTCGAGGTCGAAGCGCTGGCGCCCGTCGAAGATCGGCAGCTTGCGCTGACAAGCTTCCTCGCTGACCAGCTCGCCGGCGCCCGGCACGGTGATCATAAAGGCCGTCATCGGATCGACGACGCCGCGGCGGTGCGCCTCGGTGAGCGGCACGCGATCCGGGCTCTCGACCAGCGGCGGCTCGTTCGTCAACGCCTTGACGTTGCCGCCGTTGAGCTCCATCCGCACGTCGTAGCTTTCGTAGGAATGAATATTGGCGGCAAAGTTGCCCGGGACCAGGCGTCCCTGCTTGATCGCGCCGCGTACCGTGCTCGAACCCTCGCCGCTGACGATGACGCGCATGACGCCGCTGGCGCGGCCGCTCGCCGCCGCGGCGTATTGTTTGGCGCCGATGTCGATGACCCAGGTTCCGGTGCCGATCGAAATGCCGGCGAGCGTCGCACGGTAGGTTGCCTCGACCCGCCCCTGCGCGCGCGCGGGCTGAGCCGGCACGGCGAGCGCGGCAAGCGCCGCGACGGCCAGTGCAACCCCCGCGGGAGCGCGGACTAAAGCGTGATGGCTTTTCTTCGAATCGCCATCCCGCTTTGGCTTATTGTTGGAGCATGATGCTTTTCCGAAAACCGGTACCCACTTTTCGGCATCATGCTCTAGAGCAATCAGCGCCACCTTGGTCGATCCTTCTGGCCGCGCGCGGGCACGATCTTATCCCGGAAGCATGCAATCGTGTCCCTCTCGGGGCGGCCCGTCTCAGCTTATACGCGTTTGCGGCAGTCCACTCGGGTGCTTTCGCAGCATCACGCGCCGCGCTTCGGTGCGGGAACCGTCGCCGGCAGTTCGATCGCCACGGCCCTTGCCAAGCGGCCCAGGGCCTCCCAGGTCGCGGGCGGGATCGGGATTCCGGTCGCCCGGCGTACCGCCTCGATGCGCCGGCCGCGCTCGCCCGGCAGCAGGATTTCGTCAAATCCTTCCCGTACCGGCAGGCGCTTGATGAGGCCGATCAGCGCGTCGGCGTCGGCGGCGAACTCCGCCGGGGCCCGAAAGCCGGCGATGTCGATCGCCAGGATGAATGCATTCTGCGTATGCCGGCTGCGCCGCTCGGGCCCCAATGCCGGGACGAGCACCGGGGCGCCGGCCAGCAGCCCGGCGAGACATTCGAACATGAGCGACAAGCCCGAGCCCTTGGCGCCGCCGAGCGGCAACGGGATCGCGGCGTTCTTGGGATCGGTCGTCGGCGTCCCGTCCTCCGCGAGCGCCCAGCCGTCCGGGATCGGGGCGGTGCCGCCGCGCGCCTGCACGAGGCGGCCGAGCGCCGCGACGCTCGTCGCCATGTCGAGGACGATCGGATCGCGACCGCTCGGCACGCCGATCGCAAGCGGGCTCGTCGACAGACTGCGCACGCGCGCGCCGTGGTAGGCCATGAGCGGCACGCCGGCGACCGCGATCACCGCGATGGCGCCGCGTTCGGCCGCCCACTGGGCATATCGCCCAATGGCGCCGGTGTGGGTCGTGTGCCGGACCAGTCCGACGCACAGGCCGTTGGCCTTGGCGCGTTCGGTCGCGGCCGCGGTCGCCTGCGCCATGGCGATCGGGCCGGCGCAGCGCCTGCCGTCAAGCACGAAGCGCGTCGGAGAATCGAACGCGAAGGCCGGCCGCGCGGCCGGGTCCATGTCGCCGGTCGCGATCACCTCGACATAACGCGGCAGCCGCACGACGCCATGGCTGTCGCCGCCGCGCAGGTTGGCCCACACCAGCGCATCGGCAACCGTTGCCGCGTCGTCCGCCGCCATTCCTTTGGCGACGAACGCCGCGATGATGAAGCGCGCGAGATCGTCGTGGCGGACGAAAATCCGGGAGCCGCTCACGGCCGGCTCCTTCAGGCGACGGACGTGCGCACGCCGGCGTGCGCGTTCGCCGCGCCCGTCGCCGGAAAATAGTTCCGCAGCCAGTCGCGCACGACGCCCCACACGCGGTCGTTGCCTTCCGCGAACATGAAATGATCGACGTCGCTGAACAGGTGCAGCTCGGTCGGCTGGCCGGCGCGCTTGAACATCTCGATCGACTGCTCGGTCGGGGTCACCGAATCGTTGGCGCTGTGCAGCAGCAGCAGCGGGCGCGGCGCGATCCCGCCGACCACGTCGTCGGCGCGAAAGTCGAACATGCTCTGCGCCGTCTCGGCCGGGAACATCTGGATGGTGCCGGCGGGAAACATTTCTACCGAGCGCCGGGCGAGGTTGTCGCGCAGCTCGACCGGGATCGGGACGATGTCGTAGCGCGGCACCATCAGCGAGCGGCCGGTGCGGTCGCGATGCGCGCGGCCCTCCGCCAGCATGGCGGTGAAGCGCGCCCACGCTGCGGGCGACGCGTGTTGGCCGCGGAACTTGCGCTCGCCGTCGCCCCACCCGCCGTTGGATATCGCCGCGGCGATGCGCCGGTCGATGCCGGCCGCATAGACCGCGACGGCGCCGCCGAAGCTCGTGCCGATCGCGCCGACGCGGTCGGGATCGACGCTCGGGTGTTCGGCGAGAAACGCGAGCGCGTTGCGCGTATCCTCGACCTGCTCGAGGCAGATGACCCGCCCCGGCTCGCCTTCGCTCTCCCCGCACCCGCGCATGTCGAAGCGCAGGGTGACGTAACCGAGGGCATCGAGCACTTTGCACGGCGCCAGCACGTTGTGCGAATTCTTGTTGCTGCCGAAGCCGTGCAGCACGAGGAAGGCCGCCCGTCGCTCGCGTGGCGGCAAGCCGTCGGGAATGCGGAGCACGCCTGCCAGCCGCAGGCCCGCCGATTGGACCGTTACGTTTTCTTCCGTCACGGCATTGTCCCCTTCTTCAACGCTTCGATACCGCTCCGGACCCGGCGAAATCCGTTGCTCATCATAATCGAGATCGGCCGGCATTGCGGAAGAAAACGGCCCGGTCGCGCCGGTAGATTGCGGCGCCGGGCTCGCCTATATTCGCGGCATGAGCACGCACGATCACGACCACGGGTCCGAACTCTCGGAGATGCAGCTGCGGGTCCGCGCCCTCGAGACGCTTCTCACCGAGAAGGGCTATATCGATCCCGCCGCCCTCGACCTGATCGTCGAGGCCTACGAGACCCGCATCGGTCCGCAGAACGGCGCCCGCGTCGTCGCCAAGGCGTGGACCGACGCGGAGTTCAAGCGCCGGCTGCTGGCGGACGGCAGCGCCGCGGTGAGTTCGCTCGGCTACGAGAGCAGGGTCGGCGATCATCTGGTGGTGGTCGAGAACACCGAGCGCCTGCACAACATGGTCGTGTGCACCTTGTGCTCCTGTTACCCGTGGGAGGTGCTCGGGCTGCCGCCGATCTGGTACAAGTCGGCGCCCTACCGCTCGCGCGCGGTCAAGGATCCGCGCGGCGTGCTGCGCGACTTCGGCGTCGACCTGCCGGCGTCGACCGAGATCCGCGTGTGGGATTCGACCGCGGAAACGCGCTATCTGGTCCTGCCGATGCGGCCGGCCGGCAGCGCCGGCCTGAGCGAGGAGAGACTGGCGGCGCTCGTCACCCGCGACTCGATGATCGGCACCGGCTTTCCCACGAGCCCGGAGGCGGCGTGACCGACAGCGTCCACGACATGGGCGGCGTCGACGGGTTCGGCAAGGTCGAGCCCGAGCCTGACGAGCCGCCGTTTCATGAAAAGTGGGAAGGCCGCGTGCTCGCCATGGCGCGGGCCATGGGCTACGCCGGCGCCTGGAACATCGACATGTCGCGCGCCGCCCAGGAACTGCTGCCGCCGGCGGTGTATCTCACCGTCTCCTACTACAAGCGCTGGGCGCTGGGCATGGAGCGCAACCTGCTCAGGCAGGGGCTCGCCGATTCCGAGGAAATCGCCGCCGGTCACGCGCGCGCGCCGGCGCGCCCGCTCGAGCGCAGGCTGACGGCGGACGCGGTGCCGGGCTCGCTCACGCGCGGATCGTTCGGCCGCGCGCCGCCGGCGCCCGCCCGCTTCAAGCGGGGCGACCGCGTGCGCGCCAAGAACATCCACCCGGCGACCCACACGCGTCTGCCGCGCTACGTGCGCGGCCACGCCGGCACGGTCGAACTGGTGCACGGCTGCCACGTCTTCCCCGACACGGCGGCGATCGGCCGGGGCGAGAACCCGCAATGGCTCTATACGGTCGTGTTCGATAGCCGCGAGCTGTGGGGCGACGCCGCCGACCCGACGATCAGGGTCTCGGTCGACGCGTTCGAGCCTTATCTGGAGACCGCGTGACGACGCCCGGCCGTCACGCGGCCTGATCGCGCATGGGGCTCGCGGCGGCGTGCGCGCCGTGGATCGCGGCGACCGAGCGTTCGACCGCCGACCACAGCCGCGCGATCTCATTTCGCGCCGCCGAGTCCGGATGAAGTTCGCCGGCGCTTCCGCCCGCAGCAAGAGAAACGAGATACGCCGCGCGCTGGCTGATCTGGCCCGACCACAGCGGGATCGCAAGCCGGTCGAGTTCGGCGCGCGCCAGCGCAACCGCCGGCGATTCCTTGTCGTCGCGCTTCACCGGGGCGGCGTTGATGACGACCGCGTAGGGCTTGTTGTGCTTGCGCGCGACCGCGACCGTTTCGCGCACGGCGGCAAGGTCGAAGAATCCGGGGCGGGCCGGAATGAGGACCAGGGTGGCGGCGCGGATCGCCTCCTCGACCACGACCCACATGGTCGGCGAGGTATCGATGAAGACCCATTCGCAGCCGTCGACCATCGCCTGAGCGACCGCCCGCTCGATCCCTCGCGCGGCGGACTGCAGGGGCAGCTCGCCGCCGCTTCGCCGGGAGTGCCACAGCGCGAGCGAACCCTGCGGGTCGGCGTCGAGCAGGAGGCACCGGCGGCCCTGCCGTTGGGCGAATGCCGCAAGGTGCGCGGTCAGCGTGCTCTTGCCGGCGCCGCCTTTGCGGGAAGCAAGCGTGATCACGTTCATGCGGCCGTTCTCCGCTTCGCTCGGCACGAGGCTGGGACCATTATGGTTAATGAAGCGTTAGCAAGGCCCCACCGGCGGCCGAATCCGGCCATCAACCTGCCATACGGACCGGGTCAGATTTGGCCTTTGGTCAACCCAAGTCTGGAGGCAGTCATGGCGTCCTCCGAAGCGCGACCCGAGGTTCCCGAACCGGTCCGCCTGATGGCGACGGCGTTCGACCGGGTGCTGGAGCTTCTTCCCGAGACCGTGGACCGTACCGAGGAGATACGCCGCGAAGTGGCGCTGGTCATCGTCGATCGGTTCCGATCGGGAGAACACGATCCCGAGCGCCTCTCGGATCTGGCGCTCGCGGAGCTGTGTCCGACCGGCGGGGAAGGGCAAGCGGCAACGGATGAACCGAGTTTGGTGCCCGACGCCGACCAGGTGAGCGAGCCGGTCGCCGGCTGAAGCGGGTAGCGGCGCGACCTTGTCGCTTGCGGCCGCGGGAACGCGGCGCGGGGTAGTGGGCCAGCATATTAAAGCGCGCGCCTTGCGCCGCTGGCAATCGGACGCGGCCCGGCGCATAGTCGCATCATGGCCGCAAAGCATCCCAAGCGCCCGCGCGACCTGAACCAGTGGGCGAGGCACATGGTCGATCTTGCGACTGGCAACGCACAGGAAGCGCCTGAAGCCTCCGGCTCGTGCGATCCTCACGCCGTCGCACTGGGGCGCCGTGGCGGCCTCAAGGGCGGCAAGGCCCGGGCACAAAAGCTTTCTGCCCAGAAGCGTGCGGCGATTGCGCGCAAGGCAGCCAAAGCCCGCTGGTCGCGGGAACCCGATTAACCATTTATCCATTGACATGCGCCATGATCCTATCATATTGATAGGGTAATGGGCGCTTTAGTCGCTCCGCTACCGGGTCTCCCGGTCAAGCCGACGGCTGGCCAATTGGTCAGTCGCATTCGGGCGATGGGCTTCGGACATCGTCGAATGCGGTTTGACCATCCGCATTTTCAGCTTCGCCTCAAACAGAGGAAGGTGAACATGCGGCAGGTGCTCGAAACCATCAGAAAGGGCAACCCCGTGGGATCGCCGAAGCTCGATCATTGGGGAGACTGGAGGATCAAATTAAGAAGGAAGGCAGCAGGAAGGACAGTGCAAGTCGTCGTGGCGGTCAAGACGGACCACTTCGTCGTCGTCACGGTGATCTGAAAGGAGTGGGACCGATGAGGAGAAACGAGACGTATCACTACACCGAGAGTGGACTAGATAACGTCTTTCTCGAAGGCGGTGTCGAGTATGCCGACAAGGGAAAGACGGTAATCATCCATGATATTGACGGACTGCAGCACGCAATCGGGCTTTGGCTTGTGCGCGAGCCGCGCCGTCTCTCGCCAAAAGAGTTTCGCTTTCTCCGTTCGGAGTTGCTTCTGTCACAAGCACGCCTCGCTAAAATCTTAGGTGTCAAGGAACTTACGGTCGGCAGATGGGAAAGAGGCGAGTCCGAAATCCCGCTTTCGTCGGAGGCCATCGTTCGGGCAATGTTCCTGGAAAGCCTAGGTGAGAAAGGCGAACTGAAGGGGCTCCTAGAAGAGATCGCAGACCTGGAGGATGAGATCGCTCACTACCGACTTATCGCGCGGGAAAATAAAGGCCGGTGGGTCGTTTCGGAGAAGAAACTGACACCGGAAGCAGCATAAACCCGCGCTCAAGCTGGGGAGAGGCGGCTCCGCCCCCAGGGGCCGCCTCTATCATTTTAAGGCATCAATTTAGCACATCATTTTGATAGGGGATATTGACACTCCCCAACCGCTCAAGCATAATGGCCAGCATGAAAAGGCTGGATCGAGAAACTCGTGCACGCTGCCTGCATGCCCTTTGTGAAGGCATGGCCATCCGCGCCGTATCGAGGCTAACCGGCGCCAGCAAGACAACGCTTCTCAAACTGGTAGAGGATGCAGGTCGCGCCGCAGCTTGGTATCAAGATCGCGTATTTCACAATTTGTACTCCAAACGAATCCAGGTAAATGAAATTTGGGGATTCGTCGGTGCGAAGCAAAAGAATGTTGCCAACGCGAAGCGAAAAGACCTGGCCTATGGTGATGCTTGGCTTTGGGTTGCGACCGATGCCGACACGAAGCTCGTCCCGTCATGGCTCGTCGGCGGTCGCGATAGCGAGTATGCGATGGCGTTCATGGACGATCTGGCATCCCGCCTTGCTAATCGCGTGCAGTTAACCAGCGACGGCCACAAGGCCTATCTTGAGGCGGTCGAAGGCGCCTTCGGCGGCGACATCGACTACGCCATGTTGGTCAAGATTTACGGCAACCCTCCAGAAGGCGAGAAACGCTACAGTCCGGCGGAATGCATTGGTGCAGTCAAGTATCGGATCGAAGGCAATCCCGATCCGGCGCACGTGAGTACGTCCTATTCGGAGCGCAACAATCTGAATATCAGGATGCACTCGCGTCGCATGACGCGACTTACCAATGCGTTCTCGAAAAAAATTGACAATCACGCGCATGCAATGGCGCTGCACTTTCTTTATTACAATTTTGTCCGGGTACATAAGACCTTGCGCATGTCGCCAGCCATGGCAGCGGGCGTAACGAAGCACCTTTGGGAAATCGGCAACGTCGTGGACGTACTTGAGGCATGGGAGGCGACGCGGGTGCAACAATTTGCCATATCAAAATGATATCTTCTAGATGGACGGCCGACCCATCAATTTGATATCCGGCCTGACCCGCGCATTCCGCGCGAAAAATCAGAAGGGAAACTGGCAATGGCTAGTAAGGAATTGATCCAGCAAGTCTGGGAAAAGGGAAGGCAGATTCAAGGACGCGACCCGGACACGTGGCGCCGGGACAGCGAAGGGAACCTGATCCGCAGGTCGTCCTACGGTACCCAAGGCGAATATGCGTGGGAGATCGACCATATCATCCCAACCGCCAAGGGCGGCAGCGACAATCTGCGGAACCTTCAGCCACTCCACACCGAGGAGAACCGCGAAAAGAGCGACAAGATCAGGCGCTAGATTCGTCGGGCTCCTCTAGTTCCGTGTTCTCGAATACGTAGGAATAGTGAATCGCTGTACATAGAGCCTCACGCAATTCAGAAGGCGTGAGGTTCTCTGTACCTATCCTAACCCCCTCCTCTCCGAACGTAATCACGACCGCGCCCTTGTCGCCATAATTACGCGCGACCGCCGATGCCGTATGACGTAGACTCAGCGGCCGAACGGATTGTCGGTCTGTCACTTTCGTCGGCATATAGGCCAACTCCTTTCCCCGTCCCCGGTTCCGCTGCGTCGGGTTAACACCACGTTAACGGCGCACCACAATTGACTGGCCCACTACCCTGCGCCGAGGTCATGTCCGCCTGGAGCGCGTCGCGACGGCATCGCAGCGCTCGGCATCGATCCGATCAGCGACGCGATGCGCCTCGAACAGGGCGTTCCCGTCGATCGCGGCAAACAGCGGGCGGGTGAACAGCGCCGCGTCCACGGCGCAGGGCGCGTTGGCGCAAAGCTCCCGACCGATCGCCTC